>JBPCVE010000176.1:0-9171 GCA_051010795.1 Rubripirellula sp.
CTCTCAAGCCAGTGTCAGAAACCGGCAACTGCTCGACGGCAGTAGCAGGCCCAGCAGGCACTTCTTTCAACGGCTTATTCTTTGGCAACTGCGGTGCCGGCGGTTCGGGCACCGAATCAGTCGGGACGATACTCGACGGCACTGAATCAGCCGGACTGACACGCGACGGCACTGGTACCTGTTCGTCGTTCGATGCGGCAGGAGATTCTTGAGTCCCCAAGTACTGTCGAAGCAAATCCCGCGACGCAGCGAAACCTCTCGCGTGCTGAATCGATCTCAGTGTCCCATTGCTGACGACACCATCGTAATTGATCATCAAGTCCTGCAGCTCCGCAGCTGGACGACCGTAGTCTACGTTCTCAATGATGCGTTGCGGACCAAGATAGTTCAGCCAAACATCACCGTCCTCACGCAGGGAAAGTGTCCGCGCCAATGTTTCGGCTGCCGTGCGAAGACGCTCAGGCAGGGGTAGCTCCAAGCGGGGCCGACTCGATGAAATGACGTCATCGTCGATTGGCTGCCTGGCAACCTCGACATCCGGGTAGATCACACGCGGGTATTCATAACTTGGTATTTCCGGATAGACAACAGCGGGATAGGCGGGGACCGCAATGACCGGATATGCCGGTACAGCAGCAACTGCGAAGCGATAGGGGACCGGAAGTGGAAAAAAGCCTGCAACCGGCGGCAACGGACGATAACTCCGGTAAAAACCAGCGTTGATTGTTGCGTAAGGAACTCGTACCCGAGTCCCGCGGTGAAAAGGCAAAACATCTACCGACACGAAGGGGGCTCGCACTCGAACACCGCCCGCAGGACCGACAAACACCATTTGCGCGTCTGCGTTTTTGAAAAGAAAAACAGACTCAACTGAGAACCAAAAAACCAATAACAACATCGCCCAACCGACACGACTTGCCACCCCCTCGGGTCCAACGATCGGCATCCATTTAGAAATCAGTTTCATTGCATTGTCCTAAGTCTCACTGCGACTCATCTATCACGATTCATGTAAAGCCATTCGCACTCGACTCGGCACCAACGACTCAGCATTCAAATGTCCAGCAAGCCCTCGAACCGGCACAGCATTCGAGCAACAGAAATCGCTACCACAGATGCAAGTGTACCTTCCCCGCATCATCTGTGGGGGCCGATCATGCAAACGAATGTCCGCATCACTCAAGCTCGTGCACTAATTTACCGTCTTTCACGGTCCAGAACCGAACCTTCCCACTTTGGCCCGCAGAAACCAGGCTTGTCCCATCCGGCGTGACACTTAGCGTGTAAAGAAAGTCTCCCGATGCATTGAAAGATCTCAAAGACTTACCATTCGAACTGTCGTAAAGCCTGACTTGTCCATCGGCACAAGCCAACGCCACTTGATTCGTGGCTTCGATAAAGACAACCGATGTGATCTCTTTTGAGAAACCAGAGATGGTTCGACGCTGCTCGCCAGTCTCAACGTTCCAAACTTTGACAGTTTGGTCGGCACTTGCTGAAGCGATTGTTTGCCCATCGTCCTGCCATGCAATGGACAAAACATGGTGGGTATGCCCCTCGAGGGAACGAATGAGTTCACCTCGACGCAGATCGAGCAATCGTATGGTCTTGTCTGCGGCTGAGGAGGCTAAGATTCGACCATCCGGCGAGAACGACAACCCCAGCACTGTGTCACTGTGCACATCACCGAAATCTCGTACCGGCCTTCCATTTTGCACATCGAAGACAACAACCTGACCAGATCGACTTGGCGGACCACTGCCAACAGCAAGTGATTTTCCATCGGGGCTAAAATCCAAGGCCGTGACTCGATCACTAATCCAGGTTGGGTCATCGACAGCACCGATCGTCCGCTCCAACGCCCAACTTGACTCGAGCGACCAAGCCACCGGTGCAGAATCCAAGTCAAATCCGATCACGATGTTTCCATGGGTAGCCACTTGCAACGGCAGCCTGTTTGCCGACGCGAACTCAGCCACTGCGCGTCCATCGCTGAGCCGGTAAACATCGACACTTCCGTTCTGCCTTGCCGCGACGACCACGTCGTCGGGTCCGAGCGTCAAATCACACACTGCATTCCCCGGCGCCGCAACCGCTGCTTGCAGGGACGCCAATCGCTGATCCAACAATTCTTGGCGAGTCATTTCCGCTTGAATCACCTCTTGATGGCTGGGAATAGCATCAGTAGCACGCTTCTGGGCTGCGGTTGCTGTACCCAACGCCTGATTCCGTTTCGCGACCTCTGCCTCACTTTTCTGTTTCGCAGTTTCAGCAGTCGTAGCAGACTTCTTTTGTGCATCCAGTTCCTTGCTTGATTTCTGGGTCACAGTTTCGGCATCAGTAAGCGTCTTCTTCGACTGATCAATCTTCGCCTGATAAGCTGCTGCCTCATCGTTTGCTTTTTTCAATATTGCGTTTGTCTCATCAATCTTCTTCTGTATAGCATCGGACTTCGCCTTAGTGGCCGCCTTGATTTTTTCAGCTTGCTCTGCATCCGCGTTCGCTTTTGCTGCTTCCTCCAAAGCTTTTTTCAGCTCAGCTTTTTGTGTCTCCAACTGCTTACTGACTTGATCCACCATCGACTTTTTGCTGACCAAAGTAACAGAGGTTGCTTCGATTACTTTCTTTGCTGCAACGGTGTCAGTGGCCGCTTTTGCAATTTTCGCTTCCGTTGCTGCGACAACTGCCACGGCCTCGACCCGCTGCTTCTCGCCTTCGGCCAAGGCGGTGACTGCTTTCTGATGCTCTTCTGTGACCTTTTTTAAGGCAGCATCTTCTTTTTCCAGCGATTTCTTCAATGCCTCTGTCTGCGCGTTCAAACGAGTCAGGGCACCTTTTTGACGTTCTGAATCCCGTGTTGCGGATGCGATTGTGAGTGAGTCACCACGACTTTCACGCACTTTGAACAGATTCTTTCCATCCAACTGATTCCACACCTGAACCACTCCATCGGCTCCACCCGTAATAATTCTTGACTGATCCGCATTGAGCTCGATAGAAGTCACGGGGGCACCGTGCTCCATCTTTCGAAGCACTTTGTTGTCAGCGCCATTCACCAATGACACCGTTCCATTACCCGAAGCGACAGCAACGGCTAGAGCGGGTTTGGTCAACAGGGCGATTGCGGTCGCCGCAGCAACTCCGCCCAAACTTTCCTGCTGCATTTCCAAGCCAGTAGAATCTGCATTGACACGTAAAAACTGCGGTGCACCTGCAGCATTGATCCATGCGATTTGAGTTCCATCGGGTGACCAAGCTAGTTCCTTGATCGGGCCTCCTGAATCGTGTTCAAACTTTCTTTTGGCAGCAGCAATGTCCCAATACGTGACATGTCCCATCTCGTCCACTGACAACAACGAATCTGCTGCTTCTGACCAGACCATATCAACAACACGCTCCGCGTTGCCCTTGAGCGTGCTTTTGATTTGCTGCTCACGCAAGCTCCAAATTTCAATATCACCAATCGCATTTACCAAGGCCCCTAGATCGTGCGATGGATGAACTGCCAACAGACCGACAGCATTGGGGAATGGCATCTCATCACTAGCGACCTGTTGCCCGCTGCGACGCCAAAGCCTGACCGTCCGAAAACCACCAGTAGCGATACAATCGGCTTGGGGTGAGACAGCGACTGACTGGATCAAATCAACATCAGTGACCTCACCTACAGTTAAAGAAGGATCCACCAGTCGACCACTGACCTCATGAGTCGCGGTATCCACAACGATCACACGATTACCTCTGCCAACGACTGCAAAATTTCCATCAGGGGAAACCTGCAATGAGTAGACCGTTCGAATGGACTCAGGAATTGGCTGCCACTGAATGGACTCAACAGCTTTTGCCTTTCCTGCTTTCGCTCCCTGGTCAATCCAGAGTTTGAGGAGTCCCAGCTGCTCGGGACTCAACGACTTTGCTCCTACGCCATTATCCTCCGGCGGCATCAAGGGATCATCCCCTCCGACCGCCCGTGTGAAGAGCAAACTCTCAGCTGACTTACCAGCAACCAATGCAGTTCCCGTATCACCACCTTTGACAAGGGTTTCAAGTGTTTCCATGACCAAACCTCCTTCGGCTTCTTTCGCGTGATGGCAGGCAAGGCAATTCTGCTTTAACAATGGCAAAATTTCAGAGCTGTAATCAACGGGCGTATCACGCTCGAGTTGCGCAACCTGCAACGGCGGCTCCAAAGCATCCGCTTGTGCGATGAAAGCGGCACTGAAAACCAGTGTTAAAATCGGCAAGGTGGGCCGCAAATAGTGATTACGATCGGCCAAAGAAAGAAATCGGATCATGGATCAACGACCTGAATGGTCAGATTTGGGGAGGGAATATAAACAGTCAATTGCTGTTCTTTTGCCTCGGCTTTGGCGGCTTCAACTTTCTTATCAGCAGCGACGATTGCCGCCTTGATCGCTTCCAGTTGGGCAGTCTGAGCCGGATCATCATGCAGAGTTTGGAGGTGTTTGCGATAAACCTGGGCTCGTTCGAGAGCCTGAGTATTTGGCTTTACTTTCAGTTTAGTTTCCACTTGCATCCAGAGCGAATAAGTTCCCGGCAAAGCTTTGTCAGAAACGCTAACTTTTAATTCCCCCTCATTCTTATCCTTTGCCACTGTAACGTCGGCGATTGTCACTCCAGGCGGTAAATTCCGAGCTCGCAGCACGCATGCTTCGGCACCACCGTTACGGCGGGTGATGGCAACGGGAACACTCAGAGCTTCCGTTTTTTTAATTTGAGCTACCTTGCCATCACTGATTCGAATGGTGACTGGAGCTAGATCACGATCAGAGACGTGGAACGACAAATCCGTGCTTACTCGCGACCGAACAAAGTCTCGTCCGGCTCCACGACCCCAGATTTGAGTCATTGGAGTGGCAGCAACCCTCGTTTCCCCATCGTCACTTGAACCAACGACCACCACTGTGAAATTGGTTGCCTTGGCGTCCTCAGAAGCCTCCAGCGTGATCTGTGCCTCGTGCTGGTTAGCCGCCATCACGACTTCGGTCGCAGTCACGCCCGACGGCAGGCCCTCCAGAGTCACTTTGATCGGCCCAACCCAGCCATCGCGTCGTGCCGCAATGACATGAATTGCCTCTGTTCCTCCTCGAAACAACTTGGAACCGAACCCACGATACTGCTTTACATCTTTATTCGGAAACGCAGCAAAGGCCACGAGATTGAATCGAGGCACCGGCTTACCAATACTGAGCTGGAACGCTTGCCGTTTCGACAACATCTGCCCAACATCCATGTCGTGCACCAGCACCCGATAATCAGCATCATGAGTTGAGGTCCACGAAACGACAGGGTCCTTCGTTACCAGACTCAGCGGTTCACTTCCCAACTTAAAACTATCATCTGCCTGTGCAACCGAATGATACTTGGGTTCTGCATCCTGTTGCGGTTCAATCCGCTGCACAAACAATCTGGCATCTGATGGCTGCCCTACACGATCAGAGACTACTTCAACAGAGATCTGCTCTCCCTTCTTTGCCCCGAACTGAAACACTTGGGCACTTTGATCAACGGGAAACCACCATGAACCTTTGGACGGCATGGCCACTTTTTGAATCGCACTGGGCTGAGCGGCATCCGACAGGCTCACCGTACCGGGTCCAAGCGTTATCGCAGAGGGCGTCAGATTAGCCGGCAGCCGTCCTGCTGCTTTTTCTACCAACCCACTTCCCAAACCGAACAAGCTGGCTTCGGATTCTGGCTCGTCAGCCCCAACAGCAACGACTAACTGGTAAGGGTACTCACTACCGCCGCGGTACAAAAAATCATGGACCATGATTGCGTAATTTCCGGCTGGTAACTTCGCAAGTCTGATTGTCGGATCGAACTCATCCGAACCGCGAGCGACGGCAACGGAACGCCCGTTCGAATCAAGCACCTTCACTTGGCCAATCATACGAGAATCAACTCGCCCCGCCAGCAAGCTGACGCGGACATCCGCAGCTTCACTCAACTCAAAGCGAAACCAATCCCGCTGTTCAGCGGTACAAGACGCATTTACAAATTGCCCCGTCGGCAACTCGGTAGGAACCTGTGGATCGTGACTGACAGCGGACACTAACTGATTGACCGCCGAGGTCACTATAAAAATGCGCGGGTTCGAGAGCCCGTGTCGCCCGGAAACCCGAACTTCATAAGCCCCTGGCGGAACGGCCGCATCGACGCTGACACGGAATTTTCCAGAAAGTCCAACTGGCGAATCAGAAAACGGCAGGACAGCCGTCGTCCGTTGCACAGCTGTGATGCCAGGATTTGAAAAAACAAGATCATTCGCCTCATTCAAGCGATCTCCTGCCACGACATCCAAATCAAAATCTGTTCCCTGCTGGCCACCCGTGCGTGATAGTGAACGAAGCTCACAAACGTGAAACTGCGCGCATATTGGCTCTGCAAAAATCGTGGCGATTGCGACTAGCGATAACAAGCTGACACACCGCTTTCGTTGACCTTTAATCGCCCACCTCAGTGATTGAACAGGAACTCTTTTGAGTTAATCAGAGACCACAGCACATCTTCGTAAGCTTCACGTCGGTTCTCCTTTCCTGCAACGTAAGCAAGAGTCGCTTTCAATTCTCGGTCATCCGGATCACGACTGAACGCGATCGAGTACAACTCTCGTATTTTCTCCTCATCGGAGCGATTCGCATCTGCTGCCAACCGTGCAGCCCGCCCTTGATCGCCAGCCAATTTGCTTTGTATTTCTTCCGAATTCAACAAATGCAGACTCTGAGAAAGATTTGCCTCCTGCGATCTCTCGCACTCGCATGCGGTCGTCGACTCAGGTCTACCGAAGACGGTAAGAAAATACGAAGAGAAGCCGGTGTCGGGCAAAGCAACGGCCCGTATGCCTGCTGGCATACCAGCGAACTTGGTCGGGCTGAGCGTCAATTGATCAATGGAATCAAGCAAGACCTCCGCTTGAAGACGCTTCGGATAGTAACGCGAGTAACTACGTTTATCACCAATATTCCCAGGCAACGCGTCACTATCTGACTGATAACATCGTGATGTCACAATCAAGCGAATCAACGCTTTGAGGTCATAACCAGACTCAGTGAACGCGTCTGCCAAGCCATCGAGCAGTTCAGGATTGGATGGCGGATTGGTGACCCGCAAATCATCTTCAGGCTCAACCAACCCACGACCCATGAAGTGTTTCCAGTATCGGTTCGCAAGAGCCCTCGCAAAGAACGGGTTACCCGGATCGGTCATCCAATCAGCAAAATGTGCACGCGGATCGTCCTGTGCACCGATTGCGACTTCTTCTGCATCCAAACCTGCCGGCTTCAATGCCTTACCTGTCTTGGGGTGCTTTGCTGAAGACCCGCCCAGCTTCGCAAAAACGACGGGCTCCAACGGATCCCGCCCAGTTTTTTTCGAGACCGTTGTAAAGAAAGCCGACAACTGGGCGTAGTCAGCCTGACTCCATTTTTCGTAAGGATGATGATGGCATCGGGCACACTGGATACGCTGCCCCAAAAACAACTGAGCAGCATCTTCAATACGCTGATTCGTGTCAGTCACCTGCTGATACCACGCTACCGGCGGGTGACTTGCGACGCTTCCTGATGCGGTAATGATCTCACGGACAAACTGGTCGTACGGCTTGTTCGCCGAAATGCTTTCTCTTATCCACTGATGGAAGGCCACATTCGCAAATCGCAACGCCCCACCTGTCCGACGATTCCGCAAAATAGCATTCCATTTTCCAGCGAAAAATTCCGCATGCCCCTCGCTTGCCAGCAGGCGGTCGATTACCTGTTCCCGCTGATTGGGTGATGTGTCTTTTTGAAATTCAGCGATCTCCGGCACTGTCGGTGTCCGCCCCGCAAGATCCAGCGTCACGCGACGCAGGAAGGTTGCATCATCACAAACGGGCGAGAGACCAATCCCCAAGGATTGCAACTTGGCGAACACATGACGATCAACAGGGTTCTCAGGCTGCTGAGGAAACGCGTCTTCCGTGATGGTTGAATCAGGCACCGGAATATCAGCGCGGAACACCGTGACATGTCCCTGATAGCGTGCCATGACAGCAACATCACCCACGAGATCTTTGAGATGAACAAGCCCCCTTTCATCGCAATCGGCCATTTCAGAATCATTTGATTCGTATAATGCAGCTCGCGTCACATCCTCCACACTGCCGTCTGAGTAGGTTGCTAAAACAGACAATTGCTGGCTGGACGCAGCGTCCAGCCGCCGATGCTCGGGCATGACCTCAATGGAGACGACCTGAGGTTCATCGTCACTTCCATAGGGCATCCCCTGTGAAATCCATCGGGACAAAATACGATATTCATGACTATCGGCATCAAGACGCTTGCCACCACCATGCGGCGAAGTGTTCACCGATTTCTGCAGCAACAAACTTTGATCGGGTGAGGCGGGTGAGAGTCGGCGGCCTCGTGACTCTCGAACCAAATGCTCGTAGTCTTCCTTGGGCTCGAAACCAAGCAACGAAAGTTTAAATCCATTTTGCCCAGCAAGTTTGCCGTGGCAACCTCCACCGTGACACCCCAATTTCGTAAAGATAGGCACAACACGACCGGGGAAACTGACAGCAGCCTCGTTGCCTGTATTTTCAACACGAACCTGTAACTCAACTGTCTGCCCGTTCGCATCCTCGGCAGTGACCGTTGCCTCCCCATCCTGGAGCGGAACCAGCATCCCATCGCTGACCTTAACCACAGTGGGTTGGTCCACTCGATAAGTCACTTGATGAGTCACATCGCGGCGTAATTGGCCAGCCAACTGATGCGAAACCACAAGTTGCAATCGAGCGTCGAGGCCTGACAACCTAAAACCATGATTCGATTTGACGTTATCAAACTGGAGTGATGGTCGAACAGGCGACTTCACTGCGGTATTTGATTCTTGCGATTCAGTCTTCACGTCAGCCGCCCAAAGATTGGCCAGCCCAGCACTGGACAAACCGAAGGTCAGACAGAGCAACCCCATGAGCTTGGGTAAGCGGGTGGCCCCACGCATTAACTGCTGGCTTGCCTTCAAAGTCATAGAGAAAACTACGTTCATCGAACGCTCGCCTTGTTTATTGGAACACACCAGTTTGCCGAGAGACACTAAATCAACTCACGAATCGGTTCATGGTCTACAAGATACTGAGGACGCCCTGTTGGATCGGCAATGGTT
>JBPCVE010000177.1:0-14420 GCA_051010795.1 Rubripirellula sp.
GTAAGGCATGCGGTCCAAAGACGCTTGATCCGGCGCTACTTCTGAATTCGCAGCGGGAGAGGAATGCATGGCCTGAGTCGCGGAACCTGAAACTGCAGGGATTTTGGGATTCCCGGATGACTCAAGTCCCTCTGTCGACGATTGCAAGACAACGTGTGCGTTTGTGCCACCAAATCCAAACGAACTGACACCTGCGACACGCGCCCCTGTCACATTCCAGGCGTTGGTTGCTTGTGGAATCTCAATTCTGCTGTCTTCAAACTGAAGATGTGGGTTGAAATTACTGAGCGATGCTTGTGATGGGATGGTTTCATGCTGCATCATCAGAACGGTCTTGATCAGACCAGCGATACCAGCGGCTATCTCAGTGTGTCCAATATTTGCTTTGACACTCGTTAGATAGACAGGCGTGTCATGCTCGGATTTTCTACGAAACACATCACGCAAAGCATCGACCTCGATTGGGTCGCCCAACGGTGTTCCAGTTCCATGAGCCTCGATGTATTGAATTTCATCGGCAGTGATGCGACCATCAGCGAGGGCGGCCTGAATGACCGAGCGCTGCGCTGCTCCATTGGGAGCGGAGATGCCAGAGGTTCGCCCCCCATGGTTGACTGCTGAGCCGCGAATCACAGCCAGAATCCGATCGTCATCACGGATCGCATCCGACATCCGTTTCAGAAGGATGACGCCACAACCTTCGCCACGCACGTAACCGTTGGCTGCTTCATCAAATGGGCGGCAGGCACCCGTGGGAGAAAGCATTCGAGCTTTTGAGAGAGATATAAATGTGTCTGCTGAGAGACAAACATTGACGCCTCCCGCAAAGGCTGCGTCACATTCGCGACGACGCAGGCTTTGAACCGCGTCGTGCACGGCGACGAGTGCGGAACTGCACGCTGTATCGATCGATTTCGACGGACCTGTCAGGTTGAATACGTAGGAAAGCCGGTTTGCACAGATGGACAAGGCTCCGCCTGTGCCGCAGTGGGCGTCAAGGTGATAAATTGAATTGTCGAACTGGCTCATCACCCGGGAGTAGTCGGTTTGACCGGCGCCCACGAAGACACCGGTTGGCGTTTCCGCCAGCAGTGCTGGGTTCACGCACGCATTTTCCATCGCCCGATACGCGCAGGTCAGTAGAAGACGTTGTTGGGGATCCAAGCGAGTCGCTTCGCGCGGTGCGATACCAAAAAAAACTGGGTCAAAATGGTCGATGTCGTTGATCAAGCAGGCCCATTTGGCTGATGCACGACCAGGCTGTTCCGGATTGGGATCGTACAGAGCATCGACAGGCCAGCGATCATTGGGGACCACTTGGGTCTCGTTTCGGCCCTCGTGGATCAGCTGCCAATAGTCGTCCACCGAGGGGGCGCCCGGAAAGCTGCAGGCCATCCCAATAATGGCCACAGGGTCCTGATGGGGGGGGGGCTGCTGGACCTGCTGCTTTCGAAGTTGTCGTTGCAATAATTCCAGCTTGGCGGGACTCAGGGCTGCAAGGCGATCTTCAAGTGGCTTGTTCACGGAAGGTACTCAGGATCGTTTGTTTGGTGGGTCAGCAAGCTTGTTGCGGGATTCGCTGTGCGTGCTATCAAAAGACAGACTATTCTGGACTCGATATTAATTAACCGTATTCAACTGTGAAGTCGTGCATTCGTCGCAATGAGCCTAGAAATTGAAGATTGGTTTGCCCCGTTAAGACAGCAGGATGCCGTAAATTGCTGCGTTTTTCCTTACAGCGGTGCCGGAGTTGCCTCGTTTGCGCCGTGGAAACGCCGTTTTCATGAAGGAGTGGGATTATTCGCGGCTAAGCTGCCTGGGCGTGAGGATCGTTTCCAGGAGCCTGCTAGAACGGACTTGGTGCCACTGGCACAAGATTTCGCACGTGTGCTGCGGGGTTCAACCTTGGCTGATCAGCCACTTGTACTGGCAGGGTTCAGCTTGGGGGCGTTGCTTGCCTTTGAAGTTGGTCGGGAGCTTCGCAAGCTGCAGGTTCCGATTGCACTGCTGTTTGCCGGTGCGTCTCGTGCTCCACAGGGCCGCTGGTCGCGTGGTCGTTTGCACAAATTGAAAAAAGACGATGATTTTATTCGCGAATTGAATGCCCGTTATTCCGCGATCCCACAAGCCGTTATTGATGATCAGGAAGCTCGCTCTTTACTGCTGCCGATCATCCGCTCTGATATCACTCTTTTCGAAACCTACAAATACACGCCGCAAGCACCGCTGGGATGTGAGATTGTGACGCTAGCTGGTTCAGATGACTCCGTGGTCCGTGCCAAACATATTGCGCCGTGGAAGCAGATGGGGCAAAGCTATCGGCACCGATCGTTTTCCGGTGGCCACTATTTTGCGAGAACTCATCTTGATGCGGTCGTCGATACGATTTGCCGTCGAATCCAACGGGTTGCAGTCAACTCCTGAACGCTCCATCGGAAACTCAAAGCCGGGGTGATTTAAGAGAGGTTACCGTGCGATGGTGGGGCGAAACGGTGTGGGCATGCGGAACGCCCACGGAACTCGATCGTATCATCTACCATTGTTAGGGATACTCGTTCGTGGAAGCCGATGTGGACCAGTCCGGCTTGACTCTCAGCGTCTGAATTGACTTGATGTCATTGGTTATCCAACGGCTCGTTTCCCAGAAGCGAATGAACTTCTTCTTCGTTCATGTCTTCAAGCTGGTCCAAAAGTGATGCCAAATCGAACCCCTTCGGAATGGAGCTTGCTAGCGGATCTTTTTCATCCACATCCTGTTGCAGGGTGTTGGCGCCAGTGGGCGTCTCTAACTGTAATTGGGAGAGAAGGAATTCAGTCATTTTGGTCGGGGTTGGGTACGACCACACAGCCACTGGTGAAATGTGGCAACCCAGCCACCGCTCAAAATCCTGTGCCAACTGCACGGACTGCAATGAGTCGACTCCCATTTCGGCGAACGACTGGTCAGCCTTTATGAATTCGGGAGTGTCACCCGTATGAAATGCGACCCAATTCAACAAGGTGCTCTCGATTCGGCGCTGAAGTCGGGTTAGGTTACCTGTCCGCAGCAAAGGTTGCACGTCTTTGAACAGATGCGTGTCTTCAGTCGCTTTGTATTCCCAGGACGACAGCACATTCAGTTGTTTCTTTAAGAAGCTGTCCCGGGTTTCAAGGCGTTGGACTTTTCCACTACTGGTTCTCGGTATGGATGCGACACGAACCAGGATCACGGCGGCAGGCGCCAGTTCGTGGGTCGAGACCACTGCCAGACGAATCTTTCGGATGATGAGTTCCTGTTCGTCTTGCTGAAGACCTCTTGGGATTTCCTGAACAAGCACCAGTTGTTCGGTCGATTCCCCGGTCTTTGCGAAAGCTGCAGACGGCATGTGCGCCAAGGCTTGATGGGCAGCTTTGACGGTGTTTTCGATGTCGTGGGGATAAAAGTTTTGGCCAGCAATGATAATGATTTCTTTGCAACGGCCTGTCACGTACAGGCGACCGTTCTGCAGGAATCCAAGATCACCAGTGCGTAGATAGGTTTGGTCTTCATCTGGAAATGAGAATGCAAACGTCTCGCAGGTTCGTTCGGCTGCGTTCCAGTATCCAGCAGCATTACTCGGAGCGTTGACAACAATTTCGCCGATGGAGCCGTCTTGGACGCGTTCTCCCGTTTTGGGGCAAGCGAATTCAATCTTTGTGTTTAGCCCAGGCATTCCACAGTGAACTACTTCGATCGACGCGTTTGATTCCTCAATTTCTATCGCCTGGTTCTGCGAGAGAGCACCGCGATCAAAATGTTTGCTGTACCCGAAGTCGGTGTTTTCGATTTGATGTTTGGTGCGAGCGTTGGGGGACGCACCACGATGGTCACCACTCACCATCAGGGTGGACTCAGCTAATCCGTAGCACGGGTAGAAGGCTTCACTACGAAAACCGGCGTTTTGGAAACGCTCCGAGAATTGCTTCAAAACGACCGGTGAGATGGGTTCTGCTCCACACGCCGCTAACCGCAGGCAACCTAAATCAAATTGGTCGGCTGCTTGCTGCGAAATCCGGCTTGTAGCCCATTGGTATCCGAAGCTTGGAGAGACGGTAATGCTTGCCCGGTGCTGTTGAATCGACTCTAGCCATAACGCTGGACGTCTGAGAAATGAAGCCGGTGACATCAGCACAGCCTCGCCATCGTGGATCAGTGTTGAAAGAATGACACCCACTAAACCCATGTCGTGATATGCGGGTAACCAGCTGCAAACGATTCTTGCTTCGGGGGGGATTTGATTCAAACCAAAGCCATGGCAGATCGTAGTCAGGTTTGAAATCAGGTTCTCGGGGGTAATCATTACTCCCTTGGGTTTGCTTGTTGAGCCTGAGGTGTACTGAAGGAACAGCACGTCCTCGTCGCAGAAATGAGAAGCTCGGTTAGCGGTTGCACCCTGTTTCGCTTGCGCTTCAACCCAGTCGGTTTCTTCCTGAATATGACGCTGAATGCTGTCGTTGCCCGACACCACTTCGATTGGCCCTGGTGCTCCGCGGGACTCCATGTCCTCAACTGAAAACCACTCGAGCTGTGCTCGATCTGTAACATTGATTGTTTGCAGGGTGGAAGCAGTTGAAATCGCAATATCAGCATGGCAATCTTTAGCGATACCTTCATAGCGAGACAAAGGACGACGGACCTTGGGGTAATTTGCAGGGACGGGCAGGCGGTTGGCGGCAATGCAACCAAGAAAGCCAATGATAAAATCGAGCCCTGGAGGAAACGGCAGCAGAACGCGATCACCCGTCTCACTGATGGTTTGTAGACCTTTAGCAAATGCCAAAGAACGCGTGAGAATGTCACCGCCCGTGAGCGTCTGTTCGGCCGCTGATTCGTCAAGGAAACGGAAACGCGTGCGGGCAGGATCAGCACGGCACGCAGCAGTGAGTGTGGCGAAAACTGAATCTTTCAGCATGTCTTTGTGGCTGTCGTTCAATGCGATCTCTCAGTGTGCTGCGAATCAGTGTGCTGCGAATCAGTGTGCTGCGAAGTTGCTTGGGGGGAAGAAGACTCTTTTGTGTGCTCATGCATCCGCTCCACAGCTGGGTCAGGTGGAATATTCAAATTCATGCGATCGCACAAATATCGCTGGAAGACGTGAATTCTTTCTTCACGTGTTCCGATCACACCACGGTGTCGGCTGGATTGGATTCCACGTTGCTGTGCGTCAAAGATAGCGCGATCCTCGTTGAATATTCCTCTCATGGTGCGTCGACCAATACGCCAGGCCATGTATCGCAAGAGTTTGGCGTAGGGATTACGGCGTGTGCCGTGCAGGGCAAACATACGAGTTCGAATTTGGCAGGTTGTGGGCGATGTGGGCTGGCATGTTGCTCGATAATTGAATGTGTCGGTGAGGCAGAATGCGATGTTAGGGTGGATGTGCCAGTGTCGGTAGCTGTGGTCAACGGTTGCACCGAGATACTCGCCAATCTTGGCCTGCTTTTCTTCCATCGGAGAATCGCAGTCATACCTCAAGGTGGTGTATCGCCCGTCCAAGTCATGTTCCGAGAGGGTTTCTTCAGGAAGTTTCTCACCGAGCCACGTCGGATGCACCGTAGCCACATGGTACGACTCGAGTGTGTTCTCGGTTGGAATCTTCCAGTTAGAGGCTGATTCAAAATCCCAGACTTCTGCCATTCTCCACAAGGGAGCTTGAAAGGCATGTTCCAGTTCCCCGTGACAAGGGTCAAGCCACTGCTTCAATGGGGGCGTGCGTTGTGGTTCAAAGCAGATGAAAATCAGGTCGCCGCAGGTTTCAAGTCCAAGCGTGTGTAGCTGCGAATTGTCGCGATCCCAAGGACGAAACGCTTTTGCTTCCGGGATTTTTCCTGTGCAACCGTCCTGTTTGAATTCCCAACCATGATATTGGCAAAAAAGTCCGGGGGAGTTGCCTGTGGGCTCACTGGTCAACATGCTATGTCGGTGGGGACATACATTCAGGAAGGCACGAATCTCGCCACCAAAATTTTTCAACAACACCGGTTCGCCAAAAAGCTCAAGGGTGATGAAGTCACCGTCGTGTGCGATCTCCTGACGTGTGCAGGCAAACTGCCATGTTGAACGGAAAACCTCGTCAACGTCCCGCTGGTAATGCTCTGGGGCCGTGTAGTGGAAAGGTGTTAGCAGGTGTCTGAAACAGCTTTGGTGTTGGAACATAACGCAGAAACGCTGTGGAATTGGGTGGCACGCTGCCTTGGCGTAGGCCTGATTATAATTGGGCCGCACGTTGATGAAAGCCTTTCTGCCATCAGGTCGGCCCGATATCGACGGGGGGGCAGACTGCGCCCTCGCCAGTTCTGGATGGTGCGTTCTTTCCCGGTAAAGCCCTGCTGGATTGGATCCTCGGGATTCTTCCGTCCCCCCCCCACCCACAACCCGCGGGCAGTGACTTGTTAAAAGTGACCAGACCCATCAATCTGCCGTTATGGCATGGTCAGGCACCGCTTGGCAGGCATCACCAGCGATGGTCTGGAGATCGGACTTTCTACCACGTGGCAGTTCACTCTGTGTCTGATTTCTCTGGAGTCCAGACTTGATGTTTTTGGTGCGGTGGTCAACGCATTGTCCTGTGCTCACAACAAGGGTTTGATTCATTGTGATGTCAAGCCTGCCAATGTAATCATTGGTGACCATGGTGAAGTTTGGCTTGCTGATTGGGGCATTGCTCGACGAACACCTGCGTTCCGGGAGGGGAAGTCTCCGCGGACTGATCCTGCTGCGGGGACATCGAGCGATGCGAGTCGGCAGACAAAACCGCTTGAGGATGAGCCTCCTCAGCAGGGAGCGATTTTTGGAACACCCAGGTACATGGCACCCGAGCAGGCCCAAGGCAATGTACGTGAAGTGGACGGGAAGAGTGACCTTTATAGTGCCTTCATTCTGTTGTAAGAGCTGCTTACGTTGAGCGATTGGATTTCCAGCAAGTTGACGCTTCGTGATACGCTTGAAGCAGCCGCGAACCGGTCTGTTCCGTCGATTCATGATGCAGTATTCGATCAGGTGAATCAGGAGTCAGTGCCCACGGAGTTGAGGTGTTTTCTTCAGAAAGGGCTGGCATGCAACCGAGACGAATGCTTTGCAGATTGTGGTGAGGTGTTGCATGAGTTACTCAGGATTCGGAATGGTGATTGTGCCATTCGCTGCCCGATCACACTGGTGAAACGCTTGCAGACCATGTTGTCTCATGCAATCGACCGGCGTCCTCAGTTGGTCATTTTCCTGCTGCTCTTTGCATTTGTGGTTTGGGTAGGCGGACTGATCGGTGGAGTCCTCTATGCCGTTGGATAACGCTTAGCAGTGTCAGGTCAAACTCAAGAGTGGGGCGTATCAATTACGGTCTCCCGTCTCATCCTTGAGCCCATCCATTTTGCTTGCGTTGGCGCCGACAGGGGCTTTGGGCCAAGGAGTTTCACCCGGAGCCCAAGCTTTGGGTTGGGTAGCTCGGATTTCCTCTACCGCTTTGACCAGCCAGGCTGGAACCGGCTTCTGTTCATTCAACCCATACACATAAGGTAGTGGTGGATCCATGAGAAGTGGTTTCTCACCCAGCGGTGGACGTTCTTTGCCAACCGCATCAAGTCGAGTTCGTAGTTTTTTTACGATACCCGGATGCTGACTCGCAATATCTGATTGTTCAGAGGGATCCAAGACGACGTTATAGAGTGCGTCTCCCATCAACTTAAAATCTCCGGCCCGGACGGTGGGAACACGCACACTGCCCGCAACGTCGTAAATGATTTCGTTGCGGGGGCTGGGTTTCCCCTCAAAGAGCATCGACGTCATGTCGATCCCGTCAATTTGCTGTTTTTGGTGATGGTTTCCATCAGCCAAAGTGATGAAGGTCGGGAAGAAGTCGGAAATGAACATCAGGCCGTCTTTGGTTGTGCCCGGCTTGGTGTGACCCGGCCAACGGATGATGGCAGGCTGACGTACCCCGCCTTCGAATGTCGTATTTTTGGTGCCCCGATAGGGTTTGCTCATCTCTTCCAGCACGGGGCCATTGTCATTGGTGAACACCAGCAACGTGTTCTCTCGCAGTCCATTCTGGTCGATTGCCTTGGTGATCCGCCCAACAGCACCGTCCAAACTCTTGAGCATGGCGTGTCGTATTGCGAGTGGGTCATTTGCGTTACCCTCAAATCCGGGAGGAGGATTCAATGGTCCGTGGACCGCGTTGAACGCCACGTACATGAAAAACGGTTGCTTGTGATGCCTGCGTGACTTGACAATGCGCTCGGCCTCAGCTGCAATCAGATCCGTGGCGTAGCCGTCCTCCTGGATGGGTTTTTGATTGCGGTGCCAGTCGTAAACGGCAAATCGGGCAGGAGCATTGTGGACGATCGTTTTGGTGTAGTAGTCAATGCCCCAAGCGTAGTGTCCGTATTGGTGGTCGAAACCCTGCCCCATGGGCAGGTGTTCGGGAAGCCATTCCCCCAGATGCCACTTCCCGATCAGGGATGTGAAGTAACCTGCATCGCCCAGTGCCTCGGCGATCGTTCGTTCGTTTGTATCGAGGGCATGAATGCGTCGCGTTGGTTCACCTCTCTCGTTGACCGCCAATTCCAAGCCCAGTTTTGCCAGATAACTTGGTTTTCCAAAGTCCTCTGATCGCCAGTCACTCCATGTGCGGAATGCATACCTGCCTGTGAGAAAAGCCGCTCGGGTGGGGGCGCAAACGCTGTGTGTGTAGAAATCGTTCAGCCGCATGCCTTCGTTGGCAAGCCCATCAATGTTTGGTGTCAGCGCGGGGTTTCCACCATTGAAACCCGGTTGATTCCAGCCCATGTCGTCAGCAAGGATGAAAACGATGTTGGGGCGTTCTGCGGCAGTTGTTCGAGGGCCAAGGAAAATGAATGGGATCAGTATTAGGCAGCCGCGTAGGATGGTCGATGGGTGGTTCATGTTGTTCGTGGGTTGTGGTGTTAAATGCATTTCAGCTTGTCGTTTGTCAATCCAATTCAGATGCTTCAGAACACAGTTGGCTTTCGAGGCGTTTGTCTGTCTAACGATTGCATCGTTGTGCCCATCGGATTCGCTTGGCGTTTCCGGAGCAATTATCGTGTCTCATTCCAGCAGCGGGCTGCAAGTTATCGGCAAATCCACCATCAGCTTACCGAAAATGGAAAGAAACCGCACTGTTTGCTGAAGGCCTGAGGCAGCACATGCAAAAACGGGGGAGATTCGATTTGGGGGAAATGTGAAAATGGCCACGCAGGTCCGTCGCCGGCTGTGTCAAGTCATCGTGCAAACACGGGTGAGTGCGTTTGTCGTATCCAGGTAGCACTGTAACCCTTGATGGATGAGCAACCCACTGGCAGATTCAGGCAATCGAGAAAAAGGATCCAAACGTGCAAGCGTAGGATCTGGTAGCGGTTGCCTGCCAGTTACCTGCCGGTCTGATCCTTTCGGCTGGTCTGACCCTTTCTTCCGGTCTTCGCCTTTCTTGCGTCCCTTGCTGCTTTTCGTTCGGACCTTGTTAACGGCTGCGTGTTGTCAGGGCTGTCCTCGACCGCCTCAAAGCCTCGTTTGATGGGACGAAGTTGTTCCAGCTTTTTGAGATGCGGCATGATTTTTTCCACAGGAACCGAGTCCGCGCCGGGTACGAATTCTCCGAACGGTCGGCCCTGTGCTTTGAACTTTTCGGACAACAGTCTCTGCATGGTCCTGAGCTGAACCTGATGCTCAGGCATCCCCGCCAGATTGTTCTGCTCAAGCGGGTCATCGTTGAGATTGTAAAGCTGGTCGGGTTGCAGATAGTGGGGACGCCGCTGCAGGTGGTTCGACGCGTTTTTTGGATCCGCCCTGGTAGGCAAGCAAACCTGGCAGTTTCCTCAAAGAAGCGTTTTCAATTTGATCGAGGCGGTCGGCGCTATAACTAATCGCTATGTACTTCCACTGATCGGTGCGGATTCCTCTCGCGTAGCCCAATTCGAAATAGAGGTGATCGTGTATTTGAGCTTTTGGATCGATGAGCATTGGCTGGACGCTCTTGCCATCCACTCGGTATCCCTGCGGGATCGTGGCTCCCGCGACATCAAAGAAGGTTGGAACCAGATCCGTGTTTTGCAGCAGATTGCTGGACACGGATCCCGCCTTGACCACACCGGGCCAGCGAATGATGCAGGGGATTGCAGTACCATTGTGATCATGCAGAGAAAACTTTCCTTCCGTGCCGTGGTCGGTTAAAAAAACAAACAGCGTATTGTCAGCAATCTTCAGTTGATCAAGTTTTTCGAGGATGGCTCCGACCGTTGCATCCATCCACGTGAATCCGTAAGTATTTTCTGCCAGGCCTGCGGCGTCGACTCGTCTGCAAAGTTCGTCGCGAGCTGGAATGACCTTGGGTCGGCTTTCGATTTTTCCAGCGCTTGATGAAAGAGGTTGCTCCAGTGATCTGCTCCACCCTTGAGGGCCACCGTGCATCATGGTGGTGGCGTAGTGCAGGTAGAAAGGGCCAGCACGGTTCCGTACGATGAATTCAAGGGCGGCTTCAAGCGTCCATTCGGGATTGTGGTGAGGGTAGGCACCTTGCACGTTGCCCATGAAAAACCACGATCCATGATCCATTGTCGATACCATTTCTCATTCCTTCGCCAGCCAGCAATCACGTTGGGGTTATCAGGTTCCAGCAATCCACTTTGCTTGGAGACGTCGTAGAGTCCGTGGTGAGAATATTCCTGTGCGGTTTTCAGATGGACACCGACGTGAAGTTTGCCAACGTGTCCAGTGACATAACCTGCCTGTCGAAGCACGTTACCCACATTCATGTTGTCGTCTTCAAGACCCACATTGAATCCAGGAGCACCGTGGCGGTCTTTTGGGTACGACGCCAGATAGGACTTGAACGAAGAATTGCCAGGATAACGCCCTGTGAACATCGAGTATCGTGACGGCGTGCAGACAGTAGAGACGGTGTGGGCGTTGTCAAACCGCATGCCTTCGCGGGCCAAGCGGTCAAGATTCGGGGTCAGCACCTTTCCACCGTAACATCCAATTTCGTCTTTCACCTGATCGTCATTGATGAAGAAGATGATGTTTGGTCGTGTCGCTGACGCAGGTTGTGTTAAAACTGTGATGATCAGCAACGTGCTGATGACTATGAGTGTGTTCATGTCGTTGCTTCAATTTCTTCTTTCGTTGCAAGGCTAGCCTGAGCTCCTGCACGCGATGCGGCGATCGCACCTGCCACGTTTGCGAAGCCGACGGCCTTGAGTAGATCTCCTGTTTGCGCCCAGCGAACGGCTAATGCACCCGCAAATGCATCACCTGCTGCAGTTGTGTCGATTGCATTCACGGGAATGGAGGGAACATGCGTTGCCTGATTTTCCTGGCACAAGATTGCGCCCTCGGATCCCATCGTGATCACAACATTCTTTGCGCCAAGAGCTTGCAGTTGCTTGGAGGCAGCCTTGGCTTCTTCCACGTTCGTGACCGGCATTTGCGTCAGCTCCGCTGCTTCGGTTTCATTCGGGCAAAGCAGATCGACCTGAAGCAGGTCAGGAAACAGTGCAGTCGGGGCAGGTGCGGGGTCAAGAATGACACGCACACCATGTTGTCGAGCAAGTCGAATCGCTTCCAGAACGGATTCGATGGGTGTTTCCAATTGCACCATCAAACAGTCGGATTTCCTGATTTGTGTTTCGGCCGCCTGCACCATTTTCCGCGACACTGCTGAATTGGCACCGGGCACCACCATGATTGAGTTTTGTCCATTTGAATCGACCGCAATCACGGCGAGTCCACTTGCAAATCCAAGGTGCCGTTGAACCAGGGCGTAATCGACTTGATGTAATTTCAAGTTGTCTAACAGACTCGCTGCAAAGGCATCATCACCCACGGCTCCAATCATCGAGACGTCACCTCCTGCCAATGACGCTGCAACAGCTTGATTGGCACCTTTGCCGCCACAGAATTCGCTTGAGGACTGCGCAAGCAGGGTTTGCCCGGGGGCAGGCAGTTTGTGGCAGCGAACCACGAGGTCCATATTAATGGAGCCAACGACGGTGACGCGTGGTGAAAGTAGCGAGTTCACGCTTTTTCTCTCTTCTTCTATGCCGTGAGAATGTGAGGCAGATGTGGCTTGGCAGGAAATAGCTGTGAATGGACAAGGATTACGGATCAAGTTCGTAAAAGCTTGGATGAGTTCATTTTACTGCCGGTTTACTGTGTATCGAAAATCAACATGCCAAGAGATATGAGTCTGAAAAACGTGATGCGGCTATCACGTTTACCTATCGACAATCAAATACACCTGACCGAGTGTGTGCACAAACGTGTTGCAAAAGACTTGACTCATCTTAGGGCATGTGCTGTTGTTCTGCAGCTGTTGCCTGAATTTGATTTAACAGCACGTAGTGTTCTTTTTTTATTCGCAAAGCGTTCAAGCAATGCGATAAGGCTGAGCCTGTATGGGTGGGAGGCAGGCGTGCCGGCGGTTTTTCCTGTATGTTAAGTTGCTTGCTGTCATCGATCAGAGGAAGGGGCTTCGGTTCAACGTTGGTCTCAGCAGTGACGCCGCATTAAATCGGCAGTGACTCGGCAGTGACTCGGCAGTGACTCGGCAGTGACTCGTTGGCTGCATCGATCCCTCTGTGATTTGCCACTTGCGCATTTCTGGGGTCCGTTGGTTGGTGAAGCCAGTTTTACTTGAGGGAATCAGTGTCGCATGAAAGAATGGTACGTCCGACGTAACAGCGAGATCTTGGGCCCGATCGCTGACAGGAAACTGAAACGCCATGTGGCTGAGGCTCGCATCGACAAGGAAACGGAAGTGCGTTTGGGCACTGACGGTCAATGGGTGAAAGCAGGCACGGTGGAGGGACTGTTCGATGTAACGTATCCCCTCGAGAATCCGCCGCAACTGCGAGGTGGCTCTACCGATTTCACCGCTCATGATGAGAGGAACACTGAAGCTGGGGGAACTAACAGCGGGCAGGCGGATCGATCAGGGGACTCAGTTGCGCCAATCTCATTGAAGCCAAGTGCAGACGACATGGCGAGTAATCCTTACCGCCCGTCTGCATTGGTAGGCGAAGAGCAAGTGCCTTCGCCACATGGTGGCGAGCACGGGCTGAAAATGACCCGAGCGGGCCTGTTGACCTGCTATTACGGAATCTGTGTAGTGCTGTTGAGTGTTATCGGAGGTACTGTCCTTGGGTTTGGCGTTGGGTTAAGCATTAATAACGTCAATTCGCAATACCTAAGCTACACTGTGTTTTTCGCGGCTGTTGGAATTTTGGTCGGTATTTGTTCCGTTGGTGGAGTTATCGCAGTGGTTGTTGGTCAGTTTCTATGTCTGGCCGTGCCGGTCGGTAGTGGTTGCAGAGGGGGGGTGAAGATTGCTCTTTCGATGCATGTCGTCTGGCTTGCATTTGCTATTGGGATTCCGGTAGTGGCCGAGGTGACTGGATTCAGGGGGGGCCTGAATTTTTTGGGCAGAGAGCTTCTTTCCAGTTTGCGGTTGCTTCCTGAGGTTGTGGGGCTGGTCTGCTTTGTTATTTTTCTCAAGAAACTGGCGTTGTACCTTGGGGAGTTGGATTTGGTGTCAGCGGCTTCATCATCCGTACGATGGGTCATTGTCTTGGCAGTGTTAGCGTTGGTGTTTCCTCCTGTGCTGTTAGTCCTCACAATGAGCGGGATTTTTCGTAGTTGGATATACATCGCTGCGCTCGTGATCACTTTTTTGGTCATGTTGATTACTGTCATCCGCTGCGCGAGTCTGATCGTTCGGATCGCTCGCGCGATCCCCAAACATGCGGTGTGAGGGCAAGCTCCCACTATTCGGTGGTGGTAGGGGTGGTGCATTGTGGCTGCTGGCGTGTGCACGCATTCTGTCGCTTGCCCTTTCCTGACTTTGTTTTTCTTCGTTGCTGCAGCTTGCAGGTGCGCAGCACCAGAGAAATTCTCAGATTCCCAGAAACCATGGTGTTTTGCTCAAAATCGGTGTCGCAAAACTGTATCATGGGTTCTTATTCGATGGGCTCGTCTCGCATGACTTGGGACGCTGATGGAGATGTGCGCAAGGGAGCAGTGCTGAGCCATCGATGATTTCCTACCCAACGCCGATGGCGGCTCGTGTACGATCGCCCAACGCAGGCTCTTGCCGAGATCAGATTCATCGCAGCACCTACTTACAGCAGCCGAAGCCAACAGTTAGTCCCGGGGTACCGAACGCCGTCTGTTGCTTCTGCTTTTGGTGCTGCGATTCTGTCCGTGCTTTGGGGGCCTGTCGCTTCCTTGACCCGATTAACGGCAAACATCAATCACATTGGCAGTAATTCATGACAGAGCAGACGGATGACATTCAGGCCGTGGAAGAACTTGGCCAGGCACGAGACGCGATCGTTACCGAATTGCGCAAGACGATCGTTGGGATGGACGATGTTATCGATGAGATGATGAT
>JBPCVE010000178.1:0-53802 GCA_051010795.1 Rubripirellula sp.
TCTGTTGTTTGATTTCCTGAACGGTTTCGATCACGTTTTTGCTGTGTCCGTGGGCCGAATCCACCACCAGCAGGTCCACACCTTGCTGAATAAGTGCCTCGGCACGCTCGAAATCACTGACTCCCACCGCTGCTCCGACTCGCAATCTGCCTTGCGGATCTTTGCAGGCACGGGGAAAACGCTTCATCATGTCGATGTCGCGGATGGTAATCAGTCCCGTTAGTTTTCTATTTTCGTCAACCAGCAGAAGTTTCTCGACCCTTTTTGCCGTTAAAATCCGCTCAGCTTCCTCAAGCGTTACATTTCCTACCGCCGTTACCAGATTCTCACGGGTCATTACCTCGGAGACTGGGCGGTCTGGGTCTTCTAGGAATCTCAGGTCGCGGCGGGTCAGGATGCCTACAAGAGTCTGGTCTTGGTGCACAATGGGGATGCCTGAGACATTGGCTTCGTCCATCAGTTCGGCTGCCCGGCCGACCTTTTCCTCGGGGGACAGGGTGACCGGGTCGATGATAATCCCGTTTGCCGAACGTTTGACCTTCATCACCTGTTCGGTCTGACTTAGAGTCGACAGATTTTTGTGGATAATGCCGAGTCCGCCGTCTTTGGCCAAAGCAATAGCCATTTCCGATTCGGTGACCGTATCCATGGGAGCCGACAGGAACGGAATCTGGAGACGAATCCGTCGCGTTAGGTGCGAGCTGACATCGACGTCGCTAGGTACGACTTCGCTGTAGCGGGGTTCGAGCAGAACATCATCGAAAGTGACAGCGAGATCGCCAATTTTATCTGCCGACATGCGTCGAAATCCACTTACATGGGGTGAAAGGGTAAAGTCGGCGATTATGCCCCATTCTTGCCTTGTTTAGTAGGCGGCATGCCTTGTTCTTCACGAACTTTGGTACGACTCACGGACTTTCGGATGGAGATTGCTCGAGGATGATCCATTCAACATCCAACCTCGGGGGTGAGGGTTGAACGGTTTTGCCCCAGCGGTGAAGAAAAATGAAACGAGCTCGACACCGACCGAGTTTTTCTTGAACCGAGGGGCAGGCGTCGAGCAGGTGGGGACCTGCCCAGCGACCGGCACTTCAGCCGGGCGTCAGCCCGTTAGGCCGAATCCAACCGATTCTGGCCAGCAGAACATTGCCCCGTGCATTTCGTTTGGGCATCCACTCACCAACCGTCACCCACGATTCCATCGGGTTGGCATTGGTAATGTTGAAATTACCCATCAGTGCGACTGACTCTGGTTCATTGACGCCGTCACCCATCAATGGAAGGACTGTTTGTTCGCTTTCACGGATCAAAACCCGCCGGTCAGGATCGACGCGAGCCACCCAGAGCGGGGATCGCCAGCGAATGACATTTTTGTTGGCGGCGTCCTGTCGTGTGTAAACAAGATACAACGCGTCGTCGCGCGTGAGCCAATGCTGTTGCGTTGTCGACATGCCGATTTCTGTTCCGTCATCCCAACGCCATGCCTGTTGAGTTCCGTAATCGATTCCGTTTTTGCTAACAGCGACGTAGCCATGCCCATCTTCGGCTCGTATTGTCATCAGGAACTGATTTCGAAACCTCGTGACAGAGGGCTCCAAAAGTCCCCGTCCGATCGGATTCTTCAGTGGCTTACCCACCTCAGCAACGCGAAGCGTGTCGCCATCAAATGTGCATCGAACACCCGCAACCATGCGACTGTTTGATTCAGAACCGAACGTGAATGACATCATGATGTCACCATTGGGCATGACGACACGCTGGCCACAGTTGTTGGAATAGATGAAGACACCGCGAGGGTCATCCCACATCAATCTTTTTCGCTCTGACCAGGAACCATCGCGGCTTCGGACGGCATAGAGGGGGAACCGCGCTAGTTGATCTTTCGTTGCGAATTTTGGCCCGCGATAAAATACAACATGCCCCAACGCCAGGGTGGTGTCAGTTGGCGGATGGTATTGAGGGGTGACATCGCATACGCCGGCCTGCAGTCCTTCGTTATCATCAACTGGATCGCGTCCCAGAGATTCAATCGGCGCTGGCGCAGTCCATGTTTTCCCCATGTCGCTCGATTCGCTCGCGTGAACCTGTCCAAAGTAATCCGAGCCTCCGATTTCCTGCAGCAGCATCAACGCATGAGTGCGTTGGTCTTTCGATTTGGGATCGAGTGGTAGCATGCAGGCACGAGGGTGAAACCAGGTCGTGCCTTTGCCATCACGATTTTTCCAAAGCGTCTGCTTGGTGATTGATTTGATCAGGCCCTGCGTGCTGTCTGAATGCTTGCCGCGGGGTTCTTTCTGCGCTGCAGGTAGTCTTCTCGCAGCAACAGACGTTCCTGCGATCGCAATTGAGCTCAATGCTCGTCGTCGTGTCATTAACTTGCTTGCAGTGAAGCATGGGTTAAGGCTCACCGTGGTCGGCTTCGTGTTGGATGAGGCGCGTCGTGTCACAATTCAATGCTCCAAATAGCAGGTGCCACTATCAGCGAGCGACATCGGTGGTTCGGGCTGAGAATGGTTTGCAGATCGGTTCGTCGCATTCACGTCTCGTTACTGACACGAGGATGCTGTTTCCCAATCATTCTAACTTCTACCAGCCCAGTACATAAGCAAAAACAAGCGGAGCAACAATCGACGCGTCGCTTTGGATCATGAACTTGGGTGCCGACTCAGAAAGTTTGTACCACGTGATTTTCTCGTTCGGCACGGCGCCGCTGTAGCCACCATAGCTGGTCACTGCATCACTGATCTGACAGAAGTAGCTCCAAAATGGCACATCTTGTTTGAGGTCCTGAATTAACATCGGTACGACGCAGATTGGAAAGTCGCCTGCGATCCCGCCACCAATTTGAAAGAACCCAATTGGTCCCTCGCTGGCCTGTTCCTGGTACCACTTTGCCAAACTTTCCATTTGCGTGGTTCCTGTCACGAATGCTTGATGATTGGGAACCACGCCCTCGATGACTCGAGCTGTGTAAATGTTGCCCAGCGTCGAATCTTCAAATCCAGGAACAAAGACAGGGATCCCCCTGTCTTTGGCAGCAGCAAGCCAACTGTGTTCTCGCGGGATCTGGTAATGCTGCACCAAGTCCTCGTCATCAAGCAGATCGAACATGTAGTCCACGGGGAAACGCGGGGTTCCTGCTTCAGCTGCTTCTTGCCATCGAGTCAGTAGGCGACCTTCAATGTGTCGCATGACCGTTTCGGGAATACAGGTATCGGTCACGCGATTGAAACCGGCGTCGCGAAGTCTGGTTTCATCTGCGGCGGAAAGGGCACGCCAATTCTCAACAATGCGATACTCGCTGTTTGCAACGAGATTAAAAATGTCTTCTTCCAGGTTTGCAGCGGTGCACGTGATGGCATGCACTTTTCCCTGCCGGATCATCTCTGACAAAGAGATGCCCAGTTCGCCAGTGCTCATTGCCCCTGCTAGCGTGACCATCATTCGGCCACGCTCCGAGTCAGAGACAAAGTCGCGGTAGGAACGGGCTGCGGCCACCAGCTCTCGGGCGTTGAAGTGGCGAAAGTGCGTTTCAAGGAAATCGGATACGTTCATGAACTGTTCTGTCGAAATCGAGAGGTGGATACGCCGTATTAAAAATGCGTGGCAGCACTGGAATTCGCACATCTGGGGCAGGCGTTGGAAGAGGTAACGATACAGCAGCAGCCGCACCAGGGGAGTTTGATCAGCTCGATCAGCTGACGTAAGCCTGACTTTAGCCAAGCCATCGGCTTCCTCATGATGTTCTCGGTGTGAAGTCCCAGGCAGGGCAAGAGGCTCGATTCAAGCCATGGGTGTTTCTTAATGACGCGACCGGCGCTCGGTCGCGAGCCGCCAGGAATGGGGGCTGCGGAAATACGAACTGATGGAAAGGGAGACCGTTGGGAATGTGACCTCGTCTTGCGATTTTCTTCATCAACTTCCTCAGCGAGCAGCTGGGCACGCTGTTTCGCGAACGGTTGTGGGGCTGCCGAGGGTATGAACACGAAATGTCGACGTTTCTTTCGAGTGAGGTTCCGAAGGCGAGGGATTTTGTGAAAGTTGGGGTGAATTCGAGTTTTCCGAGAGACGAGTAGCTGGGAAAATTCAGAAGAATCTAAGTTTTTTTCTCCTTAAGGATGGCCTCGCATCCGTTGCTGCTCCTTGAGGGGGCTGTGGGTTCCTTTGCTGGAAAAAAATTCAACTTTTTTTGTGTTGCGAGCTCTGGTTGCAGCCGTGTGGTGCTCGGCGACTTGGGAAGTCAATCGGATCCCCTGAAAAGCCGTTGTTATCCAGCCGGTGCATTATTCGGGCCAGATCTTGAAAGTTGCCCTTTTCGGAAATCGGGTGATCTGTTAATTTTCCAGAGTGATCATCGGCCCAATGTTGCGTTCTTCGTCTTTCTCTACTCCCGATTCTCCCGCTCGCTGCCCCGGAGTGCCGCGATAGGAATCGGTAGAACTGTGTCCTCCCCGCTCATGAACAACCTTTGAGCGACAGGTTTGCGCTGAACTTGTAAACATTGCCGTAAACATTGCCGCTGTCCCGGTCAGCGTTACTAAGACGCCGGCCTGTACGAACCAATTGGCCTTCCACGGAGTTTTCCCAAACGATGGCAACCACGAGTCAACGTCGACTTGAGCCGACTACCGTCCGACACTTCGGAACCGGTCTCGGTAATTTCGAGCTTCCCGATCTTACTGCTCTTCAAACTGTTTCCTATGCTGCCTTCCTGCAGGCCGATGCTGATTCGAAGCAACGCAAGGCACACGGTTTGGAGTCAGTTCTTCGCGAGATTTTTCCCATCAGCAGTTACGATGGGAACACAACGCTTGAGTATTTGCACTATGAGCTCGGAAAGCCTCGCTACACAAGCCAGGAATGTCGTCAGTTAAGGTTGACTTACGGACGTCCCTTGAGAATCTGGCTTCGATTGAACCGAGAGGAGCCGCATGAGGAAGAGGTCTACCTCGGCGACCTTCCGATCATGATGGGCGGTGGCGAATTCATTATCAACGGTGCTGAGCGTGTTGTTGTCAGCCAGTTGCATCGTAGTCCTGGGGTGGATTTTGTTCTTGAGCAGGATACGACGACCGACCGCAAGCTTCCAAGCTGCCGTGTCATTCCGGAGCGTGGTTCCTGGATTGAGGTGAATGTTACCAAGAAAGACGCACTCACCGTTCGCATCGATCAGAGCGGTAAGTTTGCGGCAACGACATTGTTGCGAGCGATGGACCCAAGTCTTTCGACAGATGCCGATCTACTGAACGCTTTCTACGAGACAGGAACCGTCAAGCTCAGCGGTGGTCGCAGTGCTGCGAAAATCGAAGGCATGATCGCTGTGGACGATGTCGTTTACCCAAGCGATTCCGAGCGTGCTGGTGAAATTATCGTCGAAGCAGGGCACCGGATCACGAAAGATGTCTCCGAAACCATTTGCACTGCGGGTGTGAAGAGCATCGAAGCGATGGACTCTCCCAAGATTCCGTTGATTTTCAATACATTGGCAGAGGATAACACCGCCAGTCACGAGGAAGCATTACTGAGAATTTATCAGCGTCTTCGTCCCGGTAATCCGCCGCAGTTGGAGAAGGCGAGAACTCTCTTTACCGAGAAGTTCTACGATGAGAATCGATATCGGCTTGGAAAAGTCGGTCGTTTCCGTCTCAATCGTAAATTGGCGTTGGATGCCAAAGAAACCGAGATGACGCTTCGGCCAGATGACATGATTTCCGCCATCCGGTATCTGATCGATCTTTTCGATACAGATAGCGACGCCGAAATCGATGACATTGACCACCTTGGCAACCGTCGCTTGCGAACCATCGACGAGTTGGCCAGCGAAGAACTGCGTAAGGGTTTTTTGAAGCTTCGTCGTACCGTTCAGGAGCGAATGAGCATCAAGGATGCGACGGACATGACTCCTCGGTCTTTGATCAACCCAAAGAGCGTTTCGGCCGCCATTGATTACTTCTTCGGTCGTGGTGAGCTCTCGCAGGTCGTTGACCAAACCAACCCGCTGAGTCAGTTGACCCACGAACGTCGGCTTTCAGCATTGGGGCCGGGAGGTTTGAATCGAAAGCGTGCGGGCTTCGAAGTCCGCGATGTGCACATTTCTCACTACGGTCGAATTTGTCCGATTGAGACACCTGAGGGTACCAATATCGGTCTGATCAGCTCGCTGGCAATTTTCGCCGGTGTCGATGACTATGGCTTCCTGATTACCCCCTACCGACGAATCAAAGGTGGCAAGGTAACGGATGAAACGGTCTGGTTGCGTGCTGATGAGGAAAGCGAATCCTACGTGGCTCCTGCAGACACCGAGGTCAATAACGGCGACCTCGTTGCAGGCCCCAATATGATTGCCCGCTTCCGCAGTGACTTCGAAATTGTGCAGCCGGAACAGGTTGATTACATGGACGTTGCTCCAGCCCAGATGGTGGGCGTCTCGGCCGGCTTGATTCCTTTTCTCGAGCATGACGATGCGAACCGTGCCTTGATGGGTTCCAACATGCAGCGGCAGGCTGTGCCGTTGCTGGTCGCAGAACCGCCCATCGTTGGCACTGGAATGGAGCGTGAAGTCGCTCGCAACAGCGCCATGGTCGTTCGGGCAAGACGCAAAGGTACCGTGACCTACTGTGATTCAACGAGAATTGAAATCGGTAGTGATCACTATGACATGAAAAAGTATCAGGGCCTCAATGAGCGTACCTGTCTGAATCAACGACCCATCATCAAGTTGGGTGATAAGGTCGAGCGGAACCAGATCATCGCCGATGGTGCGGCCACTCGAAAAGGTGAACTCGCCTTGGGGCGAAATGTTCTGGTAGGGTTCATGTCCTTTGATGGTTTCAACTACGAGGATGCGATCATCATCAGCGAAGAGCTGGTACGGAACGACACCTATACCTCGATCCACATTGAGGACTTTGATGTTGAGATTCGCGAAACCAAGTTAGGTCGTGAAGAGTTCACGCGGGATATTCCGAACGTGTCGGAAAAAGCTCTCCGTAACCTCGATGATACTGGGATCGTTCAGGTCGGAACCTATGTCAAACCTGGTGATATCCTGGTGGGCAAGGTCAGTCCAAAGAGCAAGACTGAATTGACTCCCGAAGAGAAACTGCTGCACGCCATTTTTGGACGTGCCGGTGAGGATGTGAAGAACGATTCATTGGAGGTTCCATCCGGGATCGAAGGGATCGTCATTGACACCCACAAATTCTCGCGTCGCATGAGCCTTTCGGAAGACGAGCGAAAGATCTTTGAGAAAGAATTGAAAGATGTCGAAAACGAAGGCAATGTCGAAATTGCAAGTACGTTTGAGGCATTGATCACCGAACTCGAGGAAGCCGCAGGTATCAAGTTCAAAGATGCGACTGGAACGCCTTTGGCTGACGGTCAGGATCCCAAATTTGTTGCTGAGCGAGCATGCACTTTCCGCTTTGAGCACATTCTTGATCAAGTCAAGGGTGAGGCGAAGCAGAAAGAGGTTGAGCGGATTTACGCTCAACAGTGGGCGAATGTCGAAGTGTCCATTGATGTTCGTGACCGAAAACTGAACAGCATGAAACGCGGCGACGAACTTCGCAGCGGTGTGTTGCAGATGGTCAAGGTTTACATCGCAACCAAGCGTGTCATCAGTGTTGGTGACAAGATGGCTGGACGTCACGGTAACAAGGGTGTGATTGCGAAGATCCTTCCGATTGAAGACATGCCGTTCCTGCCGGATGGGACACCGATTCAAATCATGTTGAATCCACTTGGTGTTCCAAGTCGTATGAACGTCGGTCAAATTCTTGAAACGCATCTCGGTTGGGCTGGTGCCAAGCTTGGTTTTCAGGCAATCACCCCCGTGTTCGACGGTGCGACCGAAAGTGATATCAACAAGTGTCTTGATGAGGCCGGCTTGCCGGCACACGGCAAGATTCGCCTTCGTGATGGTCGTACAGGCCGTCCGATGGAGCAGGAAACAACTGTGGGGTACATCTACATGTTGAAGCTGCACCACCTTGTTGATGACAAAGTTCATGCGAGAAGCACCGGACCATACTCACTCATCACCCAGCAACCTCTCGGTGGTAAAGCCCGCTTCGGTGGACAACGCTTTGGAGAAATGGAGGTTTGGGCGTTGGAGGCATATGGTGCCGCCTATATCCTGCAGGAACTCTTGACCGTCAAAAGTGATGACGTTGAAGGACGTACCAAAATCTACGAGTCGATGGTCAAGGGAGAGAACACGCTGGAGGCGGGAACGCCAGCCAGTTTCGATGTTTTGACCAACGAGATTCGCGGTCTTGCACTCAACATGCAGCTTGAGAAACGACCTATCTAGGTCAGCCGCATCGGTTGCAAAACCCATCCGTAAATCAGGTTTTCAGAAAAATTGCCACGACTAGGGCAGAGCGAACAAGGAATCATTTTCAGCACGGTTTGTCCTAGTCAGATATCACGCCAGAAGAGTCTCAGTCACGGAAACGGCCGCCACAGGCCGACCAGGAGCACAACAATATGTCGATTGGCGAAACCAATAGCTACGATCGCATTAATGATTACGCATCGGTTCGGATTTCACTGGCTCGTCCCCAGGACATCAAGAGTTGGTCATTCGGGGAAGTCAAGAAACCCGAGACGATCAACTACCGAACCTATCGTCCCGAGAAGGACGGTCTTTTCTGTGAACGCATTTTTGGACCTGAGAAGGACTGGGAGTGTGCCTGCGGCAAGTATCGCGGGATGAAGTACAAGGGAATGATCTGCGATCGCTGTGGTGTCAAAGTCACACACAGCCGCGTTCGTCGTAAGCGAATGGGGCATATCGAACTTGCTGCTCCTGTGGTCCATATCTGGTTCTTCAAAGCAATGCCTTCGCGGCTTGGGAATCTGCTGAATATGAAGACCAGTTCACTTGAGAAAGTGATCTACTTCCAGGACTATGTGGTGATCGATCCGGGCACAACGGAACTCGAGCCGGAGCAGTTGCTCACGGAAGAAGAGTATCGTGCTGCTCGTACTCAATACGGTGAGGGCAGTTTCGAGGCCGATATGGGAGCGGAGGCCGTTCGGAAATTGCTCAACAAGCTTGATCTGGTCAAACTGTCTGAGGAGTTGCGAGTCGAACTCGATGAGACTGGTTCGAAGCAGAAGAAGAAAGACCTGATCAACCGGCTCAAAATCGTTGAGTTGATTCGTGACAGCGACAATCGTCCTGAGTGGATGGTGCTTGACGTGATCCCCGTGATCCCACCGGACTTGCGTCCCCTGGTTTTGCTGGATAGCGGCAATTTCGCTACCAGTGACCTCAATGATTTGTATCGTCGAATCATCAACCGAAATAATCGTTTGAGGAAGTTGGTTGACCTGAATGCACCGGAAGTCATTATCCGTAACGAGAAACGGATGCTGCAGCAGTCCGTTGATGCTCTGTTCGATAACAATCGCTGCAAGCGACCCGTTTTGGGTTCATCGAACCGACCGCTGAAATCCTTGACCGATATGATCAAGGGTAAGCAGGGGCGTTTCCGCGAAAACCTGCTGGGCAAACGAGTCGATTATTCTGCTCGAAGTGTGATTGTTGTTGGGCCGCGTTTGAAATTGCACCAATGCGGTCTGCCCAAAAAAATTGCACTTGAACTCTATCAACCGTTCATCATTCGACGACTGAAAGAACTCGGTCACGCCGATACGATCAAGTCGGCCAAGAAGATGCTGGAGCGTAAGGATGAGGAAGTCTGGGATATCCTTGAGCAAGTGATCACCAATCACCCTGTCTTGTTGAATCGTGCTCCCACGCTGCACCGCATGGGCATCCAGGCTTTTGAGCCGACGCTGGTTGAGGGTAACGCCATTCACCTGCATCCGTTGGTCTGCAAAGGATTCAACGCTGACTTCGATGGTGACCAGATGGCAGTTCACTTGCCGCTGTCGATTGAAGCACAGGTCGAGTCGCACACGTTGATGATGAGCACCAACAACGTGTTCGCACCTTCCAATGGCAAGCCGATCATGAGTCCGTCACAGGATATTGTGATGGGTTGTTATTACACCACCGTCGAAATGCCCGATCAACGCGGCGAAGGTATGGTGTTTGCCGGGTATGACGAAGTTGATCTTGCATTTGCGCAGGGTGCATGTGCCCTGCATGCGAAGATCAAAATGCGTCTGCCCAAGTTCCAAAGACTCAAAACCGATGATGATTCAGGCCGTTATGGCGCTGTCATTGACACGACGCCAGGACGCGTTCGTTTTAACGAAATGCTTCCGGATGGAATGGATTTCTATAATCAGGCAATGCGGAGTGGTGACTTGGCTGGTGCCATCAGTGACTGCTACCAACGTCTCGGTAGGCGTGCAACCATTCACTTGCTCGACGACATGATGCAAATGGGCTTCAGTGAGTCGACTCGCAGTGGTTTGTCTTTCGCAACCGATGACTTGGTCACTCCTGATACCAAGACTTCCTTCATCAAGAGTGCTGAGAAGGAAGTGATGAAGCTCAAGAAAAACTACGACCGTGGTTTGATGAGTGGACAGGAACGATACAACCACGTCTTGGACGAATGGACCAACGCTCGTGAGGCGATCACCAAAGACATGATGGATGCCATGAAGAATGACATCCGTGAGGGTGGGTGGTATATCAACCCTGTGTTCTTGATGTCGCACTCTGGTGCTCGTGGTGGTATCGAGCAAATTCGACAGCTTGCTGGTATGCGTGGTCTGATGGCCAAGCCAACCGGTGAGATTATCGAAACTCCCATTAAGGCGAACTTCCGAGAAGGTTTGTCGGTGTTGGAGTACTTCAGTTCGACGCACGGTGCTCGTAAAGGTCTGGCTGATACCGCTCTTAAGACCGCAGACAGTGGATATCTGACACGTAAGTTGGCCGACGTTGCGCAAAACGTTGTGGTCACGATGGACGACTGTGGTACCACTCAGGGAATCACCAAGGGTGTGGTTTACCGTGGTGAGAAGGTCGAGGTCAGTCTGGTTGATTCGATCAATGGTCGTGTCAGTCGGCAGTCGATCGTGAATCCCGTCACGGACGAGGTGATCGTTTCTGAGAATGAAATGATCACACCTGAAATCGCTCGTAAGATCGAGGCGATGGGCCTTGAGAAGATTCAAGTTCGTACACCAATGACTTGTGATGCACCACTTGGTGTTTGTCGTTGTTGCTACGGAATGGACATGTCGACCAGTGCTTTGGTTGAAGAAGGGATGGCCGTTGGAATCATCGCTGCACAAAGCATTGGTGAGCCAGGCACCCAGTTGACCATGCGTACGTTCCACATCGGTGGTAGCGTGAGTAAACAGTCCGTTGAATCGGATATCAAATCGAAGAAGGCTGGTGAGATTCGCCTGACAAGGATGCGGTCGGTTGAGAGCACCTCGGGTGAGCAAATTGTGCTGACTCGAAACGGTGAAATCTCACTCGTCGACGATCGGGGTCGTGAAATCGAATCGTATCCTGTTCCGACCGGTGCAACCTTGCGAGTCAAGGAAGGCAAGAAGGTCAAAGAGGGAACCATTCTCTGTGAGTGGAATCCGTATTCCATCCCAATTCTTTCCGAGGTTCCTGGTAAGGTTCGCTTCGAAGACATTGTCGATGGCGAAACGATGCGGATTGAGCGCGAAGCCAGCGGCAATATGAGAATGATGATTGTTGATCACAAAGGTGATCTTCATCCTCAAATTGTTGTGGAAGATGTCTCTGGTGAAGAACGCAAAGCATTGGATGTTCAGTACTTGCCGGAACGTGCCATGATCATCGTCAAGGAAGGTGCTGATATCCTGCCCGGTACTGTACTCGCTGAGATGCCACGTGAGGCCGGCGGTGTTTCGGACATCACAGGTGGTCTGCCACGAGTGACTGAGATTTTCGAAGCTCGAAAGCCGAAAGATCCTGCAGTGATCGCAGAAGTGGACGGCGAAGTTGAGATTCTTAAAGAAAGAAAACGTGGCAAGCGAACTATTATCGTTCGGAGTGAATCAGGAATCGAGCGTGAACACCTTGTGCCACACGGAAAGCACTTCCAAGTGCACAGCGGTGACTTGGTCAAAGCCGGTCAGGCATTGGTCGATGGGCCATTGGTTCCACACGACATCCTGAGAGTTTCGGGTGAGGAAGCAGTGCAGCAATACTTGTTGCACGAGATCCAGCAGGTCTATCAGTCGCAGAAGGTTGAGATTAACGATAAGCATTGCGAAATCATCATTGCTCGTATGCTGCGTAAAGTGAAAATCGAAACCTCCGGTGACACCAACTTGCTTCCCGGTTTGGTGATGGATCGATTCCAGTTCCGCAAAGCGAACGAAGAACTCAGTGGCTGTATCAAGATTTCGAATCCTGGTGATAGTGATTACGCCAAGGATACGATCATTCCGAAAGAGTCATTTGAGCAAACCAATGCTCAGATCGAAGCTCTCGGAGGTGCGATCGCTAAAGGCAAGCGACCAAAAAGTGCAACTGCCAGCACTCAGTTGCTCGGTATCACCAAAGCGGCTGTGCAATCGAACAGCTTTATCAGTGCGGCTTCCTTCCAGGAAACCACGAAAGTACTCACGGAAGCAGCGTTGGCTGGCAAAGTCGACAAATTGGTGGGTTTGAAAGAGAACGTGATTCTCGGACACCTGATTCCGGCTGGTACTGGTTTCCGTATCTTCCAAGAGTCAGAGGTCAATTACCGACGCGAGGCTCTGGAAGAACTTGCCAGTGCACCTGTGCAGACGCTTGAGGATAGCTTTCCACTGCTCAACGCTGAGCAAGGGGCTGCTGCCGGTGACGGGCAGATTGCTGAAATGCTCGGCATGGGAACTCCCGCCGCCGAACCACCAGCTGCTGAGACACCGGTCACAGAAGCACCGGTCACAGAAGCACCAGTCACAGAAGCACCAGTCGCCGAAGCACCAGTTGCTGAGACACCGGTAACAGAAGCAGCACCCGAAGCCGCTGATCCAACGGCTGGTCCTGATGATGTGACACCGGGCGAAGGTCAGGTCTGAACCCAGTCAGCCGATTGATTTCACGAAAGGGCGGTTAACCGATAGTGGTTGGCCGCCTTTTTTATGTGGCCTGTTGGTGCTTCAGACCGAAACTCGCAATCTTGCGAATTGTGGAACAGGGATCACTCGGTGCGCTTCTTGCGGTGTGGTTTCGCCTCGATACAGTCGGGCTGCCAGTGCCTCTGCCATGCAGAGCATGCCATTGTTCTTGGCCGCATCTTCAAGTGTCACCGAGGTGGAACCGCTTGCGATCACTTCCTTGAGGGATCGGTTGATCGTAAGGATCTCCGGGACGCAGGTCATCTTTAAAAAGCCATTGCCGTAACATGCATCACAACCGGTTGTTTTCCAGAGTTCAGCGGAGAGATCACCGAGTCGATGCGCGACGCGTTCGTCGACTTCGGGGCTTTGCCCGCCGACCCGCTCTCCACATTCGGAGCAGATTCGTCCGACCAATCGTTGGTTGATGGCTCCCAATAAGGCTTGTGAAATAGCATTTGGATTGACACCGTAGTGCAGCATCGAATCGACTGCTTCTGCTGCTGAACGGGCGTGGATGGTTGCCAGCACAAGTTGACCACTTGTTCCCGCCCTAATCGCAGTTGCAGCAGTGCGTGCATCGCGAATTTCACCAATCATGATCACATCGGGGCTGTGTCGAAGCACTGTCGAAAGAAGCTCTGCGAAACCAAGATTTGCCCGCTCATTGATTTGCGATTGAATGACGCCGGGAATGGAATGCTCGATAGGATCTTCGAGCGTGTGGATTTTTCGGCTTCCATCATTCAACTCATCGACCATCGCATACAGCGTGCTGGGTTTACCACTTGCAACTGGGCCCGCGACCAGGATCAGCCCTGATGGTTGACGTAGCAGTTCCCTGATCATTTTAAGTTCAGCCGCATCATAACCAAGTTCATTCAGGCTTCGGACACCGCTTACAGGATCAAAGAGTCTTATCGAGACATCCTGCCCATGTAGCGTTGGCATGCTACTTAGACGCAGATCTATTTCACGACCGTTCGGTGTCACCGTGATGCCTCTCCCTTCGGTCGGGCGCAGCATTTCACCGGGATCACCTCCGGCCAGCACGCGTACCTGCCCTTGGATACGACGCTCGTAATCTCATGTCAGTTTTCGAACGTGCTCGACACGTCCAAGTCGACGGATTTTACTCGAAACAGATTGCACTTCATCGGAAATGAACAGGTCGCTCGCCTGTCGTTCCACTGCCCATTCAAGCAGGTTACCAGCAAATTTTTCTGGGGACGCGAGTTCTGTCTCAGCTTCAATTTGTTCAAAATCAATTGCTTCGTCATCTGACATGGTTGTGCCTCAGTGAAGATTTAAAGAGTAGAAAAATTCATAAAAACACGAGTGGATACCCGTTGTCTGAAAAATAGAGATGTGCCGGTTATGGAGAATCAGCTGAGGCAATGCAAAGAAAAGAGGGCGTTTTGCAGTCAGAATCGCCAGTAAACACCGTTAAATAGCGTCGCAGAATCGTCCGGAAGCCGATTCGTGCGTTTTTGGTTGGCCAAGGAGAGCCTCATTCGAAGCTTGGCGAACGGTTTGTCGAAGATGCGGGGTTGTCGATTTTGGTCTCGGGCGGCAGCATGTCAGCATGAATAAGAGCAAGCATCTACACTCGCATCAGGATTCAACCGAGCCACGGACTCCGGAGTCCGTGTTGTGTCAATTTTTCGGGTTTGAATCTTTTCGGAAGCCACAAGCCGAGATCATACGCCACGTGTGTGATGGTAAGCATGCGATGGTGGTGATGCCCACTGGGATGGGTAAGTCACTCTGTTATCAAATTCCTGCTCTGCTTTTGCAGTCCGGTCGCCAAGGCCTTGTACTTGTGCTCTCGCCCTTGATCGCATTGATGCAAGATCAAGTTGACTCCTTGCAAGAAAGAGGCATCGATGCAGCGTTCATTAACTCGTCGCTTGGTCGTGAACAGCGATTGCAGCGATATGCTGAGGTTGCAGAGGGGAAGTATTGTCTTCTTTATGTGACTCCAGAACGGTTCAAAAAGTCCGAGTTCCGGGAAGTATTGTCAAACCGTGAAGTTTCGTTGTTGGCAGTCGATGAAGCCCACTGTGTCAGCCAGTGGGGGCATGATTTTCGACCCGACTATTCGAGATTGGCTGAAATTCGACATTGGTTACATGATCCCACCACGATCGCATTGACGGCAACGGCGACTGCTGAGTGTCGTGCCGATATCTATCGACAGTTGGGAATTCCTGCGGATGAAATTCGCTTGTTCCACGAAGGAATTGATCGGCCCAATTTGAAGTTGGATGTACGTGAAGTATGGGACGAGGCTGAAAAAATTGATGTGGTTGAATCCACGCTTAACGACGAAAATTATCGCAACGGAAGCGTTATCATTTACTTCTCATTGATTAAAACTCTTGAGCGATTCAGTGATGCCTTACTTTCCCGCGGAATTGATCATGTCAATTATCACGGAGATTTGCCCCGCGATAAAAGACGTCGGATACAAAAAGCGTTCATGTCCGGTAAAGCTGATTTGGTACTGGCGACCAACGCGTTTGGAATGGGGGTGGACAAAGAAGATATACGGCTCGTGATGCATGCTGAAACACCAGGCTCCGTCGAATCCTATTATCAGGAAATTGGTCGTGCTGGACGAGATGGCAATCCAAGCCTATGTCTCTGGCTTTACGACCAGAATGATTTGATGACACAGATGCAGTTCATTGAGTGGGCAAACCCAGATGCGGATTTCTATTCCCGTGTGCTCACTCTGTTGTCTGAGCATCCAGAGGAGTGTCAAGGTTTTGGTTTAGATTGGATGAACGATCGATTGCAACGAGTCAGTCGCCATGATCACCGTTTGGCGACCGCGATTTCGATGCTTGATCGGCAGGGCGTGATCGCTGGTTCACGACCACCCGAGTGTTTTCAAATTATTTCTCAACCGCCGGAAATGTTTCGAGATGACGAGTTTCTTGCCGATAAAAAGCGTCGGGATCAGGAAAGACTTTATGGGATGGTCGAACTGGCCTCAGAACAGCATGATCGCAAGGCCTTTTTGAATCGTTATTTCCTCGGTACCGCAGAAGATCATTCATAGTTCCATTTCATGATCCATGGATCTTCCATCTTTTTCTGCATCTGTTTTAGCTTGTTCTTGTATTTCTCCAGCACGTCTTGATGTCCGGCGCTTTCGGCTAGATTCGTGGTTTCGTGCGGATCAGCGGCGATATCGAACAGTTCGAATTGCGGTCGGTGAACATATTCGCCAACCGTTTTGTTGCCATAGTTTGCGTCTTTGCCCAATGCCCATTGGGCCTGCCAGCTACTGGCTGCCCAAAGGTCAGAAGCAAATGGATAGGGTAGCGGATGCGCGATATTCCAAATCAGTTTGTACTTGCTGTCGCGGACGACACGCATGGGATAATACATTTGTATTTCGTGAAATGTATGAGAAGCAAAAATCGTGTCGTGGTGTTGTTTGTCAGGATTGCTGAGGCAGTGCAACCATGACTTTCCGTGATAGGAATTGAATTTCTTTCCCCCATTTCGGTTTTCCTTCAAGGCTTCACCGCGATCTTTCCAGAACTGATCAGCATTGAGCGGATTCTTTGGGCCATTGGTTTCAGTATTCAAGCCCTTTCCGAAATCAAGGATGGTGGGAGTGATGTCAATGTGGCTGATGAGCGCTTCGGATTCGACGCCTCGTTTTGCCTGATAGGGATCACGAACCACCATCGGGACACGCAGACCGCCTTCGTAGACAGTCGTTTTGCCACCGGCAAATGCCATTCCATGATCACTTGTGAAGATGATCAATGTCTTGTCATACAGATCTGCCTCCTTGAGAATCTGAACCAGTCGGGCAACACCCTGATCAATTCGCGAGCATGACTGATAGTACTGTGCTAGCTCTTCACGGGTTTCAGCGGTGTCGGGAAGAAACGCTGGGATAGCGACATTGGCAGGGTCATAAAAGACTTCGTCGACATCGGGGTGGGATTTTCTGTTCGGTTTATTACCGAACAGGTCAGGCTTGAGCTCCAGTTTGGACGTTTTGTCGGTTCCGCCTCCGCGATGTGGGTCTGAGGTTGCGAAGTACAGGAAGAAAGGGCGATCGTCGTCACGATTAGTCAGGAAATCGCGGCTCGCCTCAGCCATCTGGACGGCATTGCGACCATTGCCTCTCAGACTGGTTTCGAAGTGATACACCGTTTCAGGTGCCACATGGTATTTTCCGATATTTCCGGTGCGATACCCGGCCCGTGCCATCACGCGAGGCAACGAGAGCGTGACCACGTTGTGAAAAGACGAAAATTTGTGGAAGTGGTGTTGGTGACCAAACTGGCCATTGCGATGATTGTGTAGACCGCTCATCACCACACTGCGACTGGCACTGCAGGAAGCCGTGGTCGCAAATGCGTTGCGAAAGATGACACCGTCGCGAGCAACGGCATCAATTGCTGGTGTTTTCGCAATTGGATCGCCGTAACAACCCAGAGTCGGACTCTCGTCGTCCGTGATGATGAACAGCACGTTTCGCTCGGCAGCGCTGAGATTTGACTGAAAGACACCGAAGGAAAAACAGAGCGCGAGCAGTAGGAAAGTCAAGCGGTGGGACATGGTGTGTATCAGCATGATCGTTCTGGGGTGGTAGACTATACGTTTGTCGGAATGCATGAACCTGCGGGATTCCGTCGCTGGAGGTTGGATTATTGCAGGACCAGCAGGATGACACGCGGTCAATACAGTTTAATGCGAATGAGCATGTGATGCAGAAGATGCAAACAATTACTTTGGATGGAAATAGCTTCTGTCGAGCTGGAGGGACAGAAACGCGTTTGCATGTGGATGCTCGATTGGATGCTCGATTGGATGCGAGGCGTGAGACGAGCAAATCGGTGGGCTGCAATCAGGGTCAGCAATTTTTGGCGAGATGCATTGCCGCGTGCATTTGCCTGCTTGTGGGTGGCAACGCTGCTATTGCAGTTGACCGCACAACCTTGTTTCTTCCGCTTGCCCCAGAGGCTCGGGTTTCTGAATCCGGTGAGGGACTGTTTGCCGATGTCGCCGTGGGTGAGCAGGCGTCTCCTGGTTGGAAAGCCTATCGAAGACTTTGGCAGGCTCATCATGTTGACCCTGGCAATCCCGGGATCCGGCGTTTTCTGGGATTGCCGTTGAAGGGGGACTTTGAATCGACTGCAAAACGGGGGCGAGGTGCGCCGCGTTGGCTTGGTTGGAAGTCAGGCTCATATGCGCAGGTGGATACAGCGCATTTCGTCCTCTACAGCAAAGCTGATCGCGAAGCCAGTATGCGAGTTGCCGAGGACTTAGAACGTTGTTATTGGGTTTGGACTCAAATGTTTTTTCCTTTGTGGGAATCAAGTGCACAGGTTTCTCTGGCGTTAAAAGAGATGGGTGATGATGAATCCGTCACCTCTTTTTTGGAGAGTAGCCCTCAGCGCATCACGATTCGTCGAAAGTTGCGAGTGGTGTTGTGTAGCAATGCCGATGAGTACCGCAAAGTGCTAGGCGCGACTCCGGGAGTGGAGCTGTCAACAGGTTTCTATAGCGACAAGTACAAGACAGTCCTGCTGTTTGCTTCGGATCAGGACGACCCCGCAACACGTCGGCATGAATTGGTACACCAGCTTTTCCGCGAAGCCACACGCTCTGGTTTAGGACGCAGCATGCCAGCAGCCAAAGAAGATTTCTGGTTGATTGAGGGTATCGCTGGCTACTTTGAGTCACTTCATCTGGGACCGGAAATCGCTACCGTCGGTGGCTGGGATTCATCGCGGTTGCAATTCGCAAGATACCGCTTGTTGGTTGGCGGTGATTCGATGTCGATGAACGAGTTGAGGCAGGATGGCAGAGAGGCCGCGCAGGAACGTTCGGATATTGCGCGTTGGTATGCGCATGCAATTCTGCGAACACATCAGTTGATCGACGGTCGCAATGCTCGCGATCGACAATGGGTTTATGGTCAACTTGCAACGCTGTACAAGGTCAACGCAGAAAGCGCCTCGCTGGAAGACGAATTGGATTGGAACGGATTGGATCGTTCGGTACGCGATTTTTTGACAGTCGATGATCAGCATCTCGCTGACAATCGCGTGTCTTACCCCATTCAGCAATTGTGTTTGGCGGGTTGCGAAGTGTCGGAGGCAGGTTTGCAGACCATTCCCGTGTCGCCTTCTTTACAGTGGCTTGATCTCTCACGTTTGCCAGTCGGCAATGCTGCAGTGCAGCGTCTGGTTCCTGAACCAGAGAAATTGGAACAGCTGAATCTGGAAGCAACGCGGATCGATTCAGGTTTGGGGAATTGGCTCAGGAAAGCGACACAACTGGATGAAGTCGATTTGAGTTGGACAAAGGTGGGTGACGGCGCGATTGACTCACTTGGTGGCGCGAAAAAGATCACAACGTTGTGGATGACTGGAACGCAGATTTCTGACCAATCAGTTGCTCCGATTCTGAAAATGTCTGGCTTGAAAAGTGTTGATGTTCAACGAACCAAGGTCAGTGGTGCGGGTGTCAAGCAATTGCAGGCCGGTGGATCCCAGTTGGATGTCAATCCCTTGGAGTTGCGGACACAGTGAGTAGTGAAAGAGCAGTGAAGAGTTTGGATAAATCGCCTTACCCGGAGTTCTTTCCGGTAAGGCAGAATTTTCAGCAGCACGCCATTGTTGATATACCTGCAGCCGTTGGTTCGACGGTACAACAGTCACCCCTGACGCAGATTCAATCAGGGCAACGGGTGGCCATTGCTGTGGGGAGTCGTGGGATCGCAAACCTGAAAACCATTGTTGCGTGTGTGGTTGAGCAGGTGAGGGATCGGGGTGGTCGACCCGTCATCGTGCCGGCCATGGGAAGCCATGGTGGGGCAACTGCTGAGGGTCAGGCAGCAGTGCTTGCTTCATACGGGGTAACGCCAGAGCACATGGGATGCCCTGTCGAAGCCAGCATGGACACGGTATTGATCGGGACAACTGCGGATGGAGTGGATGTTCATTTCGATCGCGTTGCCAGTGAAGCCGACCATGTTGTCGTGGTGAATCGCATCAAGCCTCACACACGGTTAGCCGGAATGTATGAAAGCGGCCTGATCAAAATGCTGATGATTGGGCTGGGAAAACATCGGGGTGCCTATCTGTATCATCAAGTGTTTCCCAACTACGACCATCGGCTTGAATTGCTGGCGCCAGAGATTGTCTCCATGATTGTGGAAAGTGTTTCCATTATCGCTGGCATTGCCATTGTTGAGGATGCGTTCGAAAACACCTCGCATGTCGAAGCGGTAGCATCACCCGACTTTCTGACCCGCGAACCTGAACTCTTGGAATTGGCTCGCAGCCGAATGCCGCGTTTACCTTTTGACCATGCTGATTTATTGATCGTGGATCAAATAGGAAAAGAGATCAGTGGTTGTGGAATGGATACCAATGTGATCGGTCGAAAGACCAATGATCGTAGCGCTGCCCCCGACGAGTTTCCGAAAATACGGCAGATTTACGTACGATCCTTAACAGAAAAGACAGCGGGTAATGGATGTGGTGTGGGAATTGCCGATTACGGTCACCGTCGAATGGTGAACGCAATCAATGAAGAAGTTACCCGAATCAATTGTGTTACCAGTGCTCACGTCACAGCCGGAGCCATTCCTATTACTTTTGATTCAGATCGGGACGTTTTGGATGCGGTGGTCTCGCAAACCCAGGCAGCGAGACGGTCGGATCTCAATTGGTTGTGGATTCGAGATACGCTTCAACTCAGCGAGATTGCGTGCAGTCGGAGTTACTGGGAGGCAGCTTGCCAGCGTTCTGACTTGGAATTGTTGGGTGAGCCGGCTCCCCTGCGTTTCGATAATTCCGGTGATTTTGCAACCCATCTGTTTTCGTAACTTTGGATTGCCATCCTTGTGAGTCGGGCATTTTTGAACGCCAGAGCTGTTTTCAAGTTCAACAAGCACATGGTGACCGCGACTCAGGCTGGTTGGCTGTCAAAATAGATGCACGACTTTGACTTGTTGCCGGTGTATCTAAAATCCTCGAACGATTATCGTTTGTTACCATTCACCTACTTGAAAGTTCGTCTTTAGAAATAGGATTCATGGATTCACTTTTCCCCGAGTCAACACTCCAACGCATTGAGAAGAGCGGCGTGATTGCGGTATTGGTCATTGATCAGCCTGAGGACGCAGTGCCTCTGGCACGAGCATTATTGGCCTGCGGCATTGAAGCCATGGAATTAACGTTACGTACACCTGCCGCGGTCGATGCCTTGCGCGTTGTTCGTGAGCAGGTGCCAGAGATGCTTGCAGGGGTGGGGACCATTCTGAGCCCGCAACAAGTGGAAGAGGTTGTGGATGCTGGTGCTGCTTTCGGAGTGGCGCCCGGCTTGAATGTGAAGGTGGTGGAGCGAGCCAAGCAGCTTGGGCTACCCTTTGCTCCGGGGATCGTGACACCGTCGGAGATCGAATTGGCGGTCGAACTTGGGTGTCGGGAGCTAAAGTTCTTTCCTGCTGAACCGAGCGGCGGAATCAAGTATCTTCGAAGTATGTACGCGCCGTACGCGCACCTTGGGCTCCAGTTTTTGCCACTGGGCGGTATTAATGCAGCTAACATGGCAGGCTATCTGTTCGACGCAGCGGTACCCGCGATTGGTGGATCCTGGTTGGCTCCTCGGAAAATGATTCAGCAACGCAATTGGTCAGTCGTTATTGACCATGCCACAGAGGCCCGAAATGTTATCAAGGAATTACGCGACAAATGAAATCGATCATTACATTTGGTGAAATCATGGGGCGGTTGACCCCACCTGGCTTCGTTCGTTTGGGGCAGGGATTGCCGGGCACCTTGGAAGTCACCTTCGCCGGGGCAGAAGCAAACGTTGCTGCTTCTCTTGCGTTCTTTGGTGCAGATGCCAAGTTTGTGACTGCACTTCCGCACAATGACCTCGCGGACGCTTGCATTGCATCGCTGCAAGCCACTGGCATGGCCTCGCACATTGTCCGGACGGACTATGGTCGACTGGGCCTCTACTTTCTCGAAAAGGGTGCCAATCAGAGACCAAGCCGTGTGATCTATGATCGAGATCATTCGGCGATCAGTCTGACGGAGGCTCAGGTTTACGACTGGCCCGGGATTTTTGCCGATGGACAGTGGTTTCACGTTACCGGGATTACACCCGCAATTTCAAGCCAAGCTGCTGAGGCGACTGTGGCTGCAGTGCGCGCGGCGAAGCAGGCTGGACTGACTGTTTCCTGTGACTTGAACTTTCGGGCAAAGCTTTGGCAATGGGAACCTGAAACCTCCAAGCGGGATTTGGCTAAACGAGTGATGTCCGAAGTGTTGACCAGCGTTGATGTGCTGATCGCTAACGAAGAAGATTGCGGCGATGTGCTAGGAATACGTGGTGAACATTCGGATGTGCATTCCGGAAAATTAGATATCGCGAGCTATCCTGACGTCGCCCGACAGGTAGTTGCCGACTTTCCCAATATTGGAATTGTCGCGACTACCTTGCGTGAAAGTTTATCGGCGTCACACAACAATTGGGGCGCTATGTTGTATGCGGCTCAAAGTGAAACGGCAATCTTTGCGCCAAGGCAGAGCGATGACTATGCACCTTATGAGATTCGCAATATTGTGGATCGTGTGGGTGGTGGAGATTCCTTTGCAGCGGGACTGATTTATGCGTTGACCAGTGCAGATTATCCATCGCTGGAAGAGGCCCTGGATTTTGCAGTGGCGTCATCCTGTTTGGCCCACTCGATCGAAGGTGATTTTAATCATTCAAGTCGTGCTGAGGTCGATGCATTAGCGCATGGGTCGGGTTCTGGGCGGGTGGTGCGTTGATTCCACAGCAGCGGTGTGCGACCGCGATCACCACACTTTTGAGCTGGATACGCATGGAAAACAGAATGCATGAAATAGTAAAGATTGCGGTGGACAGACCATGGAATCGCCGCGCGTGGTTTGGTTTTGCGTTGCTACTCGGGATGAATCTGCATGCCTGCTGGGCTGTACGGCCCAACGTGTTGATTGTTTTGACTGATGATCAGGGTTGGGGAGATCTGGGGATTCACGGAAACACAAATCTTTCCACTCCACATCTCGATTCGATTGCCAAGCAGGGTGCCTCTTTTGAGAACTTTTATGTCTGTCAGGTTTGCGCGCCAACTCGTGCTGAGTTTCTGACGGGAAGGTATCATCCTCGTACAGGCGTTAGCGGAGTGAGTCAGGGTCAAGAACGTCTGAATACCGATGAGACTACCCTGGCAAATGTCTTCAAGGCGGCCGGTTATGCGACGGGTGCCTTCGGGAAATGGCACAACGGAACACAGTCACCTCTTCATCCAAATGATCGTGGCTTTGACGAGTATTACGGTTTTACTTCTGGTCATTGGGGGCACTATTTCAGTCCTCCTCTGGATCATAATGGTGAGCTTGTTCGTGGTGATGGATTCATTGTCGACGACCTTACTAATCATGCGATTGCGTTCATCGAAGCAAATTGGAAGCAGCCGTTTCTGTGTTATGTGCCGTTGAATACGCCCCACTCACCGATGATGATCACCGATGAGTTTTACGAAAAGTTCAAAGATGCGTTGCCTGCGATGCGTCATCGCGATCAAAATCGCGAGGATCTGCAGATGACGCGTGCGGCTTTGGCAATGGTGGAAAATATCGACTGGAATGTCGGTCGACTTCTGGAAACGCTCAACCGACTGTCGTTAGAAGAGAACACCATCGTCGTTTACTTCTCGGACAATGGCCCCAACTCATTTCGTTGGAACGGTGGAATGAAGGGAAAGAAAGGTTCCATCGACGAGGGAGGCTTGCGGTCCCCGTTGTTTGTGCGGTGGCCGGGTAAGGTTCAGACTGGATCTGAAATTCAGAACATAGCGGGTGCGATTGACCTGCTGCCGACTCTGATGGATATGGCTGATGTTGATCAGCCCTTGCCAAAGCCAGTTGATGGTCTCAGCCTGTTGCCGTTGCTGAAGGATCCCAAAGCAAGTTGGAGTCCACGTGAGTTGTTTTCAATACGTGGAGGGCAGGTGAGTGTTCGAAATCAGACGTTCCGCTTCGATACTGAGGGGCGATTGTTCGATATTGGATCTGACAGAGGCCAACGGAAAGATGTGAGTGCAGAATATCCAGAGATCGCGGTGGGAATGCAGAAGCGTGCCAGGCAGTACCGTGAGGAGATGAAAGTCGAGTTTGCGAAGAACCGCGACCGGCCCTTTAACGTTGGGTTTGGGCCATCAACGATGTTGCCCGCACGTGATGGTCAGGAACATGGGGATGTTCAACGTAGCGTCAAGTCACCGAATAATTCATTCTTTACCAATTGGAAAAGTAAAGATGCCTCAATCACATGGAATGTCGACGTAGCAACTGCCGGGGAGTACGAAGTGATTTTGCGATACACCTGCGCAACTGGCGACGAAGGTGTGACCATGCGATTAACTTCCGAGTTGCAGGATGAGTCTGTGCAGTTCACCTCGGCACCCGTGGTCGAAGTATTTGATCCACCGCTCTACGATAAATCGAAGGAACGAGTCGAGAAGTCACACTACTTTGTAAAGGATTTCAAAACATTGACGCTGGGGAATTTATACTTGCCCAAAGGTGAATGCACGCTGCGGCTTTCAGCGGATGAAATCATTGGAACAAAAGCAATCGACGTGCATTCGATCCAGTTGGTTCGGAAGTAGATCGAACGACTCCTTTTTCCGCTTCATCCCAGGCCGCGATGCTGCCGGTATCTATTGAAAGATGACACGCACCCATCGTCGCGGATCAGGAATCACTGCCGAGGGATTTGTTTCGCCACAGGTAAGTACCTCGGGTGAGATGAACCATGAGGCTCCAGGCGTGAGTGGAAGTTCGGTGATGTCCCGGCGTTCAATCGCCACTTCGATGGTTACCAATGCGGTTTCGCGATGAGTATCCAAATACCACGTGGGCTGCCATCTGACATTTCCATCAATGGCATCATGGGTGCGTCCTGATCCAGAAATCTGCAACTCCATGGCAGTGAGTAAATCACGATCGGTGTCGATTCGCAACTGAATGCGGTCTGTCATGCTCAGGTCGTGATCACGGTTGCTCTCGGAAAAAGCAGACTCAACCGTATCAGTCTGCAGATTGCTCGCATGGGTTTGCATGGCGAGATAAATGTAGTCTTCGTCGTACGCGATTCGAGTCCGGACAGTCGCGTGGTCCGCAGGTGTTGCAGATTCCCAGCATTCATCCGTCAGCATGCCATCAAGTTTGGGGGGTAATGAAGCACGCTTGGCAACAAGTGTTCCACTTCCCTTCATCAGCAGTCTGCGCCACAGATCCGATTTGGAATCAGCAAGGCGTTTCAGGTTGGGAGAAACTTCATTGGCAACCTGCAGCCCCTGATGATCACCTCGTTCGCGGGCAGCTTCCCTGGCGAATAGAACCACAGGGTGGAATTCCCACAACAAGTCAACACTGGCTTTGTTCTCGACTGCCCTCGGCGACTTTGCGATTTGGTACTGCTGAGGCTGGGGTACCACGAGCGGCGATGCATTGGAGACTTGACGGATATTTCCATCGGTGACTTGAAATGGTGAAACTGGAACGGCGGAATTTAAGCCATTTGTTTTTGCAGTACCGTATGGTTTGATGAGTGCGGAGCGGATCAATTTCCATTCCTCACTTCTCAGAATGGCCTGTTTTCGCAGCGCTGCCCATTTTCCAGCAGAAGAGTCAGAGAACCGTGATGCGAATTGTTCAAGTGCCGCTTCATGTAAAGCGAGGCCATTGCTCAATTTGCCGGGGTGTGTTGCTTGTACGAGCGACCATGCCACGCGGAATTGGTCCACTTTTGCCGTTTGGTCCAGCACGCGTTTGATCGATTCATTGAAGACAGCCGCATCGTTGCTGTTCTGAATCAGATGTTGCAGTCGATTAGATTGTTGAAGTCGTGCTTTGAGTATTTGTAATTGATGACGCGACGCGTCGTTGACTTCGCCTGCCAGGCGATGACCCCGTGGTAATGTAAGACCATGGGTGACTGATGACCCACGTCGTTGGTTGGGTGAAATGTCATAGGGGTAGCGAAGATTGGTTGATTTGATCTGTATGTCGTTGGGAGACAGGTAGTGCATCGCGTCAACGTGCAGATCACCAGCAAGCGCGCCACTGTGGGACAGCAACGCATCACGGTGCAACGAGATTCCGTTACTGTCATTGAACCCATAAACCGCAATGCGTTGGATTCCGTTTGATGCAGCAGCGTTTACGAATGCTTCACGCAAGACCGACGGCAAGGTTTCATCGAGAACAAGCACTGTGGGTTGGTGGATACCAAGCCACGCTAACGCGGTTTGGTGAAGATCATCACCCCATTGGCCAATGGGATCTGCACCCGAAGCACCAAGCATGATCGCAATTTGGTTGGCCAATGCATGGTCGGGGGAACCAGCGACGGGTGTGGTAAGTGCTTCCCGAACCAGAAGACTGACTCGATTCCGTGACTCCAGTGCTTCGCTTCCCAGCATTGACCATGCTGCGGTCTTCGCACTATCAGCAACAAACAGAACTGAAGTGCGACGCTCTTTGCCGCGAGTCGTCACCCAGGTTTTACCTTGGTCTCGTGTGATCAGGATCACGCCATGATCACCAACGGTGCAGTAATCTGTGCGATTGATGCGACAGGATCCACGGATCGCAACGGGTATCTTTGTGGCTTGAAACCACTGCATTAACTCATTCAGAGATGGTGACGTCGTGGCGAGTTGTGGGTCTGCTGTCGTCGTTGATGCAGTGCGATCGTCCGCGGAATGGTCATTCCATGTTCTGCCATCATCGCGACTGATGAGCCTGTTGGTCAGCACGGCATGTGACCAATCACAGTGAGCTAGAATAGAGCCTTCGCTGTTCTTTTCGAGTTTGTGAATCCGTGTCAGTTCCTGATCGTCAGCCCGTTGCCATGATTGACCACCATCTTGAGAAAGCAATATTACGCCACGGCTGATGCCGGTGATGCGATCGTAGTTGCCACCCGCGACCACGGCGTTGTTTGTGTCGATCCAGACGACAGCTGATAAAGGGCAGTCCACGCCGCTATTGATAAGCTGCCAAGATCCCCCGCCATCCACGGTTCGCAGTATCGTCCCACGATCCCCGCAGGTGAGTCCCGTTTCGGGTGTCACGAATGCAACCGAACGAAGACTGGCATCTTCGCGAAGCGAGCTTGAGGCACTGTAGTGCGGTAAGCGTTCCGGACCCTGTGCCTGCTGCCCCCAAATTGGGCACGTTGAGGTCAGGCAAAGAAATACCCAGGCGATTCGCATCATGTAAGCCAGCCTTTGACGAGCATTGCGGTCAGCACCAGTGCCGTCCAACCAAGAACCATGTTTGCAGCGACGTACAGACCACAAGCTAACCAACGTCCTTCATCGGCCAAGGCAGCTGATTCACCAGCAAAGGTGGAAAAAGTCGTCAAGCCGCCGAGAAAACCAACGCGAATCAGTAATTGTGTGCGTTCTGAGATACTGTTGGTGATCAGGATGACTTCGGCGAAACCGCCAATCGCAGCGCATCCGATTAGGTTGACAAGGGTGGTTCCCAGCAACGTTGACCCCCCCGGAATTGCAATCGATGCAACCGTTATCAGGTAGCGGCAGACCGAACCAACCGCACCACCGGTAGCGACTGCCAACAAATTGAGCCAAGTTGTCATTGCGAGAGGCCGTTTTCACCATTGCCTAAGTTTCGGCACGAACTTACGTTAACGCATAGATTCGAGGTTTCTGCCGACGGCGTAAATGTCAGTTTTGGCCGATTCGCGAACCTGTTTCTTCGTCAGCTTGTCTGGCGAGCATTGTTCCTCACTTGATAACGCATGCAAAAAAACGTTCTTTGCCTGCTTACTTTGTCTAATTAGCCTAAATTCAACCATTTAGAAGCATATGAGTACTGCGAGAGCCGCTACCGACCCCCAACTGATGACTGGCGCCGACATCTTGGTCAAATCATTGGTCGAGCATGGTGTTGATGTGCTTTTTGCCTACCCCGGCGGCTGTAGCATGCCGATGCACCAGGCTTTGACGCGTTTTGGAGGTTCCATTCGCACGATTCTTCCGCGTCACGAGCAAGGTGGAGCGTTCGCTGCACAGGGTTACTCGCGGAGTACCGGAAAAGTCGGTGTGGTGATGGCCACCAGCGGTCCTGGTGCGACCAATTTGGTCACAGCGATTGCCGATGCCAAGCTCGACAGCGTGCCTCTGGTCTGTATTACAGGGCAAGTGCCCACGAAGGCGATCGGGAGCGATGCTTTTCAAGAGACGCCCATGGTTGAGGTCTGTCGCGGAATCACTAAGCATCATTATTTGGTGACAAAAGTCAGCGATTTGCCACGGATCATCAAGGAGGCTTTCCACCTCGCTCAGAGCGGGCGGCCTGGTCCGGTTCTGATCGATATGCCCAAAGATGTTCAACTGGGCGATTTGAATGAGGTGGACATGGATCCGCCCATGGATTTGCCTGGCTACGAACCTGCCGCACCTGCGGTTCCCAGTGAGACCATTCGCCAGATCGCGGCAGCGATCAAGCTGGCCCGTCGCCCCGTCATTTATGCCGGAGGTGGCGTGATTCTCGGCGAAGCGAGCGAGGAACTCCGACAATTTATCAATAAAACAGGCATTCCAGTCACCACGACCTTGATGGGAATCGGTGCGGTTTCACCCGACCATGAGCGATCTTTGGACTGGCTTGGCATGCATGGGGCTGCCTATGCAAATTATGCCGTCAGGGATTGTGATCTGCTGATTGCTTTGGGAGTGCGTTTTGATGATCGTGTCACTGGCAAGGTCGAGGCATTTGCCAAAGATGCCAAGATTATCCACATCGACATTGATGGATCTGAGCTGAATAAGAACAAGACAGCTCACATCCCCGTGCGTGCGGATGTGAAGCAGGCTTTGACCGAACTGAATAAAGTGATTCAAAAGCCGGAAATCAGCGATTGGCAGGAGCACTGTCAGCAATTGAAAGTCAAGTTTCCGCTGACTTATGACAAAGAATTTGATGGAATCCTGCAGCAGCATGCGATTGAGGTCCTCAGTGATGTGACAGCTGATATGGACGCCTACATCGCTGTCGGTGTTGGCCAGCATCAAATGTGGGCTGCTCAGTTCTATAAGTTCCAGCGGCCGCGCACGTGGCTCAGTAGCAGCGGATTGGGAACCATGGGTTTTGGCTTGCCGGCAGCCATGGGCGTCCAAGCAGCCAATCCCAATTCGCTCGTCATCGATATTGATGGCGATGGCAGCTTCCAGATGAATATCCAGGAGCTGGCGACTTGCTTCTGCGAGGATTTGCCAGTGAAGGTCCTGCTGTTGAATAATCAACATCTCGGCATGGTCGTGCAGTGGGAAGATCGCTTCATGGGACGCAATCGTGCCCATACTTACTTGGGACCGATTCATCACGAAGAGGCAGCAGGGCCCAGTAACGCAGATCGCTTTACCTACGCGGAAGATCGCTATCCAGATTTCGTCAAAATCGCTCAGGGATACGGCTGTGGTGCGGCAACGATTCGCGAAAAGGCTGATCTGGAACCAGCCATTCGTGAGATGATCACCCACAAAGGACCGTATCTGCTGGATGTTCAGGTTCCCTATCAGGAGCATGTGCTGCCGATGATTCCAGGCGGAATGACGGTCGATGACATGATTTTGGAATAGATCTGCACCAGAATGCTCAAACGACTCACGAAGTCGGCAAGCGATCAATTCAGCCAAGTGCAGCGATTTTCGACATCGGACTCGGCTTTCGGCGATAAACCCAAAGCTCTGGACTGAATCCAAAGCTCGGCAGCCTCGCTAGCTGCTGGATCGAATGCACTCTCGCACTCGGCGAATTTAGGCACTTTCGCCCTGAATCGTGATGATGACGCGGCGACCACTGGCGCGGTTGCGATGTTCACAGAGATAGATTCCTTGCCAGGTACCGAGTTGTAATCGGCCATTGCCGATCGGGATCATCACGCTAGCACCCATCATGGAAGCTTTCACATGGGCGGGCATGTCGTCGCTTCCTTCGAGCGTGTGTACGTAGGGCAGCGTCTCAGGCACCGCGTGGTTCATTGCGGTTTCAAAGTCGATCCGTACGTCGGGATCGGCATTTTCGTTGATTGTTAGCGAAGCACTGGTGTGTTGGATGAAAACTTGCATCCATCCCACCCGGATGGATGACATCTCGGGCACTGAATTGACAATTTCATGGGTCACAAGATGGAACCCTCGGGAAGCGGCTGGAAGCCGTAATGTTTTCTGAATCCACATGTTTGTTACTGTTTAACAGGGTGTAATGTCATAAGAAAAAATTTTTTTTCGGGCTCTTAGCGGTATCCACAACGTACTGTTTTCGATGATGTTTTGGAGTGTGGCAACAATGGGTTCTAACGGGGGTAGTCTGGAGGATTCACGTCCCAAGTTGTTCTTTCTCCCATGGTGAACGGCCAATGTTGCCTATTTTTCCCTTGGTTCATGGCCCTCCGTACGCAGGCGATCTCAGCAAATTTCATGACCGCGTGAATGGGGGTGACAAAGTGACTGCTTTTCCGACCGTTGTGTGTCGTGCGATAGGTCACTCAGAGCAGTAGTTGCAACAAATTTTCTTGACTCATACGTAATCAAGTTAATAATCAGAGTATCGGAGAAGACTTGTGCTCCAAGGAAGTTGAGCACCAAGACCAAAACAAACCAAGACCAAACGCAATGGCCAATTGGTAGGACCTGAGGCCTTTAGAAGAAAATTGGATATTAGCAGTTATGAGCCAATGCAAGAACGTGTTTGAGGCCATCCTACGCTACGGTCACGATGAAGATTTCGTGCCACAGCAGGATGAGAAGTTCAGTGCCACAGACGCACCTGCCGGCAGTGCAGACAAAATTGAGGTTCTCCGCCGTCGCGTTGAGTTGGGCCAACCTTTGTGGCACACAACGGACCGCGTAGACTACAGCGGCCTGACCGGAGCGATCCGACCTCGCGAGTAGGTCCAATCGCCGATAACAATCGTTGAACCCTGAGTCCTCTTGGATTCAGGGTTTTTTTATGCGTTGGCATCAAATGCGAAATTTGCACTTGGCCAATCAGCGGTCCTAGGCACTTCATGATGGCAAGAGAAAAACACTCGCGTCCGGAAAATCTATCCGTGTTGGGATGCCTACTGTGCAGATCGCCAGACAGAAATTGGCTGTTTCGAAGATCCCAACAAACCTCGTTCTTGCGCTAGTTGGGATAGTTTGCTCAGGGCATTACGTCCCACATCTCCCAAGTCCAGAGTCCACTCATTTACATAGAGTTCCACGTGCTGCATGAGGATGTCATCGTGGAACTCTTGAGCGTATTGCCGCATGGTGGGTAGTGCTGATGCACGGTTAGCCAAGCTGTATTGGAGCGACTCGTGGATAATGGCTTGTACCCGGTCAATTACATCAGGAGGCAGTGTCTGGTCAGCCACAAGGCCCCCCAGTGGCAACGGGCATTTCGTAAGTTCTTCCCAGCGAGTTCCCAGGTCTTCCACAAGCCCGAGTCCTTCATCCTGCCACGTGAACCGTCCTTCGTGGATACAGATACCAAAGTCTGCCTCGTCTGCCTTTAGTCTCGGCATGATATCTGAGAATACACAATGTTCGATCTCTGTCGATTTTGGGTGAAACAGATCGAACAACAGTTTGGCGGTTGTATGTTCACCGGGGCAAAGCGTGAGCTGAGAGTTATCCGTTGGTCGCAAGCCCGGCTGTTTCGCTAACAGAAGTGGTCCGACGCCAAAGCCGAGTGCAGAACCAGAAGGGAGCACACAGAATCGGTCGCTCAGTGATAGAGCGGTATGGAAGCTGGTCTTGGCAACGTCAAAACTACCTTCGAAGAGACGCTGATTCAACTGCTGGATATCGAGCAAATCGATTTGAAATTCCAGGCCATCCCAGTCCACTAACCGATTCAATAAGGCGTGGAAGGTAAAGGTATCGTTGGGACATGTAGAGATGCCCAGTCGGATAACGTTGTTGTGGTTTTGTTTGGCGGACATGAAAGGAGTCTCGAAGTTGCCTCGGAATCAGGAAGGCGAAGGCAACCATGCACGATGCATGAGTTTGGTCGCGAGTTCGGCGGCCGTTTGAATTCCCTTCTCAATTTCCCACCCATCACGCTTGCGATCACCGACTTCGTTGGAGATACCTCGTACGATCTGCAAGGGTACGCCCGCCAGGTTGCAGGCCATGGCAACAGCATATCCCTCCATGTCCTCGGCATTCGCATCGGGGAATCTTTTTCGGCGAGCAGCTGCAGTAGCGGCAGAATCTGATGCACTGCAACAAGTCAGTAGCGTTCCTGACGCTGGAATTCCATGAACGAATCCTGAGTCCAGGGGCAGCGTGTCACCAATCTCTGGTTGGGCGTCGGCACCCTCGAATTGATGCCATCCAAGTTGCGAAGCGCTCATGAACGAATCGCCTGTGCCAACGCCGACACCGTCGCAGTGTGTCTGTGTAAAGCGATGTGCTGAACCAACAGGATAGAGTTTTGCGTTAAAGGTGCCGGCAATGCCAATCAACAGCACCCGGTCAGGCTGGTACCTCGAAATCAGATTGGCAGCTCGAGCTGCCGCAGCGATCGGACCAAAGCCACACAACTGCATTGCGATGTCAGTGTGCTTGGGAGGATCAAGCACTTCCTGAAGCTGCTCCATTTCCATGGGAGTTGGAATGAGGATGAGATTAGTCAAGTAGATTCAATCCAAGTTAGTAGCAAGAGGAACCGATGAGCTTGAGCCTGGTTTGCATGTGCCGTCGCAAGCGAAATTAAAATCCACGCTGTAGCCCCGGCGTGATATCCAGCTTCAGAGATGCGAAATCATTCCGCTTGATTTTCTCTAACGCTATAGCGCCCATCACTGCATTGTCTGTGCATAGTTTCATCGGCGCGATATTCAGTTCAAAGCCGTCCACCGCTGCACGATGCTTCAGTTGATCACGGAGGTATCCATTGGCTGCAACTCCACCACCGACAATCAACCGCTTGCATTGTAGTTGTTTGACAGCTCTCGCGGCTTTACTTACCAAGACGTCGACCGCTGCAGTTTCGAATGACGCGCACAGGTCAGCCTTGGTCTGTGGAGCAATCTCAACTTTGGAGAAATCCTGATGTCCTGGCCCAACGATGGCATATCGAACTGCGGTCTTGAGACCACTGAAGCTGAAATCAAAATTGTCAGCCTTGATCAGTGACCTTGGGAAATCAAACGCATTTCGATCACCACGTTCCGCAAGCTTGGAAACCGCAGGGCCACCTGGAAATCCCAGCTGCAGCATGGCACCGACTTTGTCGAATGCTTCACCGACTGCGTCATCGATGGTTCCACCCAGATAGGTTAAATCAATCGGATCGTGGCAATGGTAGAGGCTGGTGTGACCACCACTCACGACGAGGCCGATGCAGGGGTAAATGTTGCAGTCGTTTGCAAGTTGGCATGCGTACAAGTGAGCGTGCAGGTGGTTCACGGCGACGAGAGGTTTTTCCCATGCGACGGCCAGGGTTTTTGCCGCAACCAGTCCCACCAACAAGGATCCCGCCAACCCAGGCCGATCGGCAACTGCGATTGCCGTGATTTCTCGATGAGTGATGTTCGCTTGATTCAAGGCAGAATCGATCACCGGTAGGATGCGTTCAAGGTGCGCGCGGGCGGCTACCTCAGGCACCACGCCACGAAATTTCTCATGAAGAGCTTCCTGTGTCGCGATGCAATCACCCAACACGGTACCCGATTCCGAAATCACGGCGGCGGCCGTTTCGTCACAGGTCGATTCGATGGTCAGGATGGGCATGCATCAAGATTCGCTTCCAGAGACCATTTTGGCAAGGTGCCGCAAAGAATCCCCCTCGCCTGGCAGCGTGTGCGCCTGGCAGCGTGAAAAACCAACGCTAATGGCACCTGTCCACTCAGGCTGGCGTTCACTCGGATTCATTGCCGATTACTTGCTGCCGATCCCTTCGTCAGTCCCGCCTCGCAATCATTGGTTCTGTTCAAGCACGAATCAGGAACCCTCAGCATCAGGTAGACGTGAGCGACAGGCTTATGAGTTAGGACTGTTTTTTCGGTTGAATGATTTGCCAATCGCGTGCATTTCAAAGCCGAACGCGTCCATGGTTGCCTGATCGAGCAAATTCCGTCCATCGAAAAGAAACGAAGGACGGTGCATGGACGCGTGGACTCGTTCAAAGTCGATTGTCTTGAATTCGTCCCATTCGGTCAGGACCGCGATTGCATGAGCATCATCGGCAGCCTCGTAGCAGTTTTTCGCAATGCTGACATTGTTCTCGACCAGCCAACGATCTTTCTCTGTCAGATGTCCACTCATATCAGTACACGCTGCCATCAGTTCCTGTCGGATCTGTTTTTCAGGAACACGTGGATCGTGGATGCAAAGTCGTGCTCGTTCCCGTAGTAGGTCACGGCAAACATAAATCGCTGCTGATTCACGCGTGTCGTTGGTGTCTTTTTTAAACGCGAATCCCCAGATGCCGATTTTTTTGTCAGACACGGTGTTGAACATTGTCTTCACGATGTCTTCTGAGAAGCGTCGCTTTTGATAGTCGTTCATTACAACGACCTGTTCCCAGTAGTTGGCAACTTGGTGTAAACCAAAGTGCTCGCAGAGGTAAACAAGATTTAAAATATCTTTCTGAAAACAACTGCCCCCAAAACCGATCGAAGCTTTCAAAAACTTGGGTCCGATTCGGGAATCGCTACCAATCGCTCGTGCCACTTCATCAATGTCAGCACCCGTTGCCTCGCAAAGCGCCGACATGGCATTGATTGAGGAAACACGCTGAGCCAGAAAAGCATTCGCAGTGAGTTTGGAAAGTTCGCTGCTCCACAAATTGGTCGTTAAAATCTGGTCGCGGGGGATCCAACGTGCATAGACCGAACACAGCGTTTCGATGGCCGCCTCGGACTCACCTCCAATCAGCACGCGATCAGGGTTGAGCAGGTCATCGATTGCTGTCCCTTCCGCCAGAAATTCCGGGTTGCTCAAGACGTCGAAGGTAGCCCCGCTGCATTCGCTGCTGAGGATACGCTTGACTGCTTCAGCGGTGCGGACGGGTAGGGTTGATTTTTCGACAACGATTTTGTGACCGCTGGCATTCTTGGCGATTTGTCGCGCACATTTCTCAATAAATTCCAGATTGGCTGCCCGCCCCGCACCAATGCCGAAAGTTTTGGTTGGTGTATTGACCGAGATGAAGATGATATCGGCTTCCTGAATCGCGTCATCCACGCGAGTCGAGAAGGTCAGGTTTCGCCCTCGTGCTTCCTTGACGACTTCCTCGAGACCTGGTTCATAGATGGGTAGATGATCGGAATTCCAAGCATCAATACGTTCCTGATTCAAATCAACAACGTGAACGGGAATGTCTGGACATTGTTTAGCGATCATCGCCATGGTGGGGCCACCAACGTAACCAGCACCAATGCAGCAAATCTTCATGTTTATCGGTCGAAAGAGGGGGGGATCAGACGCCTTCATTTACGTCACAGCCAGCGTCTTTGGCTAGGTCATTATCTCTTGTCCCATGCTTGCCATCTGAGTTTAGTCCGATCTAGCCCATTTGCAGCAGCCTGCAAGACTGAATTGTTTTTTTCCGCTCGCCGATTGTTGCGGAGTCAGGGGCAGTAAGAGTTTGTACAGCGGAAGGGCTTTAGCGGGTTTCAGACCTGCGATTTTCGTGAGGTGAGGTCTCGGCTGGTAGCACTGCTGAAAATGCTCGTCTTTCGCCTGCCTGTCCCCTTTGGGTGTCCCAGCGCGTCACCATTGGCATTGCTGTGGATTCACTAGCTTGCCCGTTTATCCCTTCCTACCCCCGACAGTCTCCTCCAGTTTTGCTATCCTCTTGCCGACTGAGGTGGGCTTTCCAGAAGTTTTTTTCATAGGCGATAATGATGACCGGAGCTATGTGTCGTTGGGGTTTTTTGAGTACGGCTGCGATCGCCAGAAAGAACTGGAAAGCCGTCCGTCTTTGCGGAAATGGGAGGGTCTCGGCTGTTGCGAGCCGCTCGGTGGCGAAGGCTCAGTCGTTCATTGACGATTGCATGGCTGAAGTTCCTCAGCAACAGCAGGTTTCTGCCGTAGGTTCTTACGCTGAGTTGATCGAGCGTGAGGATGTGGATGCGATCTACATTCCACTGCCTACCGGTTTGCGGAAAGAATGGGTCTTGGCTGCAGCCAAAGCAGGCAAGCATGTGCTGGTTGAAAAGCCTGTGGCCAACAATCTGGAGGATGCCCAAGCCATGGTGGATGCTTGCGCAGAAGCGGGCGTTCAGTTCATGGACGGCGTCATGTTTGATCACAGCAAAAGACTGGCCGACATCTGTGAGCTGCTGAAGTCCGAAAAAGCTGTGGGTAAGTTGCGAAGGATCAGTACCCACTTTTCTTTTAGCGGAGATAGCTCATTTCAGCAGTCGAATATACGCACCGATTCAGTTCTTGAGCCTCATGGGTGCTTGGGAGATCTGGGTTGGTACTGTATCCGCATGACACTCAGGGCAGCTGGTTTGCAAATGCCAACTCACCTGACCGCGCGGACAATCACGCCATTGCAGGGTAAGGATTCCGAGGGAGATGTGCCGGGTGAGTTTTCTGCTGAGTTGATGTTTCCTAACGGCTTGTCAGCCGCATTTTATTGCTCATTTCTGACCAGCAACCAACAGACCGTTTTGCTGTCTGGCAGCGATGGCTACTTGACGGTCGATGACTTCGTGTTGCCTTTCTATGATGCTGAGGCTGCATGGACGGAACATGACCATGTCTTGGATATTGATAATTGTCGTTGGAACTTTCGTCAGCATAGTGATCGTAAAGCTGTTCCCGAGTATGCATCAGGTGAGCCGAATTCTTCCGAAGTCAATATGGTCAGGACGTTTGGGAATTGTGTCTTGGACAAAAAATTGGACGCCAGCTACGCCGAACTGACAATCAAGACACAGAGAATTCTTGATGCTTGCCGTCGCAGTGATGCGGCGGGTGGTGTTCAAATCGAGATCTAGAAATCAGGTCATGATGGATTGGCTGGCTCAGGGCAGAGGGCATGATTCGATTCAGGGGATCGCGGCTGAGGCAATTCGGTACGCACGCATGAAATCCTGTGTACCATCCATCGAGTAGCCCACTTATACTGAACGGGACAGCGACGGCTGTTGAAAAGTGTATTTCCACCGGGACGCCGGTGCTTGCGACCATACTTGCCAAGAGTGCGGCGGTTGGCCGACCTGTTGGACGCTGATTTCTCTGGCCATGGGAAACCTGTTTGTTGGTTTCGACGCTGGGGAAGATTGGCTTTGCGGGTTTTCTGCAGACGCGAGCAGAGTGTCTTTCATGCACGATGAGATCTTTCGCGACCCAAGCAAGGAAACGAGCTTGCGGATCCAGAATGCCAAGGAAACGCTGCTGGAGCGTTCCAAGGCAAGCCCTTCGCCGTGGAATGAAGGAGACTGTCTGGATGGTTTCCTGTTAGAGAAGAAACTCGGAAGTGGTAGTAGCGGAGTCGTTTTCCGAGTTTTCGATACCAAAACTGAACGACGCTGTGCTTTGAAGCTGCTGAAAAGTTGCTCGCCGGACGAACTTCTACGTAATAAGCTGGGTTTCCGGCGAATGATGCCGCTCGCTCACCCCAACCTGCTGCGGGTAGATCGTATCTATCAACTGGGTTCTTACATCGCACTTTCGATGGAAGAGGTGAAAGGTGTCACGTTCAGTGAGGCAATCAAGGAGTATCGCCAGCTTGACCCGGTGAAAGCGTACCGGCAGTTGCTTTCGTTGCTGAGAGATTTTGCAACTGGGCTTGATGTGATGCATTCTCACGAGTTGCTGCACCGTGACATCAAGCCGAATAATCTCATGGTGGATGAATCGGGGAGAGGGCGGATCATCGACTACGGTTTAGTGGAGTCGTTTGGCTTGAATCGCAATATCGGTGTTGGAAGTAACTTTCTGGTAGGAACGCCCCACTTCTTTCCCCCCGAAGTCATTTGCACGCAATTGTATTTGCCCGCAGGTGATATTTTCAGCCTTGGTATATCCATGCTCGAGGCAATTTATGATTTGCAATCCGAATCAGAAAAACAGCATTCAGTTTTAGAGCGATCGCGAAAGAACCAGCGTGCTGATGCAGAGCAGATTGAGGCGGCGATCCGAACACTGCCCGATTCTGTTCCCGGCGTGATCTTGGATGCCTGTCGGGAAATGCTGGAACAGGAACCTTGTGATCGTCCAACGGCAATGGGCCTGTCTCGTTTAGGAATGCCAGCAACGCAGTCTGTCTCGTGGCACAAGCAGGAACCACTCATTGGGCGACGCAACGAGTGTGGGAAATTATTCAATTGGGTTGAAGATGTTTTTAACGGCGAATTGGGTCGCTTTCATATCACCGGCTCGGCAGGGATTGGTAAGACACGCCTGCTTGATGAAGTTGTTGATTATATCGAAGAGAAAAAATGGGGGCAGGTGTTTCGGGCCCGATGTCGATTGCGGGAGGATCATCCGCTGCAGGCGTTCGATCAGATTTGTGATGCTGTTGCCAATCGATACATGCGGGATGATCGAGAAGTGATGACGTTGGATCCCGTCAGCGTGGAATTGTTAAAAGGCGTGTTTCCGGTACTTGGAAATGTCTTGAAGTCCAACATGCAACTCCCTTTGAACGAGACCTCTTCAGTGGACATGGACAAGTTCATTGCCGCGACCCGGTTGACCAAGCAGTTGCGGCAAGTTGGGCCTCTGTTTCTTGTCATTGATGATTCGCAGTGGGCAGACCGTGATACTTTGAATCTGCTGGATCAATTGCAGTCTGCATTGGGTGATGCCGGGTTGGGAATCATAACTGCCTCGCTTGAAGAGAGTGATCCACAGCGAGCGTTGGCGACTCATGTGATCAATTTGAATCCGCTGAATCTTGAGGAGTCGCTTGCGATGATCAAGCGGGCGGCGGATCGTTGGAATGTCGACATCAATGATGGCATGCTCAATGAAATGGCGTTGTCCGCACAGGGAAGCCCATTTCGGCTGCAGCAATTGACTGATGAATTACGCCCCGGCGGAGCTGTTGCGAATTTGACTGGTGACGGTGTGAGTAATTTGCCCAGTCTCGATCGCATCTGGAAAAGGCGTTTAGAACGCCTCAGTGACGAGGCTCGAGGAATCCTGACGTATGTCGTGACTTCGGGTGGTTACGTTTCTACACAGCAACTCGGCGAACTGACTTGCCAAGGTGAAACCGTTGATGTCGCCATTTCCGAATTGTCGCAGCAGGGCCTCGTCATCGATGAGGCAACCGGCGGTGAGTGTATTACTATTTTTCATGATCGTGTAGCGGGTGAATTGATTGCGAATCTTCCGCAGCAAGATGTACAGTTGGCGCATCAGGCTTGGGCTGCTTTGTTGGTGGGGCAGAAGGATTCAGATCTGGTCGCGGCACGCATTGCCGGACATCTGTTTGCCGCAAATAAACCAACGCTTGCTGTTCCTCATGCCATCACCGCCGCTCAGGATGCTGAGCGGCGACTTGCAATGACTGAAGCGGGAAGATGGTACGGGCAGACCATCGCCCACGTGGATGATGCAGAAAAAGTGATTTTTCTCCGCAAGGCTGCACGCTGTTATGCAGCCGCTACGCTGCCTGTCGAGGCATCACTGTATTATCAGGAATTATCAACACTGGTTGACGGTGATGAATCAGTTGAGTGCCGGTTGATGGCGACCAGTTTGCTGCTCCGATGCGGACGATTGGAGACCATTGACGATCGGCTCTACGAATTGGCAGTCATGCTGAACGCGCCTGTTCCCCGGAACTCTCGAAAACGTCTTTTTTGGGGGCTCGGGGGATTCGGACGATCGATCGTGATCGAGGTGAAATTGCTGTTCGATGCACTGCGAAGTGTTGTACCTCGACGGAGCCAAGTAAAGCCACTACGGCACATCGATTTTGTTGATCCCAATTTGAGTGCTCATAAATCAATCAAGCTGGACCGACAGCGTTTGCGAATGTGCATGATGCTCATTCGCCCCATGACGTTCTTTGATCATATTTACGCTTATGACTTGTGCATCGCGTATTCAAGATTGGCCAAAAAGTGTGGGAATAAGATCGAGGAGGTGGAAGCTCTGATTGCTGAATCCGTCTTCCATTGCTCTGAGGTTGGGAAAATGCGTGATGAAGCGGAGAGTAATCTGGCTTTGATCCGCCCTGAAGTTGAGCAGCTCCAAAGTCATCAGGTCTCAGCCGCATGGTGGTCCGGGGTTGCATACTCGCATGCCCTGTCCTGCCGGTGGTCTCATGTGGTGCATCCGGCCCGCACCAGTTTTGACGAATTTCAACACGTGGTTGGAATAAGTGGGTTTGAGGGAGCTCATATGCTGTGGCTTGATGTCTGGTCCAATTGGTTTCTCGGAAATTGGAAGGAGATGTTTGAGATCACAGCAGGGAGATCTGATGATGCTTTGAGACGCAGTGATTTTTTTCAGCTTGCACTGATGATTGGTGGTTTCGGAAGAGGAGCCTGGTTGGGACGAGATCGCGTGGATGATGTCTTCCAATTGCAAAAACGCTGTGAAGCTTTTGCGTCTGATTCCCCCACCCTCAATCCTTTTACCGTCTTTGATTATGTGGCGAGGATTCAGGAGTGCATCTACAAAAAGAAATTCTCAGACGGATGGCGAATTTATCAGCAACTCGATGGTAGCTTGCGAGAGTTCACAGGTGCTAACTTACAGCTTGCAAGGGTCTCAGCATTGACTGTGGGAACGTTGCTGGCGATTCATCAATACACTCAAGAACAACATGAGGATTGGCTCAAGCGTATCCGTTCAATGACAGCAGAGCTGCGTCGTGAACGTATCCCCTTCACATTGATGTTGGCCGACTATTACGACGGATTGATGTTGTTGCACGTTAGTCACCGTACTGGTGGTGAGCACGGCATGAGTGAATGTAGGGCAGTGCTTCACTCTGCACGTACACAAGCCGAACAGCAACATCTCTTGCCTTACGTACTGGCGGCGGAAGATGCGTTGACCGAAAGCGAAACGGGACAATCCTCCGATCTGCTAAGTAGCCGAATGTTTCAGCATGGGGTCATCAATCCAGAAAGCTTCAGCAGACTCTATACGGTCAAACTTCGATAATGGAACTTCTTGCGATTCACCCGAAAGAGGGGCGTGGGGGCAAGGCTGAGGTGGTCTGAAAAGTATCTTGGCCGAATGGGGCTGACGTCGAATCAGGACGGTTCACTTTTGTTTTACGCCGTGGCAATCATGGGATGCATGAAGGGAGTTTGAGTGAGATCAGGAGTAGTTTTACCTCACGGCAGGCAGCGGACAGGGATTGAGTCCAGCGATCCACCTGCATGATCAGCGGACCGAACGTAATGGCGTTCCCCGTAATCTGATTGATTTGGGGAAAAACAAGTCGATTCTCCCCTTGTCGATGTTGTTTCCAACTCGCTAGCCTTTCGTGCATGTGCCATGCTTTACGTTGGGTGACTGACGACTTATCTGTTCATGACACTTTTGGCAACGCGTTTTCTCGCTCCAGTTCACCACGCAGTGACCATAGCAACTTGTCCGGTTCTTCTAAACCAAAATCGCTGAGTTCTGATTCATGGTCGGAACGTCTCGCCGAACGATATCAGTGCGTTTTTTCTCCTGCGCTGATCGATTGGTTTGATTCCGAGATTTGGCAACGCCACGGTTGTGGTGAATATTGTTGTGCTGTTGACCCGTCTTTGTTGTTGTCGGATGCTCCTGAGCCAATTTGGCCAGGTCTGATGAGTTGTGACCTGATTCCGTTGATCGGAAATACTTCCGGTGATTGGTTGTGTGTACGGGTTGATGGGGAAAGTAAGGCAAGCGAAGTCGTGCAGTGGTACCACGGTGGTGGGGATTGGATTCCTTGGGGAAGGGACATCGCTCAGGCAATTGTTTTTGACGGTCTGATCGAGCGCATTTCGGCTGATTCACGACGTCATGCAATTCCGGCGACTGTTCCACGTTTGACTGGTCAGGCGGAACGTGATGACGAACTGTTCAACTGGGCCTTTGGTCACATGCCTGACGGGTTGGCCGAGTCACTGAATACGGCTGGCGATTCGCATCAAGTCGCAGTTTGTTTGCTGAACGCCCAAGTAGCTGAGGTGGCGATTCATTGCGAATTGATTTTGAAAGCACTGTGCCATGCAGATGTGGAATCGTTGCAGCTTGCGATCGGGGCGGATGCTGAATCGTTGAGTAGAAACGAACTCACAGAGTGGGTATTTGATATTTCGAGGATTCCTGAGAAGCATCGTCAGCGGATCGTGTCAGGTAAGCACGGGATGGAGTTGGTCGAGCAGAATTGGAAGTCTGCAGCGCCGCATGCCAAGGCAGTGACAATGCTGGCCCCTCATCTCGCCTGGGGTTGGGAAATTCTTGGTTATTGCGAGGAACGGTTCGGTCATGCTGATCTGGCAGTTGATGCGTATTCCAAGGCTGCTCGTTGTTCAGTATTCACAGATCAGTCGGTTCGTCTCAACACACATTGGGCGACCGATGATGCATCGAAGTTCAGCATCGAACGAATCCGTCAATTGGATGGGACTAGAATTGAGAAATCAGAGTATTTGTCGACGGTCTCTAAAATCGAAAATGGCGACCGCAGAACGGCGGTGACCGATTATTGGAAGCAGCGAGCTGTCAGGCACCTTGCAGCTGAGGAAGTTGCCGATGCATACGAATGTTACATGGCGGCCGGTTGGGATCTAGGTGCCGGCCCGATCACCGTCTATGGTGAAATTCTTGAGCGAGTTCACGAGACCGCTGCTCAAGCTGGCCAGCGAGCGCGTGCCGAGTTGGCTGCAACTCATCGAAGGTGCTTGAATGATCGCTACGGGATCTGAGTTACTGATTTCTATAAACACTGATTTCTATAAACACTGATCAGGAAGGTTGCCGCTTAGCTCTCTTGGCCAGCGTAACGTAGGCTTCTGATAATGGCAGCTTGTACTTCGGACGCATCTACACTCTTTGCAACTTCCATGTTGACGGGCCATTCGGGTCGCAGACGCTGATCGAATATCGTGGTGCCGCGTGTTAGCGAACCACGATGTTCCACCTTGCCACGCATGCTGGACCACTGGAAAAGGTCGGGTTCCAGTACCGCCATCAGGGTGGTGGGGTCGTAAAGTGAAATCAACTCACGGCCCAGATGCCTGTGTGCCATTCGAAAAGCAAAAGGCATGATTTTGTGCAGCAATGATCCAGCACGTGTAAAACGAGCGGGCAGCTTTTCGAGCAATTCGACGCCAAACTGCACTTGGTCGGTCACATCCAGTGGCACCAGGCTCTTGGTGGTAGCCGAATCGAATATTTGGCCCGCGCTCACAGGATCGTAAAACATGTTGCTTTCAGCCGTGGGGGATGCATTTCCCGGATGGCTGATCGACCCTCCACTGATGACCAGATTATTGATCAACGGGATGGCAGTGGGGTCACGTCGACAAAGGCGTGCCAGATTGGTGAGTGGGCCGAGGCATACAAGCGTGACCGAGTTGGGATTTTGGTGCACCAGCTCCGAAATTACTTTTTCGCTGGGGGTTTGGTGTTGCCGGCCGGAGGGCTCGAAATTGCATCCTCCCAAGCCATCATTGCCGTGGAGCACATTATCATCTCCCACGGGGGGATTGTCGGCAGCAGTCGCTTTTCCAATCCTTGGATAGCGAGGTGGGTCGAGTTGTCCGACGATTCCGGTTACGTTCGTGGTTGCTTGGGATGCTTCGACAGTGCCTGCGGCTGCCGTGATCGCGAGCACTTCCAGACGGGGGTCGAAAAGGGCCATGGCAATCGCCACAGCATCGTCGATTCCTGGATCACAATCGATAATAATCTTGCGTGTCATAAGAACAGTTTAAGTTTCCATGGTTAGCGCGACGACCCCGAAATCGACAGACGCTAACATTTCCTTACTGCGGATCTGCACGTCATCCCGACTTTCCCTACTTTGACACTAGTATCCAACCTTAAATCACGTTGCCATGAATTCAAGCTATCCCAATGATTCCCTGTTTCAGCAAGCAATCTCGCATGCCCAGCAAGGGAATGATCTGAACGAAGAGCAAACGAGTGATCTGATCGATGCGATGCTGCAAGGGGCTGCTGATGAGCAACAGGTTGCTGACTTGTTGCTGGCCCTCAAAGCGAAAGGTGAGGCTGTCAGTGAATTGGTGGGTGCAGCCAAGGCGATGCGGCGTCATATGACCCGAATTCCCCATCATCATGACATGCTGCTTGATACCTGTGGTACGGGAGGCAGTGGTAGTGGAACATTCAATATCAGCACCGCTGTCGCCATGGTGGCCGCCTCCTGCGGTCTGCCTGTTGCCAAGCATGGTAATCGTAAGGCTACCAGCCTGACGGGATCAGCTGATGTCCTGGAAGAACTTGGAGTTGGTATCGAGTCGGAAGCTGAGGTTGTGGCTGAGCGATTGGACGAAATTGGAATCTGCTTTTGTTTTGCTGCCAAACTTCATCCTGCCATGAGGCATGTGGTCGGTGTGCGGCGTAAGCTTGGCGTCAAGACATTGTTCAATCTGCTAGGACCGTTATGCAATCCTGCAGGAGCAACCCATCAATTGTTGGGAACCTCCAGTGCAGATGCTCAGGTCAAGGTTGCTGCCGCAATTCGGCAACTTGGAACAAATCGGTCCTTCATCGTTTATGCAGAAGATGGCCAAGATGAGGTCTCACTTGATGGTGCAACCACCGTGATCGAGGTTGGTGATGGCCAAGAGACCTATCACCGATGGACAGCGAGTGATTTTGGATTACTGCCCGTCGGGCATGAAGCGTTGTCCGCTCCGAATCCAGCGGCCAGTGCCGATATCATACGCAGGCTGTTTGCTGGCGAGCCGGGACCCTGCCGCGACACTGTCATTGCAGGTACCGCTGCAGCACTCTTTCTAACCGGAAAAGCAGTTTCCTTGCAAAAAGGTGCAACGATCGCCGGGGATGCTATCGATCAAGGAGCAGCCGCAGATAAGCTTGCTCAATTAGCAGGCGCCTGAGTGGTCACCGGTGCAGACGAGGTGGATGTGTCTGCTGGTTGACCTTGGCGGCCCCAGTTTTCGAACCACTCGGAAAGTGAGAGTTTCAAATCGTCCCGCTCTTTGTCGATCGACTTGTTGAGTTTACCAACCAGTTTCTCATTTTGCCGTTTTACCAGACGCTCAATAAGAATGTCTTCCAATAGCTCACCCCATTGTTCAGCAACATCACCACCGATCTTGCTGACACGGTCCACTTCAAAATGTTCCATCACCAATTCCGCTTTCTGTACGCTGGGGGCAATTACCAACCCTGGCGGGATTTCTCCGTAGTTCGCATGGAAGCCTACCGACAGCGTTGAGTTCAAGCGGATTCGTGCTTGGCCACGTACCGTTACACTGAATAGTTTGACGCCCAAATTCCAACGTTGAACACGTGCTTCGAATTCCATGGGCGAAACGACCGATGATGTGATCGTCCAACTCTGTTCCCCTGTTGTTGCATCAATCTTCGGACTCACGTCACTAATTTTGATGGTGGGAGGCACATCGGGAAGCGTCACTTCATACTTGACCCATCGTCCCTGTTCCAATTCTCGATGTTTGCGATTGGTCCGAAGTTTGAACCCATCCATCCGAATCTTGACGCCTGCCCAAACGCGTTTCCTGTCTCCCCAGTTTTTGTCACCACTTATGGTTCGGGGAATGTGCTTGGAGGCTTTGGTGGCTAACCACTGAATCGAATCCTTGGCTTGGTCGCTGGTGACTTGAAGTGCTTGAAGATCGTTGCGGGGTGCAGGGTTTTGTTGCGATGTTGAATCGGTCTGCGCTGGAGATAGTTGAGTTCCCAGTTGGCTCAACAGCAGTAACTGCAGGCAGTGACAGACAATTCGATGATGCGATTGCATGAGGGTTTCTCGAAGAAGGGCTTGCATCGCAAGCAAAATTAACGACGTTCGACTTCAGCTTTCCTTCTCAACCGTTTGGCTGGGACACCACATGCAAGGCGGTTCGCGAAGGCAAGTTGCAACGAAGACAACGAAGCAGCTTGTTTCTATCGCAGGATGATCGGTCTTTGTCGATACCGGTGCATGTTCTCATGCACAGGACATGTATCAAGGAGAACAGCCCAGATGCCCGTTTTCAGCCACCGAAATATCGCATCCCGGGACGAGTGTCGTGAGAGAAACAGCTGGCAAGCTGGAATCGGTAAGATCCTCGTTAGTTGTCTAAATCTTGGAAGCGACATGTACGGGGGCGGTGGTGTTCTCTCTTTGAACTTGAACTTGTTAACTCAATGCTTGCATTGAGAGTTTGTCGGAAGGGTGGTCGTTGCTGCAACGGTGGTGAAGTGTGCCGCGATTCCTCTATCTCACCTACCAAGCTGTTTCCTCCTTCGATTTCTTTCCTCTTTCGATTTCATCGACGAAGAAATGTTGCACCTATCGATCCACTTTTCATTTGACTTCGGTCATCGTCATTCGCCAGCGAGACGGTGGGAGGAATTCACCGTGGTCATGTTGCGGAGGACTCAGAGTTGTCAGTTTCGCCATGCTGGTTGATTTGCTCAAAGGCCTTGAGAACTTGCAGACCGTTGGTTTGACTTTTCTCTGGGTGAAACTGGGTAGCAAAGAGGTTGTGCTGTCGTACCATCGCACAAAACTTTCCTCCGTAATCACACTCCAAAGCGATAATGGAGGGATCTGCTGGTCTCACGTAGTAGCTGTGGACGAAGTAGAAATGGCTGTTTTCAGGGGTGTCCGTGAGGATGGGGGCATCAGCTCGTTTTGTGACGGTGTTCCAACCCATGTGGGGAACTTTGTAGCTTGATGGCAGATCGAAACGCACAACGTCTCCTTTCAAGACCCCAAGCCCCTCGTGTTCACCATTTTCGAATCCACGCTCAAAGAGCAGTTGTAGCCCGAGGCAAATGCCAAGAAAGGGGCGATTGGAGCGAATGAAATCGACAATAGGAGCGGCGAGGTTGCGACGGTGAATTTCGGCCATGGCGTCGCCAAAAGCACCCACTCCAGGCAGAATCAGCTTTTCCGCGGAGGCGATTTCCTCGGGGTCAGAGCTGATTTTTGCTTGACCTCCCACTCGCTCAATTCCTTTTTGAACGCTTCGGAGGTTGCCCATCTGGTAGTCGACAATGGTGATCATAGTAGCGGTTTGGCGTCGAAATCGGTCATGCACGGTAAGTCACTGTGATCATTAGCGTACCGAAAACCGGAAGAGACAGAACCCACCAAGCAGGTTCGCGGTGCTCCCCGCCGGTCTCGACGTTGGCAATTTGGCATTCTCCGTCTAACATCGTGAGCAAACCACACCGCAATTCCCTCTGGATCTCTCGAATGACGAGCCAGTCGCTTGAATCTCTAACTCGTTTGATGCATACCTTGCAGGAACGAGCCGAAAAACGTCCTGTTGGCTCCTACACGACCAAGTTGATGGAGGGGGGCGCCTCGAAAATTGGTAGCAAGATTCGTGAGGAAGCTGAGGAACTGATCGAAGCTGCCGGCGAAGCGGGCGATGAAGGACGGGAGCATTTTGTTTACGAAGCTGGGGATCTGATCTATCACACCATGGTCCTGTTGGCGTGGCGTGGCGTTGATCTGCAGGAGATCGCCCAAGAGTTGGCTCGGCGCGAGGGAACTTCGGGGCTGGTTGAAAAAGCAAGTCGTCGTGCTGACAGTGACTCGATATCATCATCCTCTGAGAGTGAGTGAAAACTTTGGACTCTGGAAATAATTTACGGATCGGCTTGCCCAGTAAAGGGCGTCTGAGTGACATCGCGGGCGATCTGCTGAAGCAAGCGGGGCTGAGTTTCCGACGCCAAAGTCGGGGACTTTTTGCTCGTGTTAGTGGCTTGCCGGTAGAGTTGATTTTTTTACGCACCGATGACATCCCAACCCTGTGCGCCGAGGGGGCGATCGACATGGGAATCACCGGTAGTGACCTGTTGGAAGAATCAGCTGGGAACGCCGAAGTCCGCATGAAACTGGGTGTTGGACGCTGTCGACTAGCCATCTGTGTTCCTGATGATGCAAATCTGAACTCAGCCGCAGATCTTGATGGTAAACGTATTGCTACCAGCTTTCCTGCCATCACCCGGCGATACCTTGCCCAACATCAAGCGAGTGCACATCTCGTTTCCTTGTCAGGCTCGGTCGAAGTGATGATCCAACTGGGGGTCGCCGATGCCATTGTTGATCTCGTTGAAACCGGCAGCACCTTAGCTGCTAATCGACTACGGATTCTGGAAGAAATTGATTCGTACGAAACTGTACTGATTCAAAATGACCGATGCCGTGATACCGAGATGGCGGACCGAGTGGTGCGGCGTCTGGAGGGGGTGGTGATCGCTCGTGACTACTCGTTGCTGGAATACAATGTGCCTCGAAGCAAACTGGCAGCTGCTGAGGCAATCACACCCGGTTTCAATTCACCCACCGTCAATACACTCGAAGATCCCGAGTGGTGTAGCGTGAGAGTCATGGTCAAGCGTGGAGCCGTGATTGATGCCATGGAACGCCTGGAAACTGTGGGGGCTTCTGCCGTTATTGAAACTCCTATTTCCAATTGCCGCCTTTAAAAATATTGCAGGAAAATTCAATGTCTGAACAAGCTGAGCTGCCTATCGAAGTCGATGTCGTAACGGTCAACGAGATGCAGAAACAAGACGAAGCATTTTTGCTGCTCGATGTTCGTGAGCAGAACGAGTACGACATTGCAAAAATCGAAGGTAGCGTGTTGCTGCCAATGAGTGAGTTGCGATTGCGGTTGGAAGAATTGGAGCCACACCAAGATTCACGCATTGTGGTCCATTGCCATCACGGTGGACGTAGCATGCAGGTGACACACGCTCTGCGGGAAAGAGGTTACACCAAGGCACAGAATATGGCTGGTGGAATCGATGCTTGGAGTTTGCAGGTCGATTCCAGCGTCGCTCGCTACTAACGTGACCCCGCGCACCAGCGGCACTCAGGCCAAAGCCCGGCATTCCGCTCAAAACTACAGCCTCTCTCGCCCGCAGTTGTAGCCGAGCGCGTGATTTGCCATTCGAGCGTTGCACGGCACGTTTTTATTTGTAACGCAGCATGAAAAATGGGGTTTTGGTCATTTCTTGCGTTCGTTGGCCACCCATTCACCAACCTTAGGTCGCTGATGCACGGATCCTTTGATTTCGTGTTTGAATGGATAGGTGCGAGCAATCTGTCTATAGATGCCGCAGAATGTCATTCGCAAACACCACGACCATCAGTGCCAGCAGCGCTAGCACTCCAGCCAACGTGAGCCTGAATTCCAGTTGCTCATTGGCACGTTTGCCTGCGACAAGTTCATAAATCAGGAATACCATGTGACCGCCGTCCAAAGCTGGAATGGGCAGGAAGTTCAGAATTGCCAGATTCATGCTGAGCATGGTGAGGAACATCAGTTGAGGTGAGATTCCTTTTTCGGCTTCATTCTTGGCAATGTTGACAATTTCCAATGGTCCGCCCACGTGACGCAATTTGATTTTTCCACGTGGCAGCATCCGCAAGAAACGGATCACATCATTGAAGCGTCGGTATCCTTCTTTGACCCCAAGCATCAGTGCTGAACCAAAGGACGTTGCTTGCTGAATCGATTCGGTTGGTGTGAACGCAATGCCACGCTCGAATTGATTGCGATCATCACCACTGACGATGAGCGTTGATTCAATCACTTTGTTGTCCTCGGGGCGATTGGCAATCACCTTGAGTTCGGTTCCTTCCGGCAGCAGTTGAATGGTTTCGACTAGGGTATTGAGCGTGGAAACGGGGGTGATTGTCCAACCAGTTTGCAGTTGGTCCATGATCAGTTGAAAACGCTCCTCGTTCAATGCTTCGTTGCCGGGCAACGAACCTAGCAGTCGTACTTCCTTGATTTCATCACCAGGTCGCAGCGTCGCATCATCATCACTGCCGGTTTCATCGCTTGCCGTTTTATCTGCTACCGCGATCATTTTCGAGATCACAGGCTGAGGTTGATAAGCGAAGCCCACTGCATTGATTGCGATTTCGCCAGCGATGCTCTGGTTGGGAGGCAGGGTTTGAGGGGAGGCCACTGGTGTGATGGCAAGTTCTACCGTTTTCGCGTCATCTCCATTGCCTCGTTTGACTGTGACGTTCACGGTGTTTTTGGCACCCACCAGATCGGTTGCCATTCCGTAAGCGTCCGGATCTGTTGTGTCGCCATAACTTTGAATGACATCGCCAACTTGCATTCCAGCTTTGGCAGCAGGGCCGTTCTCGACTAACGCGAGAATGGGGCCGATTGCGAATCTGACCCCGAGCGATTTGGAGGGCTGTGGCGGTAAGGCAACCGATTGCTCACTGCCATCTGCCCGTCGCAAAGTCAATTCGATTGTTTTGTCAGGGTTCGAATACAGGTAATCAAAGAATGGCGTCCCGGGTACGATCGCCTGTTCATTGATGGGCGTTCCATCGTAGGCAATGATCGAAGCTCCCCCGTCCTGCTCAGTGAAGGTCTGCGACGCAACGGTGCCCTGCAAGGTGTACGGGGTCGGGGCGAGTGTTGCGACATTCGGGATGGCGATCCCGATCATCCTCGCATCCTTCATTTCGGGGCGCGGTTGTGTGACCAGCTCAAAATTGCGAGTGCCGCTTTCGTACTTGATTTCAACATCGATGGGCTTGTCAGGATTTTCCAATCCATCGGTCAGGATTTCCATTTTCATTTCACGGAAATGCATCTCCGGGTCACTCCACGTGCCGACCGAGACAACTTTACCGCCGGGCTCGATTCCGGCCTGCCATGCCGGACCACCAGGAACGACACCACCGACAATTGCTGGGCTGTAGGCAACTCCATAGCCGTAAGCGAGCGCGGCAAACAGAACGCCCGTGATCACATTCATGACCACGCCTGCGCTGATGATAATCATTCGTTGCCAAACCGGCTTGGCTGGAAAGCTTCGTGGGTCAAGTTTCGGTGCCGCCTGTTCTTCAGGTTCCTCACCTTCGCTGTCGACCTGAATGCGTTTCGCTTCTTCTTCCTGCTTGCGCGGGTCATCATCTTGCCCAAGCATTTTCACGTAGCCACCCAAAGGCACAATTCCGATGCCATACTCTGTTTCGCCGTAACGGAACTTGCCCAAGGTGCGCGGGAATTTGATAGGTCCCAAGCGAATAGGGACATCGAATCCCACGTAGAACTTTTCACATTTCACACCAAAAGTTTTGGCAGCGACGAAGTGGCCGAGCTCATGGACAAAAATGACCAGTCCAATGCCCAGTGCAACTCGCCCGTAGAGGGCAAATGATGAGAACAGAGAAACTAGAAAATTTGAGCTATCGTCTGCTGCCAACAGAAGATGAGTGGAGAAAAATTCGAGCAACATTCAGGATGCCTTGTTCAGGTTCAGGCGGGTGTCAGTTGTTGGTGCAGGCTGGATCGTATGCAGTCACTACGCTGATGCAGTACGTAAGATTATGTCATTTCGACCAGTTTGCAGGGATAACAGGGAGATCAAATTCGATCGGGATCGAATTTGACCACGAAAAATACGGTCTGGGCGGTCGCCACGGGGTAGCTCTCACGCCTCTCCGAATCGTTTACGCAATTCTTGACGTGCCCAGCGATCGAGCTCCAGCAACCGATCCAGAGGTGGATCTGACTCGTGAGAGTGGTTTTCAAGCACTTCGCGGCAGCCCCGCACGATGTCAGTAAACCTGATTTTTCCGGCGAGGAACAGGCCGACCGCTTCTTCATTTGCAGCATTAAGGACAGCTCCCGCCGTTCCGCCAGCGGCGGCTACCTCAAAACCAAGTTCCAAGCCGGGGAAACGCTCTGGGTCAGCTGGCTCAAGTGTCAGGTCCCACGGTTTCGTCCGGTCAAAGTCAGGACTGGGACAAGGCAGACGTCGTGGGTAGGTCAAGGCATATTGAATCGGCAGCCGCATATCGGGCGGACTCAGTTGGGCAATCACGGAGCTATCCTCGAATTCCACCATCGAGTGAATGATTGATTGTGGATGAACCACCACCTCGATTGCATCGGCAGGTAGACCAAAAAGCCATCGCGCTTCGATGACCTCCAACGCCTTGTTGATCATGGTGGCAGAGTCGATGGTGATTTTTGGCCCCATCTGCCACGTCGGATGCGCCAAAGCCGACTCGGGCGTCGCTGCATCCATTTGCTCACGCGTCCATTTGCGAAATGGGCCGCCGCTCGCGGTCAAAATCAATTTTTTTGGCTTGGAATCAGCTGCTTGAATGCACTGAAAAATGGCTGAGTGCTCGCTATCCACCGGCAGTAGTTCTGCACCACTTTTTTCGCAGCAACGACTGACTACCGGCCCAGCGACCACCAGCGTTTCCTTGTTGGCAAGAGCCACGCGTTTTCCAGCTTCAACCGCTGCCATCGTGCTCTCCAGCCCCGCGCGACCTACGATTGCCGCGACCACAACATCAACGGATTTGTCACCGGCTGCAGAAACCAAGGCATCAGGGCCAAACTCGATTTTTGAACCCAGAGCACGCAGTTGAGCTTCGGCGGGCCCTAAACCCTCAACGCTTTGGTGGTCCGATAGCACGATTCGGTCTGGGGGATGCTCGAGGCCACCCGCCAGTTCTGCCAGCAAGGGCGTATTTTTATGTCCGGAAGCAGCACTGACATGCCAGCGGAAGTCAGGATCGACCCGATTGAGTTGGGTCACAACATCGATTGTCGCGGTCCCAATGCTGCCCGTGGCTCCCAGAACGGCGACGTTCTGGTGGGCGCGGTTGTCCTCGGGATGGGTTCCGTCTTGGTTCAAAATAGCGTCCAGCGAGTGAGGTGGAGAGACCTTTATTTACGGCATCCCGTCGGCGGCGTCTATCTGTCTGTCGTGATTCCCCTGTTCGCAACAAAAACAGGGGATCTCCGTAGCCTGGGAAACTTATCACAACCGGCTCGGTCCTACTGTTCATTTTGGCCATAAAAACGACCATTGAGTGCAAAAGTTGCTCACGAGCAGCCTGGGTGGAACGATGGCTCTGGACCGGTGATCGACCGCGTGCCGCGTGGCTGGCTCAGTGGCTGGGCAGCTGGGTTTCAAAGTGGCTGGCAGTGATACCACTGATTTGCCGCGTTTTTCTGCTCGCTTTATCCTGAATCACGACAGTTTTGTCCAGAATTTGAACTTTTAGTCCGCATCGACCATAGCTTTCAGTGGTCGTCACCCTGCTTGCCTTGCAAGGCGAATGATCGAAGAATGAACACATGGTTCTTCGCTCCTGTGAGCCGTGAACTTCGTGGCTGGACTGTGATTGATGCTACGAGACGGTCGGTTTTCGCACAATTTTGCTCGCGAATCTGAAGTTTCGACGCGGAAAGTTGTGCCACAGCCCCTTCTAGCGGGCAACGATACAGAGCGGCCGATTGCAACACGAATGCGAACGTCCTTCCAATATTTTTTAGTAAGGTGCAGGCTGCACACCTCCTGCCCATGCCCGTATTACCCGCAAGAATTTAGCTGATGAGTGACGACAAGCAACGAAATTCAAATGGTTCTGAGCCGAGAAGCGGTGGCAATGTCTGGTTCGTGTTGATCGCTATCGTATCGGCGGTGCTGCTAAGCGCGTTCTTGTTCGGTGGTAGCGATATGCGTTTGCGCTACCCTGACTTGATGAAATTGTTGGCGGCAATGGCCGAAGCCAAGCAGGC
>JBPCVE010000179.1:0-26492 GCA_051010795.1 Rubripirellula sp.
GAGCGAGCGTACAAAGGCCACGCCTCGATGAGTAGACAATCTGAGCCTCATCGTCACTCAAACGGAAGGCTTGGATGTTTGCGGGCTGCGCTGTCGGATTCTGCATCCGAATCGTGCGATGGATCAAAGACTCAACATTTGAAAGTAATTCAAAGGTCTTCCAATCCGGATGCAACATCGTTCCCGCGAAGCCAATCAACTCAGGCCCAGCGAAACGCCCCAGAACACGTAGCAGGTCTTCCAATTCCACCTGCAGCAACTCACACCCAGCACCTATCAAGGCGAACACCGCTTCATCCGGATAAGTTCCAATCGGCGACAGAACCAAGCCCTTGTGACCTGCATGCTCCAGCATTGCCTCCCATGCCTCGGGACCATGATTCGTTTCCACGAACTTCTTGACGATACAGCAAATCGATCCGTGCATAACGAACTCATCTAATCCAACAACTCCTCGCGAGCTATTGAAACGACTTCTTTCTTCAAAATCGGGTACGGTTGTGAGTTAGGCACCGTGATCACGAAAAACACATGAGGTGGATTTGGTGCGTCGCGGTAACGTTAAATAGTGTGGTGTAGGTAGGGGCAAGGCGACATTCGTCTTTTCCACTTACAGAAAACGCGAATCGAGATGCCGAACACGATTCGTGAATTTGCCTCACCACTCATTCTGATCATCTGTCAGTTCGCGAACAGCGCGAGCGGGGAGTGCCGGATGTTCTATGAGTCTGGCCAATCCGGGTCTGCGATTTGACGAGCCATGTTGGCCAGCTTGGACTGAGTGTCAAGCATTCGCTGCCAAGACGCCATTTTCAAAACGACCTCCTGACTGTTTTCATCTGTTCTCGCGGCTTCGATAAGACGTTTCAACCGCGACTGCAAATAATCAAGGATCTCACAAAGTTGAGCTTTCTGGCCCGGAGACAAATCAGCGGGGATATCCGGCACCTCCTGTACCTGAATGATCTCTGCGGGATGTGGTGACTTGGGTTCAGCACCGAGATTCAATGCGATCGCCCCGTCGCCATTGTGTTCATCACGACTCACCGTTGGATTTTCATTCCCCATCGCCGCAAGCCGCGCTGCGATCTGTGTTTCAGATCCAACCAACATCAAACTTCGCCCAACCGAAATAAGGTCACCATGACGCAATATTTTCAGTTGGCACTCCACACCATTCACCTTGGTGCCGTTGGTGCTATCGAGATCAGTCAAAACAAGACGATCGTTGTCTCGCTGTACCTTGAAGTGGCAGCGACTGACACGTTCGTCATTGAGTTGAATCTCGTTACCTTCCTCTCGCCCAATAGTCAAAGGCGGAGCAAGATCTTCATAGATCTTGCCGCGGTCGGCTCCATGAAGGATTTTTAGCGTTACGCCCGACATAGGGCACTCCACACGTGGGATATTCTGCGACGAGGCTGGAAAACGGACCACCTCATTATAATCAGGATCCATACACTAGTCATTCGAGTATTTCTGAATCCACCCTACATTATACCCTCGAAAATTTTGGGATTTAGCGAATTTCCGCTATCAAACACTTAAGATAGTCACTCTCTGGGCATGAAATGGCGACAGGGTGATCTGGTGAGGGTCCTCGATTCTCCATCACAACCATGTCCCGACGACGTCGACGGCCCACATCAAGAAGCATATTAAGGAAGTCCGCCCTCGAAACGCGTCCTGAACAACTGCAGGTGACGAGAATCCCGCCTGGGACCAGAATGTCTAACGCGAGGGAATTGAGCCGCCCATAAGCCCTTAATGCGTTATCGATTTGATGGCGCGAGCCCGCAAACCGAGGTGGATCTAGGATCACGGCGTCAAATTCTCGCCCGTCTTGGCCGTATTTTTTAAGCGTGTCAAAGCAGTCACCCTTCTCAAAATCAATCGAACGCAGACCATTTCGCTGAACCGCTGTCTTGGCTGCATCCAGCGCGACTTGGCTGGAGTCGATTCCTAGAACCTCCGCTGCTCCATGCTTGGCAGCGACTAATCCAAAACCACCGGTGTAACAACAAACATCCAACACATTGCGACCTTTGAGATAGCGAGCCGCAGCCTGATGATTGCATCTCTGATCTAAAAAACCTCCGGTTTTTTGGCCACTTTGCAAATCGACCACCAAATCCAAGTCATTTTGTCGGTACACGACCGGAGCCGAAAGTGGTTCGCCCAAACAGGTTTCCACCTCCTCGACTCCTTCATGCTTGGCTGTGCGGGGATCAATACGGGCGACAATCGAGCGTGCCCCCAGACTCTGCTGCAAATAATCGAGGATCGAGTCCCTCCACCTCAACAATGCCCCTGAGGTGAACTGAACCCCGAGGCAATCAGCATATCGGTCAACAATCAAGCCGCTCATCAAGTCCGATTCGCTAAACACCAGCCTCTCTGCTGCCTGTTCGTCCAGCGGATCCATCACGCGTCGGCGATGAACAGCGGCATCGATTCGATTCCGCCATAGTGTCTCGTCGATCGCAATCGCCGAATCAAATGCATACAACCTGATTCTCAATCGGCTGGCTGGATTCAAGATCCCACGTGCAATCCAGTTGCCATCATGATCAAGCAAATCAATGACTTGGCCGCAAGCCAGATCACGACCGTCCTCAGCCAAAGCATGGGCATGCACCCACGGATGACGTGCCAAAAAGGGAAATTGCCGCGTGGGCTTAAGCCGAAGCGGGATTGGCTGCTCAGAAACCGTCACGGCTAAGCTCTCGAATCTTGTTCTTGATAGGGCGAGTAAAGGCACATCACCGAATGGTGACAAAATATGCTCCCCAGCATAAGTCGTCGATTTTTCGGCCTAAGCTGCCCGATCCTGAAAATCAGTCTGGCGAGGAAGCCGGCCCATTCGCGAGAATCCCGCCAACTCGTCACAATGGGCGGTTTGAGGTAGAGTCCTACGCTTGCCCAGACGATATATTTACCGAGGTTCACCAGTCGAATCGGTGACCGGTGTCCGTTCGCCAGATTTGAATAGCTTAGAAAGGTCTGATTCATGACTCACGTCGTAGCTGAGCCCTGCTCAGGATGCAAATACACTGATTGCGTGGTCGTATGCCCCGTGGAATGCTTCTACGAAGGCGATCAAATGCTCTACATCCATCCAGAAGAGTGCATTGACTGTGAAGCCTGTGTTCCCGAATGCCCGGTGGAAGCAATTTTCCATGAGGACAATCTGCCAGAAGAATGGAAAAGTTATCTCGAGCTGAACGCCACTAAATCCGAGTCGGGTGATTGCGAAGTCCTGACAGAGAAAAAAGAGCCGCTCGCTGATAACTGATCCGCTTATCGACGCTTAGCTCAACACACACCAAATGTTGAGTTTTGTGGATGATCGGCCGTTGAAATTCCTACGGCTGCACAATGGGTATCTGTTTGCTCATCTGAAGCGACCTCGCTAGCTCCAAAAGCATGAGCAGACAGTCGGGACACTTCCCACACATCCCTCGCGTCTGGCACTCCCCCCTATCCTCGAGTTGGTCGAATCCGCGTCCAGCGCGGTGATGAGGGCCGTTGCAGTTCGTGAATCCGGTGTATGGCTGATAACCGATGGCGGTTGGTAGAGAAAGCCGCCGAGTGCCCGCCTGGCTCGGCATCAAACCTCTCTCAATCGCTCTTGTTTTTCGGAATTTATCTTCTCAGCTTTCCAGCGGCGCCAGTTCGCCTAGAAACTTAGCCGCTTTGGTGGCCCGCTGGCCTCGCGAAGATCCGCTGCCCATATCTACCCCGCAGCCTGCAGAAATGTTTTCCAACACTCGTAACGTGGATCTTCTGACGACTGCTCCAAAATGGGGTTCACGCGTGGTTTTTGCGGGCGTGAAAGTAACTTCATTCGAGCTTCCTTGGGAGTGCGACCTCCTTTACGACTGTTACATCTCAGGCAGCAGCAAACGATATTTTCCCACGTTGTAGGGCCACCGTGGGAACGGGGTACGACATGGTCCATACTCAGTTTGTGCACAGGTTGATTCTGTCCACAGTATTGGCAGGTGTGATCGTCTCTCGCGAACAGATTCTTGCGGTTGAAACGCACTGCCTGAACCGGCATCCTGTCGAATCGCGTCAAGCGAACAATGCGTGGGACCCGCAACTCGAAATTCACTGCCCTGATGTAATCTTCACCCTCCTGTTTTTCGAGACTCGTCAGCTGGCTCAGTTCGCACCAGCTTTCAAAATCGTAGCTTGCGTACTGACCGTTCTCATTCTCGATCACTTCAGCGCAATCACGGTAAAGCAGCGTGAAAGTGCGGCGGACATTAATAACACGTGCTGCCATGTAAAAGCGATTCAACACAAGCACACTTGTTTCCAACAAACTCTGTGACATGGTCGCTTTGATCCCTGTTCACCAGTGGTAAAAAACGGAGGACACTCAACCGCCTCGGTAGTTTTCGTCAGACTCGCTGAACGACTTCTCTACCGTCAAAATAGTTTACAGGTTTCCGAATCCCCATTTTTGGTGCCAAGATCACTTACTCGCCAACGACCTAATAGCGTTCACACTCTGGCGGCACCATGGTCGACGCGACGACACCCCCTTGGGGTTCACCTCATAAACGCTAAAACGATCCAGCAGCATGAAAAATGTCTGCAAAAGCGGTAATCTAGCGACGAAACGTTACTGATACCCTGTCGAACCGATTCGGATTGGTCTGAATTAACTCACCCTGAACGGGATATTCCATGATATTTGAAATCCCAATGACTCACTCCGTTAATCTGGACATGGCAAATCTGGCGTTCTCAGCGCCAGTGACACTTGTGGCCCCACTTCTTGCGGAATCCAATGCATGGACAGCGTGGCTGGAACCAACAGGCACTGTCCTGATATCGATCACAGTGGTCTTACTGTGCATGATCGCGTGGGCAGGGAATCTAATCGCCTTGCCTGGCAATTGGGCTGCGGTGTTGATTCTACTCATTTATGCGTTTGTCGGCCCGGAAACCGGTAATGCCTCCATTGGCTACATCCCCGTGGTCGCGGCATTTTGCTTTGCTCTACTTGGAGAGGGCTTCGAATTCGTGGCAGCGGCCCTAGGTGCTCAAAAGGCAGGAGCCAGCCGAAAAGCGACACTGCTCGCGATGATTGGCTCGATGGCAGGTGCCATTCTTGGTGCCATTGTCGGCTTGCCGGTTCCCATCGTGGGGCCAGTCCTCGCCGCAATCCTGTTCGGCGGACTCGGGGCGACCCTCGGCGCCATGCTCGGCGAATGGTCCAACGGTAGCTCGTGGCGAGAAAGTCTCCCCATCGGCCATGCAGCTTTTTGGGGGAGAACAATTGGCACGCTGGGAAAAGTCGCGGCCGGTGCCGTAATCGTGGTAATCGCAATGATCAGCGTGGCGGTTTAAAGCTCTTCCACGAAAACGTTGCTCGTAGCTCAAAAACGTCAAAAGAAATGCGGTGCCCCGAACGTCACCCGTGATTTCCTGGATTGATAGCAACCAGAGCTCAATTGACTCTGCCGTAGGCATTTTCCTAGTGTGTGGCAAGCGATCCCACCATGCCATGAAGCACGCGACGCCATGCTTGGGACTTTAGCAACCACGCGAGTGATCTCAATCACACCAACCCATGCCAACGCATCATGCAACAAGGCCGCCGAACTAACGACCGACGACGACGCGTTCTCTATTCGGCACACCAAGCTGAAAATGAATCGACCTCCGCTGCCAGTCGACGTGCGGCAGAAAAGCTTCGCGAAGCCCGGTGTCCGCAAATGGCATACGGCTCGCGTGTGCATCGACGGATTCGCGGTCGCTGGTTCTCACTGGTTCCTGTCCGCCTGAGATCCATGCTGCTGGTCACTGGCAGTATCTTTCTGTTGGCGACCATTCTATGTGCAGGGCACTACGCTGCCGTCACTTGGGCGCCCCTGTCAACACGTCCCATGATTGCTCGCCCGCTACGCTTGGATCGCCCAGACAGTTTCGGCAGTTGGTGCATGGTCGCCATGTTAACCGTCACTGCTGGCATCGCCTTAATGACCTACCAATTGCGTCGATATCGCAATGACGACTTTGGAGGGCATTACCGACTCTGGCGGGTTGTCACCCTCGTCAGTGTTCTGGCAAGCATCAACGTACTCGCATCACTGGTTGACTGGACCGGTGCAATCATCGACGCAGGGTTCGGCAAACGTGTCGCCTTAGCTGGAAACGATTGGGTAAGGCTTGTCGTCACCTTCGGTGGGGCAGTACTGGCCCTAAGAATGGTTGCTGAACTTTGGCATTGCCGGACAGCTTTGGCATTGATGGCTACGAGTTGCATTCTGTTCGTGATCCCGGAAGCAGTCCAATGGAACATCCTGAAGATTGAATCTGCTGGATACTGGACCCTGGCAACCACAGCTCCGATGCTCGGTTGTACGACGATCTTGATCGCCATGCTGACCTACCTTCGAATGCTGTACAGAGAAGTCAAGCAGGTGGAAGGCGTTTCCATGATGGATCGTTTCCAGCAATTCAAAACGAACTTTTTTCAACCTCAATCGAACCAAGAAGAATCTTCCACGCCAGGCGATGAAACTTTGGCTGACGCGAAAACAAAACGCCGATGGTGGCAACGAAGCACGACAGACGACGGAGTTGAATCGAAGACCACACAGGATGGATCTCCAACGCTGACCCAGCAGAACAGCAGCGTCAAGCGTGACATCAACAAGCAGAAAAAATCTGCTCCTGAAACAGCGGCGGCCAGGCGAAATGTGCTTCACGAAGACCAAGTCAACGAAAGTACCAAACAGTCGCAAGAATCACTTCCTGACAAGAATAAGCGACGATGGTTTGGCCTGAGAGGCCCAAAAGCCTCCGATGGCAACGCAGGCACCCAAACAGAGTCAGAAGAAAATTCACCAACGAATCAAACGACTGTGCATGCTGAAAACACCAAGAAACGCACACGTTCATCATCCCGATCAAAAACAAAATCAAGTGCAACTGCAAGCACGCCAATCCAACGCACGGAAACGGTAGAGACGGAACCAGATCAAGCAGACGAAAAAACACCGCGAAGCGGTCTCATGGGCTGGCGTCGAAAGAAAACCAGCAAACCACAGGACGAGACCGACTCAGAGGCTCCGAAACCTCAGAGTCAGCGAGGCCCCGCTGGAAACAAATCAACAACTCCAAAGCCTCAACAGGACGCAGGGGATCAGTCAGTAGAGGGAGACGAGATTGACTGGAATTCAATGAACAAAGCCCAGCGACGACGACTGCGAAAACAAATGAAGCGACAAAATAAAGCTGCCTGATTTTCCTCGCCAAGCTCAGCCCCTCTTGGGTCTCGGCACCTTGGTTCGCCCACCTGCCTTGACACCTTTGCGTCGTTTGCGCTGCTGCCCGCTTGCCTTGCCTGCTGGCTTTTCGATTTCTATTTCAGATAGTGGCTTACCAATATTGTCTTTGAGCTGCAGGACACGATCTCGCAATGACGCGGCCTTCTCAAATTCAAGAGCCTCAGCAGCGGCCAGCATTTCCCGCTCCAAGTTGTCAACGTATTCAACAGTAATGTAAACAGCTGCAGACTCTTCCTTGGCGGCTGCAATATTTCTTTGTCTTTTCGCAGCGTCCTGCTCGATTCCCGCAGTGATTTTCTTTCTCACGGTTTCGGGCGTGATTCCATGTTCTTCGTTATATGCTTGCTGAATCGACCTCCGGCGTTCGGTCTCATCGATTGCCAGTTTCATCGAGTCCGTCACTTTATCAGCGTAAAGAATCACTTTTGAATTTGCGTTTCGAGCGGCCCGCCCAATGGTTTGCACAAGGCTGGTTTCGCTTCGCAAGAACCCTTCTTTATCAGCATCAAGAATCGCTACAAGTGAAACCTCGGGCAGATCCAACCCCTCTCTCAACAGATTCACCCCAACCAAGCAATCGAATCGTCCTGCCCTTAATTCCTGCAACAAATCAACACGTTCAAAAGCATCCAGTTCACTGTGGAGCCATCGACACCGAACATTTTGTTCCTGAAAAAACGTAGAAAGATCTTCTGCAAGGCGCTTCGTTAACGCCGTCACCAACACACGCTCATTTTTATCTGCCCGCTCACGAATCTGCTCCAACAAGTGTTTCACCTGACCTCGTGCAGAAACGACCTCAACCACAGGATCCAGCAGACCTGTCGGTCTGATAATCTGTTCTACTACTTCACCTTTCGTGCGCTCCAACTCATAGTCATTAGGGGTAGCGCTCACGAAGCAGATTTGCGCAGTCCGTTCCTCCCACTCATCGAATTTAAGCGGGCGATTATCCAAAGCACTTGGCAATCGAAAACCATGACTGACCAAGGTCTCTTTACGGCTTCTGTCTCCAGCATACATTGCCCGAACCTGAGGCACGGTCACATGTGACTCATCGACAAACGTGATGAAATCATCCGGAAAGAAGTCGTAGAGTGTGTCAGGCGTCGCACCAGGAGGTTTCCCTGATAGCGGTCGACTGTAATTTTCAATTCCAGGACAGTGACCAACCTCAGCCATCATCTCAAGGTCAAAACGCGTCCGCGCTGACAGACGCTGCGCCTCAAGAAGTTTCCCCTGTGACTGAAATGTCTCCAATTGTTGCGCCAATTCTTCGCGAATCACTCGCAAAGCATTCTGAATACGATCCTCTGGCATGACAAAGTGCCGGGCAGGGTAGATATAGACGTGATCCAAGGTTCGAACGGTCTCTCCGGAAACAGGCTTGATGATTGAAATCTGCTCGATCTCGTCGCCCCACATTTCAATGCGATAAGCAAACTCTTCGTAACTGGGCCATAACTCAATGGAATCACCACGAACACGGAACTTACCCCGTTCAAACGCGACATCATTCCGTTCGTAGAGAACATCAACAAGTTTCAACAACAGATGGTCACGACGAGTCTTCTCGCCACGGTGAAGCGGCACGATGAGTTCTTTGTAATCCTTCGGCGATCCCAAACCATAGATACTGCTCACCGAAGCAACAATTACCACATCACGCCGACTCACCAATGAACTTGTTGTCGCCAAGCGTAGACGGTCAATTTCCTCGTTGATCGACGAATCTTTTTCGATATAGACATCCCGCTGAGGTATATATGCTTCGGGCTGGTAATAATCGTAGTAGCTGACGAAATAATGGACTGCATTCTCTGGAAAAAACTCTTTGAATTCACTGTACAGCTGCGCTGCCAACGTCTTGTTATGGCTGAGCACCAGGGCAGGTCGTTTGAGATTTGCGATGACATTCGCCATCGTGAACGTCTTTCCTGTGCCCGTTGCCCCGAGCAATACCTGAGTGCTGCGTCCTGCCTCGAATCCACGTGTCAGAGCTTCAATTGCCTGTGGTTGATCACCCGCCGGTTCAAATGGTCGCTGCAGATGGAATGGAGCGGGTTCCAATTCCGCTGCCGCATCGGTTCGCCCCTTACGATCATCTGATTTTGGGTTGTTATCTGATTCTGACATCAAGAACGATCCACTTACGTTTGAAACAGAACGGGGAACCAAGGCAGGTCCTCACCGCGATTACGTCATCCTAGCGAAGCGACGACCCAACACGTAGGAGCCTGACTGTACCCTGCGTGGAAAAAGCAACCAACCTTACCAAATGATGGCCGCTCTACTCAGTGACAATCGCCATCCCGCGAATATCTAACATCTTCCCCGGGCCAATGCCACGAACACGCTGCAAATCATCCACAGATTCAAAAGCACCTTTCGAGCTACGGTCTGCCACAATGCGACTCGCTAAGACGGGACCAACACCACTTAGCAAAGCCAACTCACGTGCGCTCGCTGAATTCAAATTGACTTGAGCAAGCCAGCCACTTTCCTGGAAACCCGGTTTTGATTCCACCCTGCTGGCATCTTCTACGCCAGATCGCACTGATACCTCTCTCGAATACGTCATTCCCAGAATCACACAAGAAATCCCGATGAAGATCACCCACTGCACGGGCCGCCTTGCAAACACAAACTCGTGCTCAACCTTTGATTGATCCATACAGAAGTCCCTCCGTCAAATTATCGAACCAACTAGCGGCGTCACGCTAACTGTGGATTCTTATCGTGGTTGTAAACCAAATGCTGATGACTTTGGCTCGAATTCCAACTTTGGCAAGCAGGGATTTATCACAGCAAAGACGAGCCATTCAAAACGACGCAGAAATGTGAGTGAGGCAATTTGCATTCAAAGCAAGACTACCTCGCCCTAAATTGTCCCGCCTGCGTTATTATCTCGGTGATCCCAGCACGCATTTTCCCAACTCTGCCACATCGAGTGCTCGAACCGATCCTGCACGGCTACCCATTTCACTACCCATTCTGAGTTTCCATGAGCGACGAATCGTCACGTAAACCGGCCAAAGATTACCAAACCGTGACGGCCGATTCTTCGCTTGAGGCAGATCTTCGATCACTTGTTCGACTTTCGATTGCAGAAGATCTACGTGATTCACTCGACTGGACCACCGTGTGCCTGATTGAACCGGAAAGCCGAGGTGGTTGTCAAATTGTTCCCCGAGAAGAAGGTGTCTGTGCTGGTCTCGCTACTGTGCCGTGGATTGTCGATGAATTCGATGCCGACTTGGACATTGAGTTGACTCTTGAGGATGGACAGAGGCTGACACCGGGAAAACCAATCGCAACTTTACGGGGTAGTGTCCGTGACCTTCTGACTAGCGAACGCACCATTTTGAATATTGTTGGTCGCTTGTGTGGAATTGCGAGCCTTACCGCCCGCTATGTCGCAGCGATCCGACAGTCCGATGCCCGTTTATACGACACCCGAAAGACGACTCCAGGTTGGCGTTTGCTGGAAAAGTACGCCGTGCACTGCGGTGGTGCCCACAACCACCGAAGTGGACTTTATGACGGATTCCTGATCAAGGATAACCACCTCGCTTTGGCAGGTGATCACAGGGGACCGATTGCGGCAAGCACTGCTGCGGAAAAAGCACTCCGATGGCGTGGTTCGAAAATCGAACGCCTGGCCGCACCCGACATTGTCGAAATCGAAGTCGACAATCTGAAACAGTTCAAAGAGGTCTTACCGATCAATCCCGATATTATATTGCTTGACAACTTCCCGATCGAGCAACTACGTGAGGCGGTGGCAATCCGGAACGACAGGAACTCATCAGTCGAACTAGAAGCATCAGGCAATGTGCGAATCGCAACCCTACCAGCCATCGCCGACACGGGCGTGGACCGCATTAGCAGCGGTGCACTCACACATCAGGCTACGTCGCTGGACTTAGGCCTCGACTGGTTCGACAGCAAGTCATCCTGAGGGGCGGTGGCCAGCAGTGCGTGTGCAAGTTAAGCCACGCTCCCGCCAAGACAGTGTTCGACTGAAATGTCACCAGCATTCAGGTACACCTTCATCGGTCAAACCTTTTCAGCAGGCAAACGATGCTGAATGCCAAACATTCAGCGAGCACTATCTTTGATTGCCGAAAACTCGCATTCCGTAATAAAGCAGCGTCATGATTGACTGCAACGTGCCAGCAACATAGGTCAAGGCCGCAGCGTTCAAGACCTTTGCCACATACTTTTCTTCGTTTCCAGCGATGATTCCCTGCGAGACGAGTTCCTCACGAGCACGACTGCTGGCATTGAATTCCACTGGCAGATTGACGACCTGAAAGAAAACCACACATGCAAAGAGCAACAAACCGATGACTGCGAGCGGCGGGAAACTGAAAATCAAGCCCACGAACAGCAGAAGTACTCCGGCACTGGACCCAAAGTTAGCTGCTGGTACAGCTAGGTTCCGGATAGCCAACGGGGCATAGCCTTTCGCGTCTTGGAACGCATGCCCGGCTTCGTGGCAGGCGACTCCCACAGCGGACATTGACTGGCCGTTGTAGACGTCCGAACTGAGCCTAAGAACCTTGTGCCTGGGGTCATAATGATCACTCAACTTCCCACCAACCTGCTCGATCTCCACGTCGGACAAGCCAGCATTATCCAGCATCCGACGAGCAGCCTGAGCACCACTCATTCTCGCTGGAACCTTACTCATTTCCTGAAAGGCTGACTTCACTTTCCACTGGGCGTAGAAACCCAACAGTAGAGGTGGCATAACAAACAGAAAGTACACAGGATCAAAGAAGAACATAAAACAACCTGCAAAAAACGTTAAGGAGTGCCGCTAAGTCACAACAATGACAGAGTGGTGTCGGCTTGGTGAAAGAGGAGCAATTACCGGGCCGTTGTCGCATAAAAAAACAGAATCACGCGATAACGCAGCCAATTGATTCGTCAACGTTTACAAATTCTGGCACTGCGTCTTGGAATCAGCCGATTAGGAATCGCTAATCTCTTGACGATGGCGTTACTTTCATCGTCACAGTCTTAGGTCCGCGTTGGACGACGATCTGGACCTCTTCACCGATTTTCAACGCCTCAATTGCGTAAGTGTAGTCGTAAATATCTTCGATCTTGCTTCCAGCGAGTTGAACAATGATGTCTCCGCCTCTCACTCCTGCTTTGGCGGCCGGCCCGTCAGCAGCAACGCCGCTTAGTTTGAGCCCTTTGACGTCTCCTGCTACGTAGTCAGGAATGGTCCCCAAGTAAGCTGTCAGCCTCGCTCGCGGGGCATCCTTCTGAGCCTCGCCTTCCTCCAATTTGAATTCTGGAGCCTCGGAGCTCGTCAAAAACCCGCGTCCGATCAACGCGAACAAACGCGCGATGTCAGCAACTCCCTCGTAGTTCAACTTGTCCGGCGTATCGCGAGGAGTGTGGTAATCCTCGTGGGCACCAGTGAAGGCCGACAGAATAGGAACATCACGCGACACAAAAGCAGAAGCATCCGTTGGCAAGCGGGTGCTCGTCTTGTCGAGCGTCAACTCGAGGCCAACCGGAAGGTTTCTTCGCTGCACTTCACTTGCGAAACCCGGCGAGGAACCGATTCCCTGAATCACTAATTTCTCCCGCAAGCGACCGACCATGTCGAGATTCATGTAAGCTGCGATCGCTGCCGTCAGCGGGATTGCATCCGTTGTAGTGCCGTGAGCATGAGCGACCGCATCAACAGATTTTTCATCCGTCTTGGGTGGCCGCGGCGCCTCGGGATAGAGCTTATAGAAGTCATCGGCAAAGGCCTGAGATCCAAACAGTCCCAGTTCCTCGCCGCTCCAAGCCGCTACCAGCAAGTCACGTTTTGACTTCAGCCTTCCTGCTTTTTTCTCGGCAGCAAGGTACTGGGCGATTTCCAACATGGCTGCGACACCGCTGGCGTTGTCATCCGCACCCACGTGCACCTGCCCACGCTCATCATCCTTTGCCAGACTGCCGCCCCCACCTCCGGTCCCGAGGTGATCGATATGAGCCCCCAAAATCAACACAGGTGCATTGTTATCCGGCTGCTCGCCTGCATTCATACGAGCAACGACGTTGCGGCCTTCACCACGTTTTCGCTCAATTCCAACAGTTGCGGATGCCTTGGCATTTTGCAAAGGAAACCCGAGGTGCAATGAACCGTCATCAAGTTGCTTTTGGCTCTTCGCCAAGTCCTGACCTGCAGCCCGGAAAATCTCCTCGGCAACTGTATTCGTAATAGAAACAGCACTGATGCTAACACTCGCCTGAGAGGCTGCTTGATCGAAGCGAATCAATTGATGCTTGACTTTGCTCGTGGGGCCAGTGACAAAAATAATTCCCTTGGCACCTAAGTCCCGTGCGATCGATGCCTTCCTGCGTGGCGAACTGTACCTCGCCATCTTTTGACGTTGCTCGGCGGTGATGTCCTGCGGCATATCACGCAAAACCATGACCCATTGACCACCGACAGCAAGATGCACGTAGCTGTCATACTCTGGAGTCCCATCGCTCGCGGGAATTTGCATCCCGTAGCCAGCAAAGACAATTCCCGTCTCGCCCGTCGCACCTTCTTTTGAGAAAGCCAACGGCTGCCAATTCTTGTTGAGCTCGAGCTTCTTGCCGGACACAGTCATCTGATTTGCGTCGGTCAAATTCGAACCGGCAGGAAAGTCAAACGAATGAAAGAAGGTGCCGTTCTCACCAGCAGGTTCAAACCCAAGACTTTCCAAATAGGCAGCGACGTAAGCCGTTGCTCGCCTCTCACCAGCAGTACCGGTCAAGCGTCCGCCCAAATCTGGCCGCGCCAAGAAGTCGACATGCCGCATGGAATCCGTGGGCAAAAAACCTGGATCAGAAGACTCCGCAGCTGCCAAAGCTGCTGACTTGTCTTCGTCTGTTGTATTTGCATCCAGCTTGAGCAAATGTCGAGCGGCGCTGTCATCCCAGTCGGCCATGAAGATCTGCGACTGCTTGGTTGCAGTTCTTGTTGATGTCCATGAAAGTCGTTTGCCATCTGGCAAGAACACGGGCAACCCATCAAAACCATCTGTGTCGGTCACACGCACAGGCTCTTCTTTGCCATCGGCGCGAACCAAATAAAGTTCGAAGTTCGCGAACCCATGCTTGTTTGTCGTGAAGATCAAGTAGTCACTGCTTGGGTGATAATAGGGGGCCCAGCTCATGGCCCCGATGTTGGTCAGACGCTTGACGTCACCGCCGTTGATGTCCATTGAGTAAACTTCGGCAGTGGCCCCATTTTCCGCAAATCGGCGCCAGCAGATCCGCTTACCGTCAGGTGAAAAGAAAGGCCCACCGTCGTAGCCAACCACATCAGTCAACTGACGAACGTTTGAACCGTCTGCGTTCATGACGAAGATGTCGATCATTGACGCTGGATCTATTTTAAACAGCTCCTTTTCGCGTTCAGACAATTGACGCGTGAAGGCATTCCTGTTCGATGCAAACGCAATCAAGGTTCCATCAGGGCTGTAACTTCCCTCTGCGTCATACCCTTCTGCATGGGTCAGACGCTGATACGTGCCATCGGACAATTCTTTCGCATAAAGTTCATACTGTTTGTCATAATCCCACGCGTACCGACGCTGCTTCCCGCTCTCTCGCAGTTCAATCTCCGCCTTCTGTTTTTTTCTTGCTTCAGGGTCATCCTGAGTACTCGCAAAAAGAACTCGTTTGCCGGTTGGGTGAATCCAGGCACAGGTCGTCTTTCCGTGACCTGGCGAAACCTTTTCAATGTCTCCTGTCTCAAGGTCCGTGACATAAATTTGATAAAAAGGATTCGCCGCATCACGCTCGCTCTGAAATACCATTCGCGAACCGTCAGCGCTGAAGTATCCCTCGCCCGCACGTCTTCCCTCAAAGGTCAATTGGCGGGTTTTGGACAATAATGTGGATTCATTTCCGCCATCTGCATCGGGCTCGCTTGCGGCTACGGAAGCCGTTTCAGCCGCAGACTTTTCTGCTGTCACAGGTGGGTCACCGGATTCATCTTGCCCCCATGCAAGCGTTAACGGAACGAAGCCGGCAAGGAGCAAGACAGGTAGATGGTGGGCGATCGACACGTTACGCATTCGGATTTCTTTAAATTTGACAGTGATGATCCCGACAGGCGGAGCTTTCGCAATTCAGAAAGCACTGGTTTCTGAGACCGATCCGCAGCACAGTTGGGAATGTTCAAGTTTTCTACGCTCGAACCAGTGGTTGGATCGAACGTAAGCAGTTTTGGCCCCACAATGCGGGCGTCCGCAAAATTGACGGCCACAATCTTACCGCGCAGAGAGATGTTGAGTAGCGAATGACTCATCGATACCGAGCCTATCGCCCGGACAGGTCAGGTGCAGCAAGGCCATGTGCACCACGTAGGCAGATCAACCCATCGCTCCAACGAGCAAACAACTCGATCCGCCCCTCTTCTTGCTCGAAGAACCGTACGGTATTGATTTTGTGGCGAATATCGTCCTTCACGAGCCCGAAAACTTCCCGGTACTCCGCCTCGGGAGCAAGCCCGTCGGTATCGTCGTTTTCCGGCCTGACCCGCACCGTCGCGTCGAATCGAAAAACCTGCAGCCAACCGGGGCGTTGCACAGCCACAAGTCGCACATTTCGCAACCGAGCCGTCCCACCAAAAAAACCGTTCTGCGTCAAATGCTTACGAATCGTCGATTCCATCTCATGATCGCCGCACCAGTCTTCCCAACGCTTACGGAGATGTTTTAAGAATGCCAACATGCGTCAACCTTTTCGTTGTGCCGGATCTGTCTTCTGCACTCCATTCTACAAGTCCGCAAAGACCCTGATTCCTGCACAGAACCTCGAAAACCCAGCACTCCCGATAATGCGGGTGGTCACTCGCAAGCAGTGCCAACCACACACCACACCAAGAATCCAGCGTGATGCCAAACTAACACGATCCCCGCCAGCAGCACTTCGCTGGAAAGACTACTCAGTCCTGCGATCAGTAGCTTGAAATGTTGCCATCAGCAGACGCCTGATCCGAAACAACGTCCAATGCCCCAGTGCGGTGTCTTTTCTTGGAAGAGAATCGAAATCCGATGCCCTATTTGTTCGGCAGATCAAAATCACCAGTAAGGTCTCGCCAGACACAGTGGATATGGTTGGCAGGGTTTCCAGCGGCATCAGCTTGGGTATTTGCAAACTCGATTAGGAATCGTCGCCCGCGAATTCGGTAGTAGTGGCCAATTCCTGGTTCAGTGGCTCCAGCCCAAGCAAAGTGCACATTTTCCCAGCCGTCTTCTGCAATCAGTTCGCGGCGCTGCTTTGCAACATCTTCGGTAACCGCATTCACATAGATCGCGACCAGTTTTTCAAGATTAGCCTTTTGTTTGGTGTTAAGTCCTGACTGGGGGATACCTTCTGGCTCACCGACGACCGCCTGAACTTCACCAGCAAAACGAATTTCCTTGAGAGCTTTCGGGCTAATGACAGCGATTTTACTCTGCGAATCACTGAGAGAATTCACAAGTTCGAAAGCGAGGTCTTCCTCATCACGCAAAACACGCGTTCCTTTTCCCAAAGGCCCGGAGACCTCGTTCATGATCGTACCGGGATTGGCGGCGAAGAACTGAGGAGTACTGTCAACAATCTCGCCACCACGGCAGGCGAAATTCAATGACAAATGGTGCCCCTCAAAACTCAATGCCCATGCATCGGTGCTGCTGGGTGCCCCAAAGATAGTCAGGTAATACTTATCAGGATCACGAGCCCAATTTCGTTTTTCACCTTCAAGTTCACGAAGAACTGCTTCCAATTGCATGATCTTGCTGGCCTTGTCGTAACCGGCCTCGCTCAAGGCCGCCCGAACCAATCTCAGAGCAGCGGTTCTTTGAGCGGCATTCATTTTACTCAGAACGAGACCTTTACGGCTCTTCTTCGGGATGAAATGCCAGTCCACGCGTTTCGGAGAATCGTAAGCCATGACGGCGACCGATTTCTGATCAGCATCCAGCGTTGACAGAAATGAATCTGCAAACGTTTGCAATTGCTTGCCAGAAGAATCAGCAACTTTCCAGCCAGCAAGGACAAAAAATCCGAGGAGTGCAGAAGCAAGCAGGGCGGTACGAGCGAAACGCATGACTTAAAAATCCCAAAGGAAGACAATTGACTGGAAGACGGTTGGGCGATCACCTCGTCCTGGGGACATCGGGCAATCGCGCGGAGGGTCCAGAAGTCTAATCGAACGATGCCCCCAGAGAGCATGGGCCGCCAGATTTCTTTTCAATTTGATGGAAATCTGCTTTCAAAGGCAAAAGCAAAAGGCTGACACAGAGTCGAGACACGATCTTGCAGACTGCTGAGGGGAAAGGATAGCCAACCACGCCTGCACAGACCAAGCTACCGATGATTTCACGTCGATTTTCGGCTGACTTGTTGCAACTGGAAGTCCTTGTTCAGGTTGAGGATGTTACGATTTGACGCTGCCACGCGTTGGAACGAGCCACCAGAAACCTCGTATCATTTCCCTACTCGCCCAACTTTCGCGAAGCAGCACTAATTCACCAAGCGTCGACTCATGGTTTGCCCTTGGAGCTCGATTCCCTGATGCCCTCAAGCAAAAAAAATGGACAGGACACCCGAACCGGACACTTTCAGCCCCAGCGATGAGGCTGCGGAATACCATGCCATGGACCACTCTGCGGTTAATCGGCAATTCGTGGACGAGTTACTCGAAGGCCCAACTGGCCCATTGGTGTTAGATCTGGGATGTGGCCCTGCCGGAATCCCGATCGAACTGTGCCAAAGATCCAACGATTACGAAGTGATCGCAACCGATGGTGAGGTTGAAATGCTCGAAATAGCGAAACAGGAGATCGACATCGCAGGATGCCTTGGACGAATCTCGCTCAGCCACGTTGCAGTGGAGTCGATGGAGCAATTTGATGATGGAATGGCAGACACAGTGATTAGCAACAGCTTGCTGCACCATTTAGCAGAACCCCGCGCCGGACTGGAGGCAGCAGTTCGCCTGACTCGTGATGGCGGCCGCATTTTCATTCGCGATCTGGCCCGCCCCGAAAGCGAGGCGGAAATCGAGAACATGGTTCAAGCTTACAGCGGCAGCGAAAGCGAGAACGGACAACAACTGTTCCGACAGTCCCTGCACGCCGCCCTGACGTTGAACGAAATCCGCATCATTGCGAGGGGCCTTGGCATCCCCGAAGATCACGTTCAAATGTCCAGTGACCGCCACTGGACCATCGACTGGTGCTTACCGACTTAATCGATTGATGCTTACCGACTCAACGGTCGACGGCAACTGAGATGGCGAGAGAACTCAACAACTCGCAAACACAGAGAACGAACGCACTTGGTGTGATTTATGCGCAACTATCTCCAACTACTCGACGAAGTTCTCAGCCACGGCATTGATCGTGATGACCGGACTGGCGTGGGAACCCGTGGGCTATTCGGTCGCCAAATGCGATTTGACCTGTCGCAGGGCTTTCCCCTGCTTACCACAAAAAAGGTCCACATTCGGTCGGTAATCTATGAATTGCTTTGGTTCCTCAAAGGTGACACCAACATCAAATGGCTGACTGAAAATGGCGTCACCATTTGGGACGAGTGGGCTGACGAGGACGGTAACTTGGGTCCGGTTTACGGTCATCAATGGCGGTCTTGGCAAAGCCCTGATGGGACAACCATTGACCAGATCGCTCACGTCGAAAGCGAAATCCGAACCAACCCGCAATCACGGCGGTTGATCGTATCAGCATGGAACGTCGCCGATGTGGCCGACATGGCACTGCCTCCCTGCCACCTGCTATTCCAGTTCTACGTGGCGGGTGGGCGTTTATCCTGCCAACTTTATCAACGCAGTGCCGACCTTTTTCTCGGGGTCCCCTTTAACATCGCAAGCTACGCACTGCTGACAATGATGATGGCCAAGGTGACCGGCCTGCAGGTGGGTGAGTTCGTACACACGCTGGGAGATGTACACCTGTACAAAAACCATTTTAATCAGGCCCGCGAACAGCTCTCACGGCACCCACGGCCACTTCCCAAGATGCAAATCAACTCAACCCCGGCATCGGTGAGCGAGTTCGCTTTCGAGGACTTCACTCTCACTGGTTACGACCCACATCCCCGCATCAAGGCTCCGGTGGCCGTTTGACCGACAAAAGCAATGATTCCGGCGATCAAGGCGGAATAACAGCCGTCGTTGCGATGACCCCCACGGGCGTGATTGGGCTCGACGGCGACATGCCGTGGCGGTTGAGCAGCGACCTACGTCGCTTCAAACGGCTAACCATGGGCGGTGTTCTGATCATGGGGCGACGCACCTATGACTCTATCGGCCGTCCGCTACCAGGCCGACGGACCATTGTCGTCACACGGAACCAGAACTGGTCATCCGAGGGGGTTGATTCGGCCTCGAGTCCAGAAAAAGCACTGGAAATCGCAGGTCAGGATCGATGTTTTGTGGTCGGCGGTGCAGAAATTTACCGACAAATGTTACCTCATTGCCATGAATTATGGCTTACAAGGGTCTGGTCGACCGTTGAAGGCGACACAAAATTGTCGATTGACCTATCGCAGTTCAGGGTCATCGAACAAACTCGTGTCCCAGCAAGTGCACGGGATGACGTCCCAACCGAGTTTCTCAGAATGATTCGGGAAAATTCTTGCAAAAAATGATGGCCTGTCCCCATTGAGCAAATAGGGGGCCGGTCGGTATATTTCGGGATCACTCAGTCAAACAAGCTGCGATTTTCGCCGCTCAGACTCGGTTTACCCTTGCCCTGATCAACATTAGACCTTTCTCCGGAGTCCGGTTATGCCCCGCTTGATGGGCGTCGATATCCCCAACGACAAACAAATTCAATATTCTCTCACCTACCTTTATGGCATTGGCTTGCACAGTGCACGGGAGGTTTGTGAGAAATTGGGAATTGACCCCGCGAGGGCGGCAAGTGAAATCCAAGAGGATGAGCTGGGCCGGATCGCCGCGCTGTTGGAGCGTGACTATACGGTCGAAGGTCCACTTCGCCGTCAATTAGCCCAAAACGTCGGGCGATTGCGTGAGATCAAAGCCTACCGTGGGCTTCGTCACCGCAACGGCTTGCCTGTTCGTGGGCAGCGAACCAAGACCAACGCTCGCACCCGGAAAGGGCCGCGAAAGACGGTTGCCGGCAAGAAAGGTGTTAAGGACTTGCGTTAGTCCGCGACACCCTCGTTTTCCTAACCCGCACTCCAAATTTCCCAGAGATTCTTTGCCGTGGCAAAGTCAAATAAAAAGAAACGCGTTCGCCGCAATGTCTCAAACGGCATCGCGCACATTCACGCGACGTTTAACAACACAACCGTGACCATCACTGATCCCAAAGGCGATACGCTTTGCTGGGCCAGTGCAGGTACGAGCGGCTTCAAAGGAAGTCGTAAAAGTACTCCGTTCGCAGGACAATGTGCCGCTCAGCAAGCTGCTGAGAAGGCGACTAAATTCGGCATGCGGGACGTTGAGGTTCGTGTAAAGGGTCCGGGATCCGGACGCGAGAGCGCAATCACTTCACTGCAGGCTGCAGGCTTGAATGTGAAATTGATTGAAGATGTCACTCCGATTCCGCACAACGGCTGCCGACCTCGCAAGAAGCGTCGCGTCTAGTTCAGACCGTCCGTATCAGGACGAATCCGACCAGCAAAACAATTCATCATTCGTTTCGTTTGATGAAGGGTGTCAACACCCACTAAACCCAGCAGCTTCACCTCCCACATCTGTTTTTCAGAACTGAGGTAATCATCACGATGCACATTCGTTGGCGCGGCATGGAACTTCCAAGTGCTTTGGAAGTCGATCGCGATTCACTCACCGGAACTTATGGCAAATTTTCTGCCGAACCATTTGAGCGTGGTTTTGGTGCGAGTGTTGGCAACAGCCTCCGCCGTGTGCTGCTTAGCAGCCTGATGGGCAGCGCTGTGACTCAAATCAAGATCCGCGGTGCTCAGCATGAGTTCACGACGATCCCAGGCGTGCTTGAAGACGTCACGGAAATTGTCTTGAACGTGAAGAGTATTGTGGTTCGAAATCACAGTGAAGCGACCCGTGTTATCACCGTTGAAAGTGATAAGGCGGGAGTGATCACCGGAGCCGATGTCCAAACTGACTCGGATGTGGAAGTGATCAACAAGGATCACGTCATTGCGACACTCACCGACGACGTTCCATTCATGATGGAAATGGTGGTGGAGAATGGTCGAGGCTATGTCCCAAGCACCGAGCACAGCGCGGTGGATCATGAGATTGGCATCATTCCTGTTGACGCTGTCTACAGCCCAATAACGCGAGTTCGTTACGAGGTTGAAGAAACCCGTGTCGGACAGAAAACAAACTACGACAAGCTGAATCTGGAAATCTGGACCGATGGTTCAGTCAATCCAGAGATGGCTTTGGTGGAATCGGCAAAGATCCTGCGAAAGCACCTCAATCCTTTCGTGCAGTACCGCGAACTCGGACCGAGCATTTTCTCGGCCGCCCGTGGTGGTGCTGGATCGCCAGAAGCCCAGCTGGAAGCGAAGCTAAACATGACACTTGCTGACTTACGATTGTCAGTTCGTGCCAACAATTGCTTGGAGAGCGAAAATATCCAGACCGTACGTGACTTGGTTCAGAGAACCGAAGACACATTGTTGGAAGTACGCAATTTCGGCGACACAACCTTGAATGAGGTTCGCGAAAAACTTTCACAGTACGGCCTACACCTTGGAATGCGAGTCCCTAACCAACCTCTCTTCTAGAGAATGGTTTGTGGATCGCAGTCAACTAATTCCTTAACGACATAATTTGACGGACTTGATGCCATGCGTCACCGAAGACGAGGCCGCACCCTGGGACGAAGCCCGAGCCATCGCAAAGCGATGCTCAAGAACCTTGCGAGCGCGCTATTTTTGACCGAACGAGACGCGAGCCTCGATGAGAATGCACCGAAGGTAGCTGGCCGTATCACGACCACGCTTCACAAGGCAAAGGAAGTACGACCTCTCGTTGAGAAGTGCATCACGATCGCCAAGAAAACCATTTCGTCAGCGGAAGATGCTGAACGGATGAAAACGACAGCTGAGCGTGGTAGCGACGAGTGGAAAAAATGGCGTCAAAGTGATGAGTGGCAGGAATGGGCGAATGCCCGCGCGCCAGTCGTCGCTGCGAGACGAAGAGTCATCCAACTGATTGGTGACAAAGAAGCTGCCAAGATCTTATTCGACTCGATCGCTGAGCGCTATGTCGATCGACCAGGTGGCTACACCCGAATCCTGAGATTGGCAACGCCACGCCTCGGTGATGCTGGTCAAAGGGCGATCTTGGAACTGGTCGGCAAAAACGACCGCGGGAATGTAGCTGCTGAGAAGCCTGCATTTGATGATGAAGCAGACGATGAAGCAGAGACGACTGCCGCTGCTGCGACTCCCGAAGAAGCCAGCGACGAGTAGTCCCGCTGCCGGCATGGTAAACGAAGTGAACTGATAGACAGACCGAAAGGCACGTGGTTACCACGTGCCTTTCTTCATGCTGGGATTCATATTGAGAACAGCCCAGCAAAATCGTACGGCATCCTCCCCGCGTCCATCGACCACGTGCGTCGACAGCATCAGTCAGGCACGCATTCCCTGAGCCATACGCCATGCCCTCATCTGTTTGTCCCTGCCAGAAGCAGAAGTAAGACTGGCCCATTGCGTGGCCACCTCATCCAAAGCTTCCTGCGCTGTAACTTGGCCACCCAAAGCACGACGCACGTTCTGATCCAACGCCGTGAGATAGTCCGACGCACCATTCAACTGGAGGCAGGGCGCGGTCAGAGGTACCTGCAATTGCCCTGCCAGCCACTCATCGTAGGGCGACGAAGCACCACTGGATGACGTGACACCCCGCAATTCAGTCATACCGGAAACTTGGCCACGTACCGAGCGACTACCTTCACCTCCGCACAACCATTCCACGAAACGTTTCGACGCAGTGGTTTGCCGACAACTCGCTGATAACGAAATGACTGGCGAGAAGGGATCAAGCACTACCTTGGAAAGATTCACTGCCCTTGGTAAAGCAAACACGAACGTATTGCCAGTTGCACGCGACCGTCGCGTGGGGAAACCAATCCCACCACGAAGCTTTCCCTCACCGACTAGCGTCCAAATCTGATCCGGTGTCTGATCTTTTTTTGCATATCGCTGATTGGTCCTCAACATGAGTTGAAGTGAATTCACATACGGTTCGGTGTTCACGAGCGGCTTCAGATCTTTTCGCTCAAACAACCAGTTTCTGATACCACTGCAACGCCACAAGAACATCATTCCCGCCCAACCCGCCGCCGTTGGCTCTGCTGCCGAACCGTCCCACTCATTTTCCACAAGCCGATCGTAGTCCTCCCATGACTCCAGTGGCTCGACCTTAGACTGCGCGACGACGGCAGGCAACGGACAACCAAGCGGTAGTGCGTAGGTTGATCCACCATAACGAGCCGCGCCATTGCGGGCAGCTGGAAATAAGGACCCGACTTCTAATTCGACTCGCTTTACTTCATCAGCGGTCATCTCTACCACTGCATCATTGCGAGCTGCCTGCCCCACAAGCACAAGTGGATAGATCACCACATCAGCTTTTTTCGCTCCCGCCAGAAAGGCATCACTGATGCCGCCGGGATCGGCTCTGTTCAATGGCAGCACATCGACCTGTATCTCCTGCTCCGACACCGCCTGCCATCCTCTTGAAATGGCATTTTTATCATCAGTTTCACCCACCAGCAAAACTCGCAGCGGTACATCTTTACGCGTTTGGGCAGTGGGCGCTGCGACAGGCGTCTGCTTGCTGCAGCCCACGTCGAGACTGGCAACAACGGCGGTTGCGCCGACCAGAAATCGACGTCGGTCCGAGGGGAAATCGGCGGGTGTCACAGATCAGGCTCGTGGTGGCAGGGGAATCACGTCGGGAATCGATTGATTTGGGCAACAACGCAGGCAAACCTCTTCCGCGTGGGTTAAGTCCAGCGTTGTTACGCATTATAGTGGCCCAGAGTTCACACAGTCTTTCGCAGTACGAGGCAGGAGAATCCGAGACATGAGTTGCTACCTAGGAATTGATATTGGTACGAGCGGAACCAAGACACTTGCAATTGACGTCTCAGGCAAAGTCCTCGCTGAATCTGTAGCCGAATATCCACTCCACCAGCCCCGCCCGGGCTGGACGGAACAGGATCCCGAAGATTGGTGGAAGGCCACTGTCAAGACTGTCCGTGCCGTCATGCGGAAGGCCAAGCTAAAGCCAGATGCAGTCAAAGCCATCGGCCTGAGCGGGCAGATGCATGGCTCAGTTTTCCTTGATAAGAAAGATCAAGTCATCCGCAAGGCATTACTGTGGAACGATCAAAGAACAGCCGCAGAGTGTGACCAAATCACGGCCGCCGCAGGTGGGCGCAAGAACTTGATCAAGATGGTAGCCAACCCGGCACTCACTGGCTTTCAAGCACCAAAGATACTTTGGCTTCGAAACAAGGAAAAAAGAAACTTCGAAAAGCTAGCGAAGGTCCTTCTACCAAAAGATGACATTCGTCGACGCTTGACAGGTGATTTTGTCACAGAAGTCAGCGACGCCAGCGGAACCCTGTTGCTGGACGTTGTGAAACGAAAGTGGTCCAAACGCCTACTGAGCAAGCTTGAACTTGATGAGCAGATTTTACCTCGAGTGGTAGAGAGCGATGAAGTGACCGGCACGCTTACGAAGGAAGCGGCAAAGAAACTTGGCTTGACGATGGACTGCAAAGTCGTCGGCGGGGCAGGGGACTGCGCCGCGGGTGCTGTCGGGAATGGCGTCGTACGGAAAGGAGTCCTCAGCACTTCGATCGGAACCAGTGGCGTGATGTTCGTTCACAGCGACGAACCCCAATACGATGCAACGGGCAGGCTTCATACTTTTTGTCACGCGGTGAACGGCAAATGGCACATGATGGGTGTCAACCTCACAAGCGGCGGCTCGCTGCAATGGTGGGTTGATTCCGTTCTACAAGGTCTAGCTGGGACTGCTCCAAAAAACCGTTACGCAGCGGCAACTGCTGAAGCTGCTGCGATCGCTGCTGGAAGCAATGGCTTACTGTTCCTACCGTATCTCAATGGAGAGAGAACACCCCACGCAGATCCCAATGCACGAGGCAGTTTCGTTGGCATGAACCTCACTCACACTCGAGGCCATATGACACGAAGCGTGATGGAAGGTATCACCTACGCGCTTCGCGACAGCCTCGACATCATTCAATCTCTTGATGTGCCTGTACGTCAAATCCGGGCTTCGGGAGGTGGCAGCAAGAATCCGATGTGGCGTCAGATGCAAGCAGATGTATTTGGCAAGAAAATCACCACGCTGGAAGTAGAGCAGGGACCAGCATTCGGAGTGGCCTTGCTTGCGGCTGTCGGCGATGGAGCATACCGTTCAATTGAATCTGCCTGCAAAGCGACGATTAGAGTTGCGGATGAAACGCCTGCAAACCGACTTGCAACAAAACAATACAACCAGCTGTTTCCGATATACAGAGACCTGTATGACCAACTGAAGGAATCAATGGCCAAAATTGCGGAATATCAGGATTCGCAAAGCTGACAATAATTCACGAAGCGTGTTTCACACCAATCAACAAACACCAGCCTGCCTTGAGTGGACTCTCAAGCATCCCGGTGGCTGATTGAATCGCACCTAACCTCGCCACTCAAAGGGAAACCTGAAATGCAACGTCTGATCGTATTACTTTTGACGGCCACCGCAATCGTCACACTCACGACGAGTGTCAGCGCAGAAGATAAGCTCAAAGCACTAATCATTGATGGTCAAAACAATCATGGTGCGTGGCCAAAAACAACGGCCATGATGAAAAAGTACCTTGAAGAATCAGGACGCTTCACGGTTGATGTGGAACGCACACAATTCACATGGAAAGGAGGCGACCTACTAAAGGCTTTTCCTCTCAAAGATGGGAAGTCATACCAAGACCTGCCCAAGCCCAAGCCGGACCCAGACTTTAAACCAAAATTCGATAACTACGATGTCGTGGTCAATAACTTTGGATGGAATGCAGCACCTTGGCCTGATGCCACGAATCAGGCGTTCGACGATTTCGTGCGGAACGGTGGGGGCTTGGTAATCGTTCACGCAGCTGACAACTCATTTGGTGACTGGCC
>JBPCVE010000180.1:0-3167 GCA_051010795.1 Rubripirellula sp.
ACGCAGTTTGGCAACAACCTGATCCACTGTGTGACGTTTCTGAGGCATTCTGAAAGTCCTTTCCGAGCGGTACGCCCGAGCAAGATTCTCTCACTCACAATGGTGCAATTCTATGGGGGGAGGTCAGGGAATGGTAAGTCACACGGATCCTCGTACGCTTGACTAGGCAGTAATGAAAGGCATGGTCCGGTTTGACGCACATGTTTGCCAGCGACTCCTATCTCGAAGCGGCGAGATGACTCGTCAAATTGAACGCCAATTAACCCAATGGTGATGGAATGAACTCAAATCGACGCATGCTTCTCAAGGGCGCTGGAGGTACGCTTGCGTTGCCGTTGCTGGACTCGCTTTCAAGTGCCGCACCTGCACCGACAGTAACACGCATGCGTTTTCTGGTGGTTGGTAACCCATTCGGGATGCATCCGGAACATTTTTTTCCAACGGACTTTGGGAAGAACTTTACGATCTCTCCCACGCTACAGCCGCTGGAGTGGCTAAAGGATCGCTTGACGATCATCTCGCATACTGACCACAACATGGTTAGCGGGCATGGGCGGGAGATTTCGTTCCTCAGTGGTGTGCTGCCGACGGACGCACAAGCATTTCCAGAGAAAAATATGTCGCTCGATCAGTTGTTTGCTCGGCACATCGGCAGCCAGGTCCGTTATTCGTCGGTGGGCGCCGCACTCGACTCAGGAATCCGGATGAGCTGGACTGCTAACGGCGTCGAGAAGATGCCGATCACCGATCCGCAGGAACTCTTCAACCATCTGTTTCTCAATCTCACGCCGCAAGAGAAAACGCAGCGGCGGCAGATGTTGGATCGAAACGCGAGCATCCTTGATACTGTGGGCAGTCAGTTTGAGAACGCATTTCAGCACGCAAGTCGTCTAGATCGTGATCGGCTCGATCAATTTCAGACGTCGATTCGAGAACTGGAACGCTCTCTTGCTGACCGAACGACATGGCTGGACCGAGACAAGCCCACGTTTGATATCTCCGAGCACTTCGTTGGTGAGACGACGATTGCAAAACGGTACGACGCGATCTTTGACATGATCGCCTATGCCTTTGAGACCGACCTGACTCGCGTGGCAAGCGTTGAATTTCCGGCCGAACTGAACTACACAGACATCGACGGAGTGAATCGCAGTTACCACGGTTGCACTCATAATGGTCGTGGAGAAGATCTTGTCAAAGAGCTGGTGTCCATTGAATCCTTTCAGATTGCACGATTGGCAAGGTTCCTGAAGAAACTTGATTGCATCCAGGAACCCCATGCCGAGGGGAGCATGCTTGACCACACCATCGTGCTGTTCGGCAGCGGAATGGGTTATGGCGGCACGCACTCGAACCGGAATCTCCCCATCTTCGTGACCGGTGGCGGGTTCAAGCATCGTGGTCACGTCGATGCCCGCGATAACAGCGGCAGCAACATGCCGCTGTGCAACCTGTACGTTACTTTGATGCAGCGGTTCGGGATCGAACGCAACTCGTTCAACACCAGTACCGGGGCGTTCGAGCTGACCTCAGCCTGAAACCGCTCAAGACGCAACGAATAAGGCTTTCATATCGGATTTGTTCATGTATCTGCCCGCTCCGTCCACGTCCCGGCACAACGTCCGCCTGTTCTTACTGGTGTTGACTATCCTCTGCTCAGTCCGCGCATCGGTCGCCGACCAAGCTCTGGTCAAGATGCACTGCGCCAAATGCCACAGCGGTGCAGAACCGAAGGGTGACTTCAGTATTTGGGATCTAGGAAAGCATCCCACGAAGGAGAACGTGGATCTGTGGACGGCGAGTCTCGATCGCGTGAAAGCCGGTGAAATGCCTCCGGCGAAAAAGGGTCAGGTCACGTCTGCCGACCGCCGACGAATGGTTCAATTTCTTGCTGATCAGGTGCAGCACTATGCAGAGCAGTCGGAGCATTTCTATCGCATTCCGCCGAGGCGACTCAACAACCGGGAGTTTGAGAACAGCGTCCGCGAAGTCCTGCTGATCGAAGATGTCGGGACGCATCAGCCGACGGACAACCTGATTGGAGATTCGCTGCACGAAGGTTTTGACACGCACGGCGAGACGCTTGGCTTCAGCAACTTTCACCTCGAGCAATACATAGAATCACTACGGCGGATCATGGAAGCCACGATCCTCTCCGGAGAACAACCGACGCCAGAACTGTATGAGATCGAGCCCACAGAAATACTGTCCGCTCATACCAGTCAGAACATCAAACGCCCCGAGCGACGAGGAAATACCGAAGGATTCGATTTTCGTGATCCCAAAGAGTTGGCCTATTTCGAAGAACTTCCAGTCGTGCCAACTACGGGGTGGTACAAGATCTCCCTCCACTGTACCGGGCTGGATCGCGGACTGTACCAACCGGAGAAGACCGGCATATTCGATGACGATCCAATCCGGTTGACTGTCGTGATGGGGAACCGCGAACGGACTTATGACCTCCCCGACAATCAAGTGACGAAGATCGAATTGAAGGAGTGGCTCGCAGCAGGGACACGACTGCGGCTCCGATATCCGACGGACGGACTCACACTGCGAGGCAATGGCAATTTCAAATTCCAAAACGCGATTGCTGGCGAGTACATCAAGGAGCACGACCCGGCACTTTACGAAAGAGTTGCAGCAGCGATTGTGACCAAACCCGGACGCCGGGTACTCAGGCCCGAAAGCTGGCATCACTGGGTCGATTACTGGCGTGGTCCAAGGCCACGGATCCTGAAGGGCTCCGTGGAAGGGCCGTTCTTCGAATCCTGGCCTCCACGACGGCAAGTCGTTTTGCTTGGCAACAATCCCGCCGCAGAAGACGCTGTGGCGATTCTGCGACCGATCGCCGAGAGGGCCTGGCGGCGCGAAGTTCGTGACGGCGAGCTCGATCGAATCGTGCAACTCGTGCAGTCGAAACAGCAAAGTCTGGGAGATGCTGCGGCTCTCAAGGAAGGCATCGTCGCAATCCTCGCCTCGCCGCCGTTTCTGCTGCTCAACACCGACGATCTCACGCCGCAACAGCGTTTCGCCGCGAAGTTCAGCTACTTTCTGCAGAGTACGATTCCCGATGCCGACCTCCGCGAAGCGGTCGCAACAGGGCAACTTGACTCATTCGAAGGTGTTCAGGCGGAAGTGCGGCGGCGATTGAACGCGTCGCGGTG
>JBPCVE010000181.1:0-3728 GCA_051010795.1 Rubripirellula sp.
TGAACTGCAATCCAGCGGAAGTCTTCCATGCCTTTGCGACGATCTGCCCAGTCACAGATACCGAGCAGGCGTTACAACTCGCCAACAGCACCCCCTACGGCTTGGGCGCTAGCGTGTGGACCAAAGACATCTCGCGTGGTGTTGAACTCGCAAAACGCTTCCGAGACGGAACATGCCAAGTGAATTGCCACAACACCATCGCATACGGATTGCCCTACGCTGGCCAAGGCATTTCTGGCGGCCCGGGAGCCGGAGTCAATTGTGAAGAAACCTTCACGGATTACACCGAGCTCAAGGCTATCTACGTGGCGGATTACCCTGACTCATGATCCTCGTGAGCGGCATGCAACCTGACGTGTGAGAAAAGACCAATAACGGTCCTGCGAAGCCAAGCACTTTCCGATCGAGGGTGTATGGATCAGACTGGGGTCTGCCTCCCGGAGGGGGGACCCGACAGAAACGCGAGACGATGCTTGCGTTGCCTGTTACTTAATTACTCGGAGCAAACGCTAGATGCTATGGCACCTCGTCCTTCCTTTTAAGATCACCTTTTGGACGTTGGGCGTTTTACTGGGAATCGCCGTATTAACCGCGCCGTCCATCAAAAAGAAACGCTCCAGGGTTTTCCTGTGGGGCTTCCCAATGGTGCTGGTTGCCTTCATCCCGTCTTGCAGCGTGATCATGCACTTCATGGACAAAAGCCGATTTGGGGTTTTTGAATACGATGTAACACAGACGGTCAGTGATCCACGGGTGGAACGCTACCTGCCGCCAGACGCTCGTGAATTGACCATTAATCGATTTGCGCGTGGATACCGAGCCCGCTACCTGATTGAATCTGAATTTCTGGAAAACTGGTTTGACGCCGTCTGGGAAGAATTCGGAGAGTATTCCAAAGAAGGCAAAACATCACCCGAATTTATCACCCTCACAAAAGCTGACTTCGATCAGAACTTTGGTGGACTCGGATGGCCGCGTCCTTCTGAGGTAGTGTTCTACCAAGGACCGACAGCCGACAACGGTGCCGGCTTCGCAATTTGGTATGACGCAGAAACTGGCTTTGCCTATGAGTCGGCAAGCCATTGGTAGCCCCACTGATATTGGTAGCCCCACTGATCAGGGGCCGCAAGACTCGCAAGTCGAGTCATCACACAGGCGTGCCATTCCTACCGCAAACCAGAACGACGGCAGCAGGTCACTGATCGGCAATGCAACTATTTACCAAGGTACCGATGCCTTCAATCTCAACCTTGCATTCGTCGCCTGGCTGAAGGAACACAGGTGGGTTACGAGCGGCACCCACACCTGGCGGCGTCCCCGTGAAGATCAAATCGCCGGGCAATAGCGTCACGATTTTTGTCAGGTGCTCAATCAAAGCTGGAATGTCAAAAATCAACTGGGCCGTCGTGCTATCCTGCACAACCTCACCGTTGAGATGCATCCGCACACGAAGATTCGCGGGGTCAGAAACCTCGCTCGAAGGCACGATACAGGGCCCTGTGGGGGCAAACGTGTCAAAAGTCTTGCCCAACAACCACTGACCACCGGGTCGCCCTTTTTGCCAATCACGGGCAGAGACATCATGCCCACAGGTGTACCCGAAAACATAATCCATCGCTGCGGCGGCAGAGACATGCTTGGCCTTCTTTCCAATCACGACAACCAACTCGGCTTCATAGTCGACTTCGGATGAGACTTTCGGTAAGCGAATTGAATCACCGTGCCCCACCAAGGTTGTGCTGAACTTGCTGAAAACGACAGGCTCGCCAGGAATCTCCGCTCCTGTTTCGATGGCATGATCCCGATAGTTCAGGCCGATACAAATCACCTTGCCAGGCTGCCCCACTACGGGAAGCAATTGGTCGGGCTCGGGCACCCACTGCGATTCATCCTTGGGATGCAAACTCGCCAGACGCTCTGCATCCATGGAAAAAACATCACCGTCCGCGGGTGGCTCATCAGTGAGATTCTTGAGCGGGCAAATAGCACCCGGGCGATAGAAAGCATATTGGGGCTTGCCCTGCTCATCCTGATAGCGACAGAGACTCATGACGACGGATCCTACTTCAAGTGTGTTGGCTCTCGCTGGTGAGTTGTTGATCAACCTCGTTACTGACGATCACACCATAGTTGATCGCCCCCAACCAGCCGCTCATGATGATACCAACACTTCCCGCGTGATACATACCACCCACCTGTTGCGGCAATGCTCGACTTACCCCCAAACCTTCGAACTTGGTACCAAAACTGGCTCCCATTTCGTGCTGCGTGTAGTGGTTGAAAGTACGTGGCGTCGCAGCCTCGGCGCGGTCAATTTTATTTCGGATACCGGGAATGTACTTTTCCAACGCATTGATCGTTGTTTCGACCAGGTCTTTTTTACTGGCTTCATAATCATGCTCATTCAGATCAGCCCAATCCGACCAATTGGCATTTGTGCTGCTGACAATGGCGAAGCGTTCCTTCTTTTCAGGACGTGTCCTCGGATAATAAAAACTGAAGGTGCGACTTGTGATATCGCGGCTTAATAGTAGATCTGTCCGGAATTCCTCAGCCGTACTGGTGAAGAACAGGTCACCTGAGGATTCATCAATTTGCTCACCAGGCTTCAATGCCATGTAGACCTGTGTGCTGCTGTTGTTAAGACGAACGGCCTGGGTCTGATCAACATAGTCACGGTCCAGTTTTTCAGGCCCGATCATCTTGAGTATGGTGGTCCTCAAATTTGCATTGCTGACAACGGCGCGACATCCGATCCGGCGACCATGGGTTTCGACCGCCGCAACTTTTCCATCTTGGACATGAATCTGATCCACACCGCAATTGATTCTTATGTCCACGCCATTGGCTTGCAGCTCTTTCTTCATCCGAGCGACCAGGTCCTCAGTTCCACCTTCGTAAATGAAAACTCCCTTATTCATGAAATTGCTGAACACAATTCCATAGGTAATCGCTGGATCCTCGAGCGTTGATCCGTTGGCATACGTAATCGGTTCCATCAAAAGCCGAACAACATCATCACGCCCTGGAAAGAAGCGATCGAAGAGTTGCCGCGTAGTGATCGCCTGATCGTCATAGAAATTCATACCACGAGCTGTGTCAAAGAATTCATTGACTGTGTCTGGTGCGATTCCAAAATCCGTCGTCAGCAACCTTGTGAAATCTTCACGATTAAAAGTGGTGGTCAAGGAAAACTGAGGATTATCAAACCGGATGTTCTTGAGCTGGACAATTCGATCCGCGATATCCCGATTCCAATAGCGACGACAGGACTTGATCATTCCGTGCGGAAAACCATGCAACGAAATATCGAAAACATGTCCTCCTGGGCGTAGGAACCAAGTCGCCAGCCCACCCAGCTTGTAATGCTGTTCGAGTAGCAAGACACGATGTCCCGCACGACCCAGAATATTGGCAGAGGTCATCCCCCCCAAACCACTACCGATCACCACAACATCGTATTGATCTTCAACACCTTTTAAGAAATCACGGGGCATGAGCAATCAGGGGTTTCAGCGAGAGAATAACAATAAAAACGACAGAACGGGAATTCCGCTGGGGATACAAAGCTTACCCCGAATCATAGGGGACCCACATCCGGCTGCAATTCGGCGTAGATACCGACTTGATCGGTTCTGGGAGCTCTATCACCGTACAACAGAAGGCCTCCCTCGCCGACCAGCCATCTTTCATCAAGTAAACGAATTGAATCTGTCTGCTGGGTAGCC
>JBPCVE010000182.1:0-5277 GCA_051010795.1 Rubripirellula sp.
GAAAATCGCTGTCAGAACACCATGAACGATATCATCATGACCGACGATGACCCGCCCAATCATTTCACGAACTGCGTTGTAACGCTGCCCGAACTCTTCCGCTTCTGCCTGCATCGAATCTACTGTATTACTCATCTGCATTCATCAATGGGTTGGTGACCATGCCGTGCGACTTGGCAATGTGACCGCAAACGTGCGGTTGGTGAAAAGCTGCAGAAACGACGCTTGGAATGGCGAGGCGAATGCAGAGAAACCGCTGTTAATCATAACGGAAATACTGTCACTTGGGTGAGGCACATCGTGCTTCAAATCGGTCTATTCCGCGCTCCCAACCTGCTTTTGCTGTAACAACTTCCTGGAAACCTGCTCTACCTGCCGGAAAACTCGCATCACATTCCCTCCGAGAACTTTTCGAATATCAGCTTCGGGATAGCCACGATCCAGTAGGCCCTGAGTGATGACCGGATAGGTACTGACATCTTCAAGTTGCGTCGGAAGTGCTGGAACACCGTCGTAATCGGAACCCAGTCCCACATGGTCAATCCCCGCAACTTTCACAATCTGATCAATGTGATCCAACAGATCGTACACAGTGCACCGCTTTGATCGGGGATTCTTAAGCTCCCATTGCCTCAGTTTGGCTGTCATCTTTTCCTCGTCATCAGGATAAAGCTGCTTCAAGTCTTCACGCTGTTCACTCCGTTTTCTAGATCGCGCTGCGTCAACGGGATTCACGAAATCAGAAAAGAAATTCACCATCACCACCCCGCCATTCTTTTTGGTCAGCAACAGCACATCATCGGGAACATTTCGAGGGTGATCAGCAACGGCCCGGGCCGATGAATGGGAGAACATTACCGGTGCCTCGGTCGTCTCCAGGGCTTTTCTCATGCAAGCGGGGGAAACATGAGACAAATCAACAATCATCCCCAAGCGGTTCATTTCATGAACGATTTCCTTGCCAAAAGCAGACAGCCCACCGGAAATTGGATCATCGCTACAAGAGTCTGCCCAATCGAGAGACATCGAATGGGTCAACGTCATGTATCTTGCCCCTTCACGATACAGTTGGCGAAGAACATTCAACGAATTTTCAATCGAGTGTCCTCCCTCAACACCAATCAATGATGCAATCTTACCATTCCCGCGAATTCGAGTGACATCCTCAGCGGTCAATGCCAACTCAAACACATCGCTGTATTGTGTCGTCAGCTCCCTCACAACTGCAATCTGTTCAAGTGTCGCTGTAAGAGCATTATTTTGTGTCGCAGTCGAGGCGGGCACATACACCGACCAAAACTGTGCACCCACCCCACCCGTGCGTAATCGCGGGATATCAGTATGGAGGTCAAGTTGGTTTTTGCGCAAATCGATCTTGCCGACTGCACTACCACTCTTCCGCAACGCCCATGGTAAATCATTATGCCCATCAAATACCGGTGCTGCTTTGTGAATCCGAATCGCTTCATCTGTAACGACGATCGGATCCCGCTTACTTGTCAACGATTCTTTTTCCGCCGGTCCGGCAGAATCAGTATCAGCACTGAAAACGGGACAAACAAAAAGAGACGCGGCAACACAGAGCACATTTCGCAGGTGAATCACACGGTCACTCACAGCTGAATGGAACGATTTAGTCAGGCATTATGATGACAGACGACTCGGTGCTGCTCTACCCACAATTTCCGACGATTGAATCACCACGAGATGGTCGACCGTTTGCAAAGTAGCAAAACACCGAACTTGCCGTTTAATCAAGTGGCTTTTTTGGCCTGCTTCAATCGATCATGCTCCTCACGGACCTTGTAAAAAGGGTCCAGTGGGTAACAACCACTGACAAGGCGATTGCGTGGCGCCGTCGTACAATCACTGAAGGTGCGACAGACTTTTTTCCGAGTCAGTTGCTGTCCTGACAAAACATCAGCAGGTAACTCTGGATAGGACAACACCATTCGGCCCAAACCTACCGAATCAACCCAATTCTCGCGAACAAGAGCTTGAGCAGCATGCGGCAACCAGTCCTGAAGATAACTGTAGCCCGAGCCAACAAATATCAGCTCAGGGTGCTTCTGTTTTAATTCAGCGGTTGCACGTAACTGGCGTGCCACACCTACCAGCGGATCTTCCGGAAGTTTGTATCCATCACTGGGCGGAAAATACGCGGGCCGCTGGATGTGTGGATTGTAATACGGACTGCCTGCTGTCGTACAAACAAGCTTGATGCCAAGACTTTGAAGAAGATCCATGAATTTTGAGGGTTCATTCAGATCGACTTCGCAGCCTGATTCATCACTACCGAATGCAAAACGTTGATCCCCAAGCGGATCAGCGACCCCAACTCGATCCGCACCTGGCTGAAACGGCAGGAAGTCAAAAATGCTGAGCCTTACTCCAATCATTAAACCGGACGCGTGCGAGTGTATCCCTTGAACAATATCGCGAAGAAAGCGTGTTCGATTCTCAAAGCTACCACCAAAACGCCCGGTTCGGTCGACACCACTTAATAGCTCATGTCCCAAGTAACCATGGCAATGTTTGATATCGACAAACTGAAAACCCGCCCGCTGTGCGAGCACGGCAGCTTTGATGAAATCATTTATCAGGTCCTGCAACTCATCGTCCGAGAAAAGCGGAACTCCGTCCTCAATCCCCAGCCTCGCATCCAATGCTGGATTACGTTGCACCGTCCTCGGTTCGCTGACACTCTTTTGATTGGGACGTGCATACCTCCCCGAGTGAGTCAACTGTAAGCCGACCACCAAATCATCGTCCATGCCAAAGTTAGCTCGGTGAGCCTTGGACAACTCCAATCTCAACGACTCTATGTCTGCCAGATTCTCAGCAGAAATCATCAACTGATTTGGGTTAGCGCGACCATCAGGGCGGACTGCAACTGCCTCTCCACCCCATATCAACTTCGCACCGCTAAGGCCAAAGTTCTGCCAACGTCTTCTCGTCAACTCAGTTGGCTTTCCATCAAAAGATCCATCCCAACCCTCCATGGGCAGTATGCAAAACCGATTTCCAATTGTCAGTCCATCGATATGCAAAGGATCAGCAAGAGGATTGTTGCTGGTCACGATCTGTTCATCGCAGGGAAACTCAATCCCCAAATTGGCAAGATGGAGCACAAGGTCATCATGTTGTTTAAAACTTGCCACACGCGGGTAAGCCATCAATTTTCCTCTTTCATGATTCTCTGAATATCACTTGCAATCAATTCCAGAACTGCAGCATCCGATTCAGGTCGATGGGGTGAATCCGGATGCGTCTGATCACTGGCAAGCATGCCTCGAATTTTCAAAAACATTGCAGCCGAGTGTTTGTAAGCTGGCGTCGGATTGCGGAAGGTAAAGGCGCCCAGATACTGCAGTAAATCATTCAACTCATAGAAACACGGATCCCCCGATTCCCACATGGCATCCCGTCGAGCAAATGCATCAGGGGCAAACGTACTCAACCCCAACAAGTAGTCACTCCCATACATCACCATATCGATGGCAAGGTCATTTCCGGTAAACACTTTAAAATCAGGTCGAACTCGATTTCGCAACTCAAGACGCTGCCACTCCGGTAACCGCTGGAGTGAAGAATGCTTTGCACCCAGAGCGTTTGGAATCATCATCAGTTGCTGATAGACATCCAGTGAGTAAATCCGTCCAAAGGGTGCAAAAACATTTCCCAATTCGAAAAACAGAAATTCCTGACATTCACTTGCCAATGCCTGATAGGCTTCGACCAATTGGTCATCCGCCAATTCGATCAACCCATACGACTGAAAAAAGATGGGTGTGCCGCCATGTCGCTGAATTTGCTCAATTCCAGCTCGGTAGCTATCTCGACCAAAGGCAGCCCCTGGGTGATCGCCAACAAAAACACCCGCAACAAACGAGCGCCCACCAGCGATTCGCTGAGAACGCAATAACACTTCCTCACGGACTGCATCGGCAATCAGATTGCCGTAGCCTGTATCCATATTGACCGCCGGAACCAATCCAGCATCCAGGGTACGGTGCAGGTGCGCATCAAAGCCTTGCCAATCAACATCTCCACCCGCATAGTATGGCAATAAGATGGCGGAAATGCCCATAATCTTGCGACGAGGTCGCAGCAGCTTTGCGGAATCGATCACTTCAGTCATGCTTTTTCTACCGTAATGAACATTAATCTCTTTCACTGTAAGTTGAATTGCACCGACTGTCTTGGCGAATTGGGCACAACTGTACTTTGCAATGCAGGCAATGGGATCACACTTGGATTATCAACTCACCGACCGAGCGCTCCCAGAGAACTTACCCCCATGGGGTATTCTTGTACTGGAAAGTCATCACAGTCCGAAATTCGCGATGAATTGGCGGACCCATGAGTTTGTCAAAATTGTCTACATATGGAAGGGCAGGGGAGAGTTCCAGATTGGTGACGAGACTCACAAATTCACTGCCAATGACGTAATTGTCATTCCACCCAACACACGCAACCGCATCATTGACGACACCTCTGCTGCACCCAGTCTGTACATCTGCTGCATTTCCACACAGTTGCTTAACTTTGATCCCAGTATCATCGGATCGCTCGATGTTCGACTACAAAGTCATCGCCATGGGTTCACAAATCGGATCACATCACTGCTCCGATGCTTGATTCACTCTCAACAGAAGCCAGTCGCCACCACTTCGATCTCGATGGTTGCTGACGCATTACAGCTCTTGCAATTTGTGCTGGAACTTGAATCAAAACCGCAAGCAAAGCTACAACCCAACGGAAATGAACGTTCTGTTCTGCAGCGTTACATCGCTGAGCTACCTGATCATTTCTTTGAGGAATCATCAATCGACTCTACCAGTCAGCGTCTTGGTATTCCCAGACGAACCTTCACTCAGCTATTTCATGAACTGACGGGTGAGACGTGGCTCTCTCATACGCGACGCCTCGCTGTCGAACACGCCCAACAACGACTTCGTCACACGGAACTGCCAATCACATCCATCGCTTTTGAATGTGGTTTCCGCGACCTGTCTACCTTCTATCGACAATTCAAAAAATTGTCGGGCATGTCACCGGGTGAGTACCGATCCACCAAGAGCTGACTCATGAAACACGGCAGTTATCATTTTTGAATGCGATATAATGCTGTTGCTGTTCTCAACAGGATCGAATCATCAATCACACCAAGCGATGCGAGCGTTCGTTCTTCAAGGGCATTTGCCCCCAACTCTTCAAACTCTTCGCCCGCCCGTACAACCGTGGTTACACCATCTTCACTGGTAAAGTAAAGCC
>JBPCVE010000183.1:0-4585 GCA_051010795.1 Rubripirellula sp.
AAATTAACTGCAAGACGGTGGAATAAGCGATGTCGGTAAGGAAGCTGGCTTCAGGCGTACTCGCGGCACTAGCTCTTCTGGGCGGTGCTGTAATTGCGGACGCCAAAGACCCAATTAACGTGGTCGATCCCTTCGAATTTGACCCAGATTTTCGCTGGTTCGAACCAGTCTACGATCTGGACCTCCTGGATATGAAACCCGAAAAACGGGCTCATACCGGTTGGTTCGCTACCTATGACCGACTCAACCTTTACGCCGGCAGGCCTGACGTGTTCAAGCCCGACACGGGTGAGAATCGACTCGATGGCGGTTGGGGAAACCGTTACGAGATTGGTTTCATGTTGCCCGGCGACAAACACGGTTGGATGTTCAATTGGACCAAGTTGAACGTGTTCGCAGCGGACACAGTCCAGCAAGAAAGGTTGAACCGATACATTCCACCAGTCACCGGAAGTACACTTAACACTGACCCTTATCCACCACTTACGCAACCGTTCGGTTTTCCCGTTCGCCTCTCAGAGGCGAATAACCTTGGATCCAACTTTCGCTATTACAACGTTGGAGAAACAACCAACGTGTTCAAGTACCAAAGTTACGAACTCAATAAAACGTGGCGCATGACGCCCTACCACTATGGTGGGATTGCTGAACCATTGATTGGTGTGCGTTACATGAAGTTCAGAGACGTGAACGCCTTCAACGATTACCAGAGCAGCATTTACCCGCCACCACCTCCGGCAATCATCGTCGAGCCATTCGAGGAGACATTGACAACACAAAAGGACATCACACTCAACGAGATGTTCGGTGGCCAGATCGGGTTCCGCTACTTCAAGCCCCACGATCGTTATGTGTTGTCAACAGACTTCCGAGCATTCTTCGGGGGCAACTGGCAGTCATCCAAGCTCCAGACGATCACTGAGTACACTCAGTATGAAGAAATTGGAGTCGGCGCCGAGGTCACCAACATGTCAACTACAGAGACTCCGGCGATTTACAGCAGGAACTCAGAGTTCTACTACGGATACGATGTTCGCGCTGATCTAAGCTATCAACTCACCAAGATGTTCTCGGTCCGCGCCGGCCTGCAGGCTATTCAGATCGGCCGCGGTTTATGGCGAGGCGGACAGGGTTTGCCGGGAACATTGAACGGAGGCGAGAAAGATCAGGGAATCTTCATGTTCGGTGCCACCTTCGGGATGAACTTCAATCACTGATCCGGTCGCTCATCAATGGCGTCAACGCCAAACATCACACTGAATGTAAAACGGCCCCGCAAAGTAAACTTTGTGGGGCCGTTTCTTTTTGGAGGGGTACTACTGGCGAAAGGTTCCAGCGTTACTGGGTTAGCTTTTGGCAAGCAACGTACGCAACTCATCAAGCTCGACGCTCAATCGATGCCGAAGTGGGCTTTCCGGCCGCAGTTCTTCCTCAAGCAGTTCCTCTGCCTTGTCGAAGGTCGCTTCATCTCGTTTCGGATTGTTGATGATTTCCCGAAACATGCTCTCCACAGTTGACTCAGTAAGCAAGACATTCTCCTTCGGTGAATAAAGCCAGATCTAAGTATTTCGCGAGTTGGGCAGTTAGAAATTCAGCGTGATCAATAAGTATCACCCAACGCGTTCACAGCGATTTTAAGGCAGTCCCAAAATGTCGCAAGGTCTATCATGACTCAAGCGGGCCAACTTCGCAAATTCATTGAGCAGAAACGGGACTCGACTCAAAACCAAGTTCGGCAAGGTGACTTGCTGTGCGGGCAACCGTGAACCGAATCTGCTCATCCGTGTGTTCACTGGTGATGAAAAAACGCAACCTGGCGGCTGACTCGTCAACTGCAGGATAAAGAATGGGTTGGACATTGATTCTATCGCCTTTGAGCCTGTGTGAAAGCCTCAACGCGACCATTGAATTGCCGGTAATCACTGGGATCACGGGGGTTCCCCCACTGTCCCCCGTATCCAAGCCTGCTTCGTGACACAGACTCAGGAACAACTCACTTTTCGCTCTCAGCATCCCGACCCGCTCTGGTTCCGCGTCTAACGTCCGCAAAGCAGCCAGGGCGGCACCCACCTGACCCGGAGGCATACCGACACTGAAGACAAAGCCTGGCGCCGTGTACCGCAGCAGCTCGATCAACTCTTTGCATCCAGCGATGTATCCTCCGCAGGACGCTGCCGATTTACTCAGGGTGCCCATCCAGATGTCAACATCGCGGGCATCAATTCCGAAATGCTCGGCCATCCCACGGCCCGTCTCACCCATGGTGCCAAAGCTGTGTGCCTCATCCACCATCAACAGACTTCGATGTCGCTTTTTCACCTCAATGAACTTGGGAACATCAGAATAATCCCCATCCATGCTGTAAACGCCCTCAATTGCGATCAGAACGCGACGGTACTGTGACCTGATCTCGGTCAGCATCCGATCCAGAGCCTCAAAATCATTGTGTGGGAACGGACGGCGCCGGGCACCTGATAACAATGCTCCCTGAACAATACTGTTGTGGGCGAGCGAATCATGAATGATCAGGTCGCCTGACCCGACCAGATGGCCGATGGTGGTCTCGTTGGTGGCGTGGCCCCCGACCATCAGAATCGAGCTATCCACGCCGATCCAGTCTGCGATCATCTGCTCAAGCTCACCGTGAATCGGTTTTTCACCCGAAACGAGCCGGCTGGCTGAAACACTGGTGCCGTATTCATGAATCGCATCGGCGGCACAGTTCATGACGGCGGGGTGTCCACTGAGCCCTAGATAGTTGTAACTCGCAAAACTGATCAGCTCGTTGCCATCAACGACCGTATGATCACGCACGATACCATCGTGCACCGTGAAATACGGGTTAGGGACCCCTGTCATCAACATTTGCCGCATCGTCGATTTCAAACGTCGGTATTCGGCAAACTGCTCAAAACTATCCTCAGGCTCGACTTCGACACTGGGGGCAACAGAGGCTTGATCGGCAGCGTTGGAGCCCACATCAGCATCCACGACTTCGCCTCGAAGCAAAGCAGCCGCGCGAGCCTCACCACCGGGTGGCAAATAACGCTCAATTGCTAAAGCTGTCTGCCCGATCGTCTCGATGTCATCGAGCACCTGTTCGGGGAACCTGCCACCAAAAGTCTTCTCAAGCTTGCGGGCAATCTCCAAACGTTCCAGACTATCTAGCCCAAGATCCAAGACAATGTTGGTGGTCGATTCCAGAGCTGCAGCTCGCTCACCTGCAACTCGACGTACATGATGCTTGATTGCCTCGATCACAACCGGACTAACATTGCTAACATCGACGTCAGCCGAACGCCCACCGGCTGCGGCAGCTTGCATCATCGGTGCGGCATCGAAGCTCATTCGAGCTTCGTTATTCTCTTCCCACCGAACCCACTTGGCAATCAGTTTTAAATCGCCATCTCGCACAGCGTGCAAACACGCATGCCTCTGGATCTTTCCGCTGCTGGTTTTCGGAACACTGCTGTTGCGCACCAGATAAACGGCGTCGGGTGGCAGATCGTGCTCAGCAGTCACAGCCCTGCGAATCCTCTGAAGGTTTCCGTCTCCATCGATATTTCGTCGACGTACCGTTTCAGCAACGATGACCAACTGTTCTCTACCCTCGTAGTCCATCGCAAAAGCAGCGACTGACCCCGCCTGCACTGCGTCGCTGGACCTTTCGACCGTCTCCTCAATATCCTGCGGGTAACGATTCACCCCGCGGACGATGATCATGTCCTTGACGCGACCTGAAATGTAAATCTGGCCGTCGTACATGAACCCCAAGTCGCCAGTCCTCAAATACGGCCCATCTCCATCAATGGTGGTCGCGTGGAAGGTGCGCAGTGTGGCATCCTTGCGCTGGTAGTACCCCTGGCCCACCGACGGACTTTGGACCCAAATCTCACCGATACTGTCGCTTGGCAGAATTTCCCGAGTATTGGGCTCGACGATGATCACTTTTTCATCAGGCAAGACAGTACCGCAACCCACAATTGTCCGTGCGTTCTCGTGGTCTTCCTGCACAGGACGCACGATCTTCTCGTCTAATGCGCTACGATCGAACGTGGTTAGCACCGGCCGAGTCTCAGCAGGACCTCCAGTCACAATCAGTGTCGTCTCTGCCATTCCATAGCAGGGAAGGAAAGCTGATCTACGAAAACCACACTTCTCAAACTTCTCGGTGAACGAATTCAAAGTGGCAGCCCTGATCGGCTCGGCCCCGTTGAATGCGGTTTCCCAAGTGGACAAATCTAGACCTTCCAGTTCATGGTCCCGGATCTTGTCGACGCAAAGCTGGAACGCAAAGTTTGGACCGCCGCTGATCGTGACGCCGTATTTGGTGATTCCCTGCAACCACCGCACGGGCCGCTGCAAAAACGTCATCGGACTGGTCAAGACATTTTGTCGCCCGATGTACAATGGCATCAACAGACCGCCGACGAGGCCCATGTCGTGATAGGTGGGAAGCCAACTCATGCCAACAATTTCAGCCTTTGGCTGGAAACCATGCAAAATGAGTTCGCTGTTAGCGATCAAGTTGGCATGATTCAGCATCACGCCTTTGGGCGACCCAGTTGACCCTGAGGTGTACTGC
>JBPCVE010000184.1:0-25591 GCA_051010795.1 Rubripirellula sp.
TGCACATGAACTGGACTTTCTTTTTCGCCACGGTTCAAAATCTTCCGAAGGTATCTGGAAAAAAGCTTGGACTAAAAACGGATTGTTAGGTCAGTACAGACCACAGCACACCAGCGGCAATCGCTGAACCAACCACCCCCGCCACGTTGGGTGCCATTGCGTGCATCAGGAGGAAATTATGGGGGTCTTCCTGCTGACCCACCATCTGAACAACACGTGCTGAATCTGGTACCGCTGAAACACCAGCAGCCCCGACCAGGGGATTAATTTTCTCAGTGAGAAACAAGTTCATGAACTTGGCGAACAACACTCCGCCAGCGGTCGCAATCGCAAACGACAACGCCCCTAAACCAAAGATCTGAAGGGAATCCCGAGTTAGAAACGTATCTGCTTGAGTACTGGCACCAACCGCGAATCCGAGCAGGATGGTGACAACATCGATCATCGCAGTCCGAGCCGTCTGAGCCAAACGCTCAGTCACAAGACTTTCCTTGAGCAAATTCCCAAAGAACAACATCCCTAACAGCACAACCGCGCCGGGAGCGATCATCGTGGAAATCAAGAAGGCAGCAACCGGAAAGATCATCTTCTCTCGTTTGGACACCTTCCTTGGAGGCTTCATCCGGATCAGCCGCTCGTCGCGACTGGTCAACAACTTCATGATAGGCGGCTGGATGACCGGCACCAAAGCCATGTACGAGTAGGCTGCTATCGCAATCGCACCGAGAAGATTGGGAGCCAACTTGGAAGCCAGGAAAATCGCGGTAGGACCGTCTGCACCACCAATGATCCCAATCGCACCAGCTTCGTTCGGCGCAAACCCTAGCCAAAGAGCCCCGAAGAAGGTCAGGAACACACCGATTTGTGCGGCCGCCCCAAGCAATACCAACTTCGGATTGGACAGCATTGTTGAAAAGTCAGTCATCGCGCCGATACCCAAAAAGATCAGCGGAGGATAGACACCAGCAGACACGCCAAAGTACAGATAGGAAAGCACACTGCCCTTATCGTAAACGCTCAACCCCATGTCTGCGGCCACGGGGATGTTGCCTACGATGGCCCCCATGCCGATCGGCACTAGCAGTAGAGGCTCATAATCCTTGGTGATCGCTAGAAAAATGAACACGATCCCGATCAGGATCATGATTGCATTTCCCCGCGTCAAAGTTGCGAAACCAGTGGTGTAAAAAAAATCAGTAAGGATTTCCATCAGCTCAGTTGTGGCCCGTACGCCAAATTCTCCTGCGATTCCAGTTCAGCTATTACGCCGCGTTCAGCTATTCCGCCCCGATGAATCCTGTGATTCCAACTGTCGTTGGAATTCCGTGTGCAGCACGTAACCGATGGCAGCCAACACAGCACCATCATCAGCCACGAGACTATCTGGGTGACCCACATTACCGGCAGGCTCATCGACCTCCGGCCAAACCTTGGACACCAGCGCCAGAATGCGTGGCAACGCTGCAATGAACAGGCTGATCACGATCAATGCGCTGAACACAATCATCAATCCCACTAACGCTTGGACTGCACCTTCAGTGAGATTATTGGGTCCAGAGTCCCCCCCCGGAAAGTCACCCTGACCGAGAAGCGTAAGGCCAGTCTGTTTCAGAAGCATTGGCATTGCGGAAATACGGGGGATGGGATTGAAGACTGTCCGAAGTGCTTGTTCAGCGAATCACAAACCCCGAGAGTCACACCCTCTGGGGCACAGCAACAAGATTCACACCTAAGCTCTGTTTCCGAGGGAACGGATATGTGCCATCGGAGCAGACAAGATGCAACCTCATCCCGCATTCGCCAGATCAACCGATGCCGACAAAAAACCAGCACCCTCCAAATGGGGCACAAGACAATTCAACGGCAAATCAATGATTCACAGCATTTCTGCCATGAAAACATGCCCCGCAGCTCGGGCGACCCGAAACACAGCGCTGGCGTGCGGGCAAAGGATATCGCATTGCGACGTTTTCTTCACCCCCCCCGAAGCGTAGCTTGCGGGGTCAAAAAAGATGCAGGCGAGTCGCAAACCGCGTTGGCTTCAATCAAACGCTATCAAGCGTTGGAACCTCAAAACCCTTGTTATTGGGGTCTTTCAGCAAGGCATTGGCGGCCTCAGCGTGATCCCCGGTATGTAGTTCAGTTTTTGGATCGAATGTCAGCCATGGGCCGACGGTGTACTCCGCCTTATCTTCAGGTATTCCGACGCCATCCCGCATCACCTCGTGCAACTTCATGAAATGCTCGGATGCATCTGCGTTATCACCGAATTTCCCAGCCTTGGCGTTAAAAGGTGCCTTCTCGCCCAATCGATAAGAGTTGTTCATGAGATGCCCCATGACGCAGCCATAGTGAGCATCCTCGACATTTCCATTGGCCATACTCGGGTCATTGGCACGGATCGCAGCGATGAAGGCTCCCCAATTGCCGCCTGGGGTCACTTTCCCGGGAGGCAACTTAAGCGGTTCAGCTTTGGACGCGCCAGGTCGCAAAATTTTATAATTACCTTCGCCGGTAATTTTGCTGCCATCCTCGAGGTAATACTCATTGAAGACTTGTCGCTGATACTTGGGATAATTCACATTACGGACATTGAAAATCACCATCTGCCCATTGGGGTACTCAGCGAGCCCAAACATGGTATTTGGGGTTTCTCCCTGATCGTCCCATTGAAAACGACCACCTAACGCCATCACGCGTGTCGGGTGCGTCTGATCTTTATCAAGTGCCCAGCGAGCGACATCAAGCTGATGCGTTCCTTGATTGTTAAGGTCACCATTTCCTGTCTTCCAAAACCAGTGCCAATCGTAGGGATGATAATTGGCGTGGTAATCGCTAATGACAGCTGGTCCCTTCCATAGATCCCAATCGAGGTTAGCCGGTGGCGGTCCCACAGGCTCGTGCCCGATTCCACCGCGTGGTTTGCAACAGTAGCCGTATGAAATTTTCAGGCGTGGCAGGTCACCATTTTGCAATGCTTCATGCAGTCCCGCGATACCGGCGCTGCTACGTCGCTGCGTACCATGCTGGATCACGACGCCATACTTCTTTTGAGCAGCGACCGCGATTCGCCCCTCGCCCACATCGTGGCTCATTGGTTTTTCGACATAAACATGCTTGCCTGCTTGCGCGCCCCAGATGGTCATCAAGGAGTGCCAGTGATTCGGCGTTGCAATGGAGATCGCATCCACCGACTTGTCATCCAACGCCTCACGAACATCGCTGATCGCCTTGGTTTGGAATTTACCCTCCGTACGCTTTTCGAGGCTTTGCATCCGCTTGGCAAGCACATCAGCATCGGGATCGATGACATAAGCCACTTCAACATTATCCTGTCCCAGCCATCCACCCAAATGACTTTGTCCGCGGCCATTCAATCCAGCCACGGCGATTCTGACACGATTACTGGCACCATCAACTGCCCCAGAAGCTCGCGTGCCGGTTAGCAGCAAAGACCCACCCGCAGCTGTGGAGGTCGCCAGAAAGTCGCGTCGGCTCGGTTTGGACATCGAAGATCTCACTCAAAGACGGGAAAGTTTTCAGAACTGCCGGAGCCGACATTCTAACGAAACGAATACGTCTTGGGGGCAGTCAAACTGCCATTAGGAATCCTCTTCGGCCAATCCAAGTTTTGCCAACCATCGGCGAGAACTGCGGCCGCCTGCCGCATTGGCCTGCCGATACTCTCGCTGAAGTTGCTCTATTTGCAATTCAAGCTCTTGCTTCGTAGCGAAAACCTCCTGCCGCTCGCGTGAAAGCTTGGCTCGTTCCAAGGAAGCTTCGATCTCGCCCTCGCGGAATTTTTCTTCCCACTCAACCTGCAACTGCTGCAATTTTCCGCGTTCGTGGGCGATCAACTCATCCGCGTCCAACATGTCCGCAATCGCAGAAGCACCAATCGCGGTGCCGTCGGAGCGTGTCTCAGCTCGATGATCCAACAGATTGCGTAACTCAGCAATCTCTTCATCCAGATGTTCAATGAAGGCACTAGGCGTTTCTTTTCCCAATTTGATTTCGTCACTCAATGAGGCGGCAAATTGGTTGGCATCGAAAGAATCTTCCTCCATCTGCAGCAAAATCAACCGCTTGCGTTCCTCCCAAGAAAGCATTTCCCCAGCTTCTAGAGAATTCGCTGGTGCTGCTTCATGAATCTTGGAAGTGGCGATTTTGGCCGCCAAATCCTCATTTTATGAATGCAGTTCTGCATTCTCTGATTCCAACTGCTGAATCTTCTGCCGCAACCGCCCGGACTCCATCTGCCCTTCGGAAACACTGGTTTGAGAGCCTGAATCACCAGTTTCCCCAGTATCAGGCTTTTGATCACCGCAGCATGAGGCATTAACAAGCAGTTGCACATCAGTGAGTTGTGCAAGCAAAGTGTGTAACAAATCCGTATTCGAACGCACCGCATCCATGACCGTCGGGTCATGCGTTTTGCGCTCGTCGCGGGCTTGCTTTGAATCGCTCAATGAATTGCCTGATGCCGTGAATTTTCGTTCCGCTAGTAAAAAAAGAGGTTCTCACTGCCCAAAACCTCGCTGCTGCCGACCTACACCGTTCCGCCTTACACGAGACCGCTATGTCCCATGCAACGGTGCGTCTGTGTCACTCGGGTGAAACTCGGTCTCACACAGAGGAAACACCGACCCTCGAAACGGAACGGACTGGCCGCTTGCCAAGGTTCCCCAACCACCCGCTCTTCAAAACGAGTGATTCGGTTGGGAATAATTGACTTAAAACGATCCCAGCGAACTACGGACGTGGATTGGAATGGTTGAACATGGCACAATGTCGCCGCTGTCAGACCACGTGGATCGCTCCACCCATAGCCGACAGTCATGACATTGCTTTCTGTCATGTAATGCGTAGGTCGAAATAACCGTCGAGTCAAAACAGAAACATGGCGAAAAAGAAACCAAAGACATCCTCAACCGCCGACAACACGGAAAAAAAGAGCTTCGATTTCGAGGAATCACTGGGTGAAGTCGAAGGAATTGTGAGTCAGCTGGAAAGCGGCGAACTGGGGCTGACTGCTTCACTGCAAAAATACGAGCAAGGGATTCGCGAGCTGAAGCAATGCCAGACCCTGCTCGACACAGCTGAACAAAAGATCAGTCAACTGTCTGGTTTCGATGCTGACGGGAACCCCGTTACCACCCCACAGCCAACCACGGCACCGGCTGCCCAACGAGGCAAAACCGCCAGCGGCAGCAAAAAGTCTGCAAAATCGGCGACTGCCGATTCACCACCAGTGAATAGTGATGAAAATACCACTAGCGTGGACGATTCGCCCGGCCTCTTCTAGACTCTGGGCGGTCTTTTACTTCCAGCTACCGCAGTGAATCACAGTCTTTCCGATGTCTTCCACCCGCCGAAAAGCCCCAGTCGATTGCGGCTTTGATGACCTGCGTCCAAGAATCGAACAGGCCCTTGAGCAGGCTTGCGAATTTGGAAGCGGTTGTCCGGATCGGTTGAGCGAGGCAATGAGCTACGCTCTGCTCGCGCCGGGCAAGCGTCTACGGCCAGCTCTGGTGATGATGGCCGCTGAATGTTGCGGCGGTTCGGTAGAAGACGCTATGCCTGGGGCGGTCGCGGTAGAAATGATACACGCCTATTCGCTCATCCACGACGATTTACCCGCCATGGACGATGACGATCTGCGCCGGGGCAGGCCGACTGTGCATATTAAATACGACGAAGCGACGGCAATTCTGGCCGGTGATGGGCTGCTGACCGAAGCATTTGCCCACATGAGTCAGCACATTGCGGAGCCCAACAAGGCGATTTCTGCCATTCGGGCCCTTTCGGTTGCTGCCGGAGCATCCCGCCTGGTTGGTGGCCAAGCCGACGATCTGGCGGCTGAGCAGGACACCAAACTGTCTGGGCCATCACAACCCAAAACAGCGGGTTGCCGGGACGACACACTGGACCGGAGTGAATTGATCGATTTCCCAAGGCTCCAACATTTAGAGTCAATTCACCGTCGGAAGACCGGAGCCTTATTTTCCGTCTCACTTGATTTAGGGGCGATTTTGGTCGATGCGAATGAAAAGCAGCGTCGGCTGTTAAATAGTTACTCCGCCGCGATCGGGTTGGCCTTCCAAGTTGTCGACGACTTGCTTGATTACACGGCGGAAGCAAGCACACTGGGGAAACGGACGGGTAAAGATGCCGGTCGAGGCAAGCTAACCTACCCAGGCCTCCTCGGGCTGGACGGGGCTCGACAGAAAGCCAGAGAACTGGTCGCATCGGCCCAACGCGACGCCGAAAAATTCGGGGATTCCGGTCGACGATTACGGTTGTTGGCCGATTTTGTACTGGAGCGATCACATTGAATAAGAAAACGACAGACGGTGACCACCACCTCCTGGGCGAACACCCGCTGCTGGCCAGCCTCGATGATGCCACGCCTCTTAGCGATTTTTCGCCTCAACAACTTGAGCAGGCTGCTTCCGAAATCCGAGACGTGTTGTGCAATTTGCTTGCGACACGAACGGCCCACTTCGCATCGAATCTCGGAGTCGTCGAACTGTGCTTGGCTCTACACAGCGAATTCGATTTCCGAACTGATCGCTTGATCTGGGACACAGGACATCAAGTTTATCCCCATAAGCTGGTGACGGGCCGCTACAAGGAGTTTGCCGGCATCCGCACCGCGGGCGGCCTGATGGGCTACCCCAACCCCGCCGAGAGCGTTTACGACCTGTTCATGACTGGACACGCGGGGTGCAGCGTCAGCACTGCGGTAGGCTTACGCAGTGGCGATGTGGTGGGCGGACAGAAAGAGCGACGGACCGTCGCGGTCATTGGCGATGGAGCGTTTCCCAGTGGTATCGTGTTTGAAGCGCTGAACAATGCGGGCGAACTCGGTGACGACCTGACCATTGTTCTCAACGACAACAAGATGTCGATCTGCCCACGAGTAGGAGCAGTAGCCAACTATCTAGATCGCCTGCGATCCAACCCCTTCTACACAGGCCTCAAAAGCGAGGTCGTGCGTCTTTTGGACCATGTGCCAATGTTCGGTGACCCCACGGAACGGTTCTTGGCCCAAATGAAAGAGGGAGTGAAGGCTGGACTCCTGGGCGGAATGCTGTTTGAAGAACTGAACATTCGTTACATCGGCCCCATTGATGGTCACGATTTGGCACTGACCAGAAAATATCTGGCGATGGCCAAGGAGATCAAAGGCCCGGTTCTTCTTCACGTGGTGACAGAGAAAGGTCACGGCTACAAGCCTGCTGCTGAGGATCCTGTCTTTTTTCACACGCCTCCTGTCTTCACAGACGACGATGGCAAAGCAATCACGCAAAAAAGCGAAGGTCTACCGCCATACACACTGCACGCTCGCGAAGCGATTCGAAAACAAATGGCTTCCGATCACCGCGTGACCGTCATCACCGCAGCGATGTGCCAGGGAAACAAGCTGGAACCACTTCGTGAAGAGTTTCCGGAGAGATTCTTCGACGTGGGAATCTGTGAATCTCATGCCGTCGCATTCGCTGCAGGACAGTGCAAAACCGGCCTGCGGCCGATCGTTGATATCTACAGTACATTTTTGCAAAGAAGCTACGATCAGATTTTTCAGGAGACCGCTCTGCAAAATCTTCCCGTTGTTTTCATGCTCGATCGGGCGGGTCTCACTGGCCCGGACGGCCCAACCCACCATGGCCTCTTTGACATCGGCTACATGCGACTCTTCCCCAACATGGTTTGCATGGCACCGGGATACGCCAGCGAAGTCGATGTGATGTTGGCAGCGGCTCTGGCACATGATCAGCCGTGCAGCATCCGTTACCCAAAAGCATCAGCCCTACAACTCGAACACACCCCCGCTCCGATTGAAATAGGAAAGAGCGAAACGATTCGAGAGGGAAGCGATGGCACGATCATCGCTTTTGGTGCCATGCTAGAACAAGCACTTGCCGCTGCAGATGCACTGAAAGGCGAATTGGATGTCGCGGTCATCAATGCACGCTTCGTGAAACCAATGGATCTCGAAATGGTGCGAGCTTCACTAACAGACGGCAAGTTTGTGGTGACCATCGAAGAAGGTGCGAAGATGGGTGGCTTTGGGTCAGCGTTCATCGAATGCGCTGTGGCAGAGAATCTTGACACCCGTTCAATCCGAGTACTCGCGTTGCCGGATGAATTCATTGAACATGGTGATCGCGGAGATTTGTTTGACCAACACGGGCTAAGCGTGCCTAAAATCGGGCAAACATGCCGTGAAATGGCCGGCTCAAGCTTGCGTTCCGGCAACTAATCCAGTCAGGTGAAGACCGGTAGCCGCAATGCGACCATGGCGCAGCCTGCTCATCACACAACCGGTGGTGAGGGAAAAGCCTGACATACGCTTGGTCAGGGTGGGACAAACTGGACCGCTCAACACTTGAGCACATGTCCTTTTTCCAACCACGGGAACGTTAGTTTCATTGCTCGAGCCAACACCCATCTGTTAATCACCAATCTGTTAACCACCAACCTGTCGTTGATCGGAAGCCTGAAGCCATGCCCGCCGAACCGGCCCACACTTGGATCAACGATCATTCCAAAAAGCCAAGGGTAGTGATTCTTGGTGTTCCTGAGCGTGAGACGGTGCGTGCTGCATTGGAACGCTTAAGGCCAGCGATCGCCGAACACGCCGAGATCATTGCTGAGGACTTGGACTTCAGTTACGACTTTTCGAAGCCAAAGCCCGACCTCGTCATCGTGCTGGGTGGTGACGGCTCGATCCTGCAAACGGCTCGCCAAATGGGGGCTCAACAGTCACCCGTACTCGGCATCAATTGCGGTCGCCTCGGTTTTCTTGCCGCCTTGTCACCCGATGATTTTCTTCATGTTTGGCCTGAGGTTTCCCGCGGCGGTTTTAAAGTTGTCGATCACCTCATGCTGCAAACCTCGCTGATCAGGGGCGGGCGTGTGATCTCGCAGCAACTTGCCCTGAATGAGGCTGCTGTCCTTGGAGGTCCCCCTTATCGAATTCTCGACATTGATCTTTATGCTGATGGTGCTCTCGCAACGCGATATCGATGCGACGGACTGATCGTAGCGACTCCTATCGGCTCAACAGCTCACAATTTATCTGCGGGTGGCCCCATCCTCAGGAGGCAACTACAAGCGATTGTCATATCACCCATCAGCCCGCACACGCTGACCTACCGCCCCCTGGTCGACTCGGCTGACACAGTACTGGAACTTACGGTCACAGAACCCAACGAATCAACGAGCATTGTCGTTGATGGACGTATATTAAGCCGCCTACTCCCTGGTGACCGTGTGCGGATCGAGCGTGCCAAGCAGACATTTCAAATGCTAGCAGTCAGTGGTCACGACGATTATCGAGCTCTGCGGGATAAGCTAGGGTGGGGCGGTTCGGTTCCCGTGAAACGGTCACCGCTGTAGCGAAGACTCCAGCGATCTGATCTCCCACATTCTCTCTTGCCCTGAGCGAGATGATCTGCCAAGTTTTCAAGCCCGTGAAACACACCTCGTTTGCCGCGTACGGAGACCGCAATCGTGAATCGTCTTATTGTCCCTGCTGCGATCTTGACCCTTTGCTTGTCTGCCCTTGGACTACCTGCGAATGGGGAAGATACCAAGAGTAACAACGATTCGCCCAAATATCTGCTTCGTTACGCTCTGAACGTGGGCGATGATTTGCATTACGAGGTAACTCACGTCGCCAAAACGAAGACGAGAATCCGAGGTGCCGAAGAGATATCTCAAGTACACACGATCAGCCAAAGACACTGGGCGGTCAAGAAAACAAACGACGAGAAAATGACATTTGATCATGTCGTCGATGCAGTTGAGATGACACAACAACAAGGAGACTCAAAGGAGATTCGCTGGGATAGCGATAGTGGCGAAAAACCTCCTGCACTCTTCAAACGCGTTTCAGATCAAATTGGCGAAACGATTTCTACCATTACGATCTCGGCTCAAGGTAAAGAGACGCGTCGTGAGAACAACATTGGCAGCAAAGCTTCCTTAGGCATGGGAACACTTGCTGTGGCTTTCCCGGAAAAGCCCATCGCGGTTGGCGAATCGTGGTCAATTGCGAGGGACGTCAAAACAAGAACCGACAATGGTGAGATCAAAATCATCAAGATTCGAGAGCTTTATACGCTCGAGAAAGTCAAGACTGGTGTGGCGACACTTTCTATCCGTAGCCAACCTTTGACACCATTGAATGAAGAATCAATCCGAGCGCAAGTTGTGCAACAAATGAGCAACGGAGAAATACGTTTTGACTTGGACAATGGCTACATGCTGAGCAAGCAACTTGACTGGGACGAAACGATTGTGGGTTTCCAGGGTGCAAATAGCCTGATGGAATACCGAGCCAGGTTCAGTGAAAAGCTTGTGGACGGTGTTCCTAAAACCGCCCGTCGCTAAGTTCCGAAAACAGTCATCAATCAGGCCTCGCTTGCGATTGTCTGCCTCAGATGTTGGCGTGCAGCCCGCCTTTCGAATAGCAAAATTCCACCGACAGCGGAGATTTGAAATAACGCAACTCCCCAAGGTGGCACACTGCGAACGTGTGCCAGCAGGCCCTGAAACCAATCTGATTCCCGCTCCTGCTGCTGACGCACAATGTCTCCAAGAGAGGCCAACGAAGTGCGCCAGTTCGCTGTATTTTCCCACCCGTTTCGGGTTCTTCTCCAGCCGGTCGGTTGCACGGCACTACTGAGATCACGAAAGTCTGGCTCCTTGGGGCCGCTGGTTGCCGCAAGTGACTCGACTTCAGCAGCAATGGCCGAATCGAGCGGTAACTGCAACAATTTTATGGCCTGCGGACCATCTTCAACCCAAGCCATCACCCGATCTTGATCCCGCACAGTGGCAGACGCTCCCGAGGGCTCTGAAGCAACACTGGACTGGAACGCTTGCGAATCATCCACGCGAGAAGCAGGGGTCTCTGCTTTGGGCCAAGCATTCAAAATCAACCAAAAGCAAAGGATCAAAGCGACGAGAAACGCATGCATCCTCAGCCAGCATTTCAGCCAATCACGATCATCTGTACTCAGATAAAAAAAATTCATGGATCGGAGAGGATGCACTTCGCGGTCCAACCTACCCACAAACTGCGTCATCCTGACACAAGTCGTTCAATTTTAGGGGTTTAGAGAAATTACTTCAAATTCCATTCGCAATCCAACGTTGCATTTTTGCAACACCGGGGAGCACTTGGTGGTGATGTTGGACAACACGATGTTAAAAACCAAGCCGCAAAACCGGACCGGGGTCGGGACAGACGTGTCTTTAAGGCTGGAAAAGGTCCAAATGCAACGAGCATGCAAGGTCGTTTTTTATCAACGGCACGGTCTGCAGACGCGGCCCTCTCGCGGTTCAAAATCGCCTTGATGACACGACACCCTCTGCAATGCAAAACATGACGACGATCACCACCCAACTCGAAGACGTATTCCACGCTGAAGTGCTTCCTGCACTGCCCCACAGCGCCATTACTCTGCTACAGCTGTCGCAAAATCCGGAATCTGGGCCAGCAGATTTCACGAAGCCGATCCGGGATTGATGGGCCAGGTACTGAAATTCGTCAACAGCTCGTATTTCGGGTTCAGCCGAGAGATCATGAGCGTTCAACAGGGGCTGACGCTGGTGGGCACCCGAGCAGTTACCAACTTCGCGTTGTGAAACGCTGTCTTCAGCGTTATGCCCAATCCCAAGTTTGGTCCTTTCGATCTGAAAGCTTTATGGCAGGACTCCCTTCGTCGAGCTCTGTTTGCACGCGAATTGGGACGCACGTTAAAACTGAACAACGCTGAAGACCTGTTCGCGGGTGCATTGCTGCAAGACATGGCGATTCCGCTACTGCTCAAAGAACTCCCCGAGCAATACAAGGTTCTGGTCGAACGACGTGCGGAAGAAGGTCGTCGTCTGAGTGGTTTGGAGAAAGAAATTTTTGGCTGGGATCACGCTGACGCTTCCGCCATGCTCGCCCAACAATGGAATCTACCCGAAGAGTTTGTTGCCCTGATCGCACAACACACGAAGCTGGACGAACTGCTTGAAGCAGGTCCAGAGAAGCAAGGCCCCGCGTGTGTTGCACTGGCCTCGCTACTTCCTTCATGCAGTGATGATGGATGGGATGAATACGGGATGTTCATTAAAGGATATAGCCAGCTGACCGAGAGTACTCCTGAAGCGTTACAGGAAGCATTTGAAAAAGTGGACACCGACACCTCTGAGTTTGCCCCGATCCTGCGTCTTCCTCTTCCGAAGATGGCTCTGGTCGACTATCTGCAAGACTGATTCAATCTCGCTGGCGGTGATCTCGGAGAGGCGTGTTCAAGCGTCCCGCATCCTTCGCGGATGAAAGTTCCCAAACGCAGGATGCTAGACTCACCTGAACCACCAGGATCTAGCCACGCCCACCTTCGCAACAAGTCTCACAAATGGTGTGACATCGCTCGCATTGCAGCTTGCCGCGTATTTCGATCAATGTCTGCCCACGACATACCGGACAGACACGAGTCCCCTCGGCACCTCGATCACATGCTGCCTCGCTTCTGTTCTCCCGATCTTTCTCTTGATCACTCATCTGAAATCCATGGATAAGTCAGAAACACTCTGCCTGTTTCAACAAAGCAGCAAAACACATCCTTCTGCGTTTTACCTCGGCGCACTTGCCACCTGCTGTTTTCCTGCTCAACACAGAAGCTTTAATATTCATCTCTGAATCTCGCAATATCATCACGTCGCCCCATCACAATCACAATCTCACCGACAGTGAACTTTTCTCCTGAGTCAGGATTGAATCGCAATTCTCCTGATGCTGATCGAACGGCAACAACCAACAAACCGTGTCGCCGATGTGCTTCTGTCTGCTGAACGCTCAAGCCGACCAATCGACTATTTTCATGAACCAGTACTTCATCAATATCAAAGTCCTGGTTACCACCTTCATCCACCAACTTAATCAGATGTGCAGTCGATGGCCTCGTGATCATACGCCCCATCTGCCGTGCCCCTACAACGGTCGGCATGACAATTGTGTCCGCTCCAGCTTGCAACAATTTTTTCTCCGTGCTTTCGCGTTCTGCCCGAGCAATGATCCGTATCTTTTTGTTCAAATCTCTTGCTGTCAGAGTAATAAAGACACACTCCGCGTCATTGGGAAAGGTACTCACCAAGGTACTTGCACGAGTCAAGCCAGCTTCGGAAAGAGTTTCTTCCGCCGTCGCATCACCGGAGACGCAGCAAAAGCCCGCATGGATGGCTTCATCAATCGCATCTGAATCCTGATCGACAACAACGATTTCCACCCCTTGTGCCTGCAATTCTTCGGCGAGTTTCTTTCCCATGCGGCCAAATCCACAAAGAATGGCATGGTCACGCAGTCGCATAATTTCTTTTTTCATTCGACGCTTTCCCAACACATTTTCCAATTCCCCTTCGACACCCAACTGAAACAAGCCCCCGAAGGTGTAAACAGATGCGGAGATCCCCAGCACAATCACCAGAACCGTCAACGCTTGGATGCGTGGAGGCAACTGGGACGTTTCTCCGTAGCCCACAGTGGAGATCGTAATCACGACCATCCATACCGCGGCGATCCAGTCGTAATCACCGACGAAGCGGTAACCAAGGATAGCAAGGATGAACACTGCAGCGAGGACAAATCCGCCTAGTCGAATTCGCTCCAACGGTGTTCGCATCTTGCGTTACCAGTATCCTGAGGCAGTGATGACAATTCATTCCGAATCGTCAAGATAAGCAATCGTCAGCAGACCATGATCAGGCATCGTCACGGCATGGAGCACAAGAGCGTGCCGCACCAGGAAGCGCATCCTGACTTCGTAACCAAAACATGTTCGAAGGAATCGACGTCAAGCATAAAAAGCACTTTCAACCCAGCGCAGTTGCATGCCACCTAAATAACAAACACCTGCTTTGCAGCAGGTGTTGTAAAATTCCTCAACAACTCTTTCTACCACGAATGCTTACCATCAAGCATGACTTGGAGAGTTGGATGCGAAGTCTGCTATTACTTGTGGCTATTGTGACAAGCTTTGCAGTTAGCAGCTTTTTTCAACATACCGCCCGCCTTTGCATCGCCTTTCACAGCGGCTTCGCTGGCCTTTACCAAAGCACCCGTCAGTTTCTTCCAACTCTCAGCATCGCCTTTCTTCGGCTTGTTCTTGCTAAGTGCAACCAACATTTCATGTAGCTGTTTCTTCTCTGCGTCCGAGGCACCTCCTCCAGCGACCTTCTTAAGCAGAGGACCTTTGAAGGCCTTCTTCATGACATCCTTGGTACTGTACTTTGCGGCTGAATCATCATCAGCAGCACGCGTGGGCAAGGCAACGAGGCAAACCATAACCAATGCCCCTGAGAACAGGGCGGCAACTCTTGCAGACATAACTGAGCTCTTGTGTTCGTCTTGTGGAAGTGAAGAAAGACCGAATTCGTCGGCCATGAGCGTGTTAAGATAATCCATCGTCAAACAGCCTGCCACAATCTGAGATCAGTCGCAAAAAAAATTACTTCGCAGCCAAACAAGCGTCTCGCGTGCCGGTCTGAAGGCCCAATAAATTGATTTTACAGTGGGAAAAGCTCATGAAATCCACCAAACTTGCCGGCGAAGAGGGCCAATGACGCCTATCGAAACATTGGGGCAAAAGCAGGGTTCAGCGTGCCATTCCCCCAATGCACTTGGAATCTGATCGCAAACACGGTTGGGAAATCGCGAATCACCCGCTATCCACGAAAAGCAATAGGCGAAATTGACTGGCCGGAATTACAAATCAAGTTTTTAAATCATCGTCCAGCAGCAGGCTGGCAAGGTGCTTCCTACTGGTTCGAAGACGACGGGCAATGGTGCGATCACTCAATGACATCCGCTGACTGATCTCAGCTAAGGTGAACCCCTGAATACGCAACAGTAAAATCTCACGGTCAGAGGGCCTTAATTTCTGCATGGTTTCGCGAACGCAGATATTTAAGAATTCATCGGTCGAAACATCCATCGCTTCACCATCGGCCACCGTCTGCAAAGAAACTAACCGCTCACTATCGCGACGTTGAGCATTTTGATGCAGTGCTCTTCTGCTCAGTTTGCTCAAGGAGATGACCGCAAGCAGATTCCACAGGCTTGATCCCGGCTCCACCTCGTAATTACCTGCCTGGACGCCACGGAACATGCTTCGAAAAACAGACTGGACGATGTCTTCAGCATCAGTCGAAACACGCAACTTGGCCCCCAGTTTCGAATCCACGAGTCCAAATACCCTTTGAACATAGCGCTTGTAAAGAACATGCGCAGCATCCTGATCTCCATCTTTCACTCGTGATGCAAGTGAGTGATCAGTGGAGGTAAGCTTGCCAGCCTCGGATTTGCCTGAAGTCACGATTCGTCACGCGGGTATGAGAAGTACATGAAAGGACAATTCCGTTCACACAGTAGTTCCCGCCCACAACCAAACAACCACAAACATTACGGTTGCCTCGGGAAGTGAGATTACACCGGCAGCGTTGGCGACCAGCGTCATGCTTATCACCTTCAAGCAGCACCAACAGGAACGCTTTGATACATGCCCTCGTGAACACCCGCATCTTGATCTGAATGTCCACTTTTCTGAGCACCTGCAGTCCATCATTAGCAATGAAAAACTCGCACAGAACATCAAAACACAAACGCACACGAGCGTTGTGGTTTGTAGGTCGCACCGAATAGGTTGAGTACATTTCGAAGATAAAAACGGACAGCCAAATTGCAATTTTCACAAAAAAAAATCGAACCCCATGTTCTCGCCACCCAGATTAACTAGGCCACAACGGCCCATTGCAATCCGTGTGCCCTGCCTCAAGACTCACTTCGCCTGTTGTTTCCAGCGAAGTTCTGCACCAATCACAGCAACCACTGGAGCATGAAATGATTACAATTCAGGTCCTGCCGGCGCGTGCGATTGGCCCGCGTCCTAGCCAACACCTTCCCTTGTCCGAATTCCCTTGTGCCGAAACCTGCTCATGAACGACAAGCATCCCCAAAGCTCCCTCTCTCGTCGACGATTCAACAAAACAGCCAGTGCCGCGATGGGTGCGCTTGCTGGATTCCACTTTTTCCCTGCGTTATCAGATAACAAACTGGGAAAGCCAACGGTGGTCGGAATTGGAGCCGGAGGAAAAGGTACCGCTGACATCAACGGTGCCAGCAAAGCTGGATTTCAGGTCATTGGTCTGGTCGACGTGATTGACTCCACCAAGCTCGCAAAACTCGAGGGTCGCCTTCGCAAGATGGGTCAAACGAGACAACAATTTCCCGACGCAAAGTTCTTCACGGACTATCGCGAGATGTTCTCGGAGATGGGTGATCAAGTCGATGCTGTCACTGTGTCAACACCCGACCACCACCACTTTCACGCCTCGGCTTTGGCCATGCAGGCTGGCAAGCATGTCTACTGTCAAAAACCATTAACGCACGGCACATGGGAAGCAAGACAGTTAAATCAGTTAGCAAAGCATACGGGCGTCAAGACGCAGATGGGGAATCAAGCACACGCCAATGATCACATGAGGCGTTGCGTGGAATTGATCCGGTCAGGTGTCATTGGCAAGGTCAAAGAAATTCACGCCTGGACGAACCGTCCGATTTGGCCGCAAGGTTTTGCCAGCCCACCGTCACCAGAGCCAGTCCCTCTTGGCATCGACTGGGAACAATGGGTCGGCCCCGCTCCCTGGGTCGACTACAACCCGCGGATCGCACCGTTTGCCTGGCGTGGATGGTGGAATTACGGTACTGGCGCTCTTGGTGACATGGCGTGCCACATCATGGATCTGGGGTACTGGTCTATGCAACCCGATGATGGCCCAGCGTTGGCGCCGCAAGCCGTTACAGCGAAGCAAAATGGAGCGACAGAGTACTCTCCCCCCATCAACTCAATCATCACTTGGGACTTTGGACCGAGTCAGCATGCAGCCAAAGATGGTTTCCAGTTTTTCTGGTACGACGGCTATGTCGACGCAAAATTCGATCGAGAAAATTGGCAACTGGAAAAAAACGGGAACGAATACAACCATCCCAGTGAAGAAATCCTCGAAGGCATGGATTTCTCAAAATACGGCAGTGTTATCGTCGGTGAACAGGGAAAGCTCTTCTTCAACCGGAGCCGAAACAATTGGGTTCTTAAAACATCCAGCAAGATCGACGGCTTTGAGTGGCCAGAAACCACCCTGCCGCGCGCTAGAGACCAGGACAACTACAAGGAATGGTTCGACGCAGTCGAAGGGAAGATTGCGCAGAGCGAATCAAACTTTGGGCTCGCAGGTCCGATGACCGAAACGATCTTGTTGGGCGTGATTGCACAGCGCAACCCCAGCACACGTTTAGAGTGGGACGCTGAGGCGATGCAAATCAAAGGACACCCAGAACTTCAAAGCCAAATACGGCGGGAATACCGGAAGAAATGGACTCCCACTGCGTAGCGACGATCTGATGCAGGCTTTTCCGTCAGATCAAAACTCGCGGATAAATGGCTCGCCTGAAGCGACCAAAACTCTCTACAAAGTGACTCTGCAGAGAGTGCCCCGCAGACGTATGAAGTGATCGTTCTGCCGAGCCGGTGACTTCAACAATCCTGGCAAACATGCATCGCATACCGTCGCAACCAGTTGCTTCAGGATTGGACACATCTAGCGTCCTACACGAGGCTGGCGAAGGAAGTCGGTTACGGTCGTCTGCTCCGGCTCTTCTTCTGGCCATGGACTGAGTAGCTTACTCCAGAATCCAGGCTTCTTCTCTTTCACTGGAGTTGTTTTCACCGCTGACTTTGAAGAGGCGGTAAAGAATCTCGCAGGATTAAGATTCTTGGGACTCAAAGCAGTCTTGGTTTTTGACCAACTATTCGAAGCAGTTTTCCCTACCTGATCAAACAAGCCATCTTTTTTCTCGTTGATCTCAGTCTGTTCCGCTTTACTGGGCAACAAACTTTTGAAGTTGGGCATTTTGAGTTGTGGCATTTTCCAATTCAATGGATTCATCGCGCTGGCTGCCTGACCGAATCCCGAAGACTCTTCCGGCGCATCAGCACGTACATTGCCTAAACTGGTAAACATCACGAGAGAGAGTGAAGCGATTGCAATCGCACCAAATCTTACCGTCGTTTTCATGAATTCATTCTCCTTATGGCACTCAAGCCCGACCCGTTCCAATCAGCATTGTCCGGGTGGTACATCTACGGTTGTCAGTGGCTATCGCACTTTCCATCGAAGTCATGCAAGATCATTTTCTCCAACAAACCAAAATCTTTGTCGTGTTTCGAGCGTGAAACTCACCAACGCATACTTTGCGATCCACTTTTAACTCAGCTCAGCTCACTAAAGGCATCTGCTTGAAGCAATGGCGTAAAACCCAACCAAAATGATGGGAGACTTGTTTCACTGCTTCACTGTTTGCTTCGACGTTCTCCCTGGGCATAGAAATGCTGGGGTGCTTAGACGCCAAGGTGCGCAAACGCTACAGTGAGGGAATGTTCCATGCCTACCCACGCCAGCCACGTCTCCAGCTTAGGTCCGTATCAGGTTTCAGGTCTGATACGCCATGCTGTGCAAGAGGGTGGTTTCAAGTGGCCTTCAGATCACAAATCGTCTGCTTGATGATTTGTTGCGGGGCTTGGTCACACGCTCAAGATCTGCCACCTGCGGAACCTCCGATCCCCATTCCGATTGCACAGGATGGTGCGTCAGCGGCATTCATGGATGCTGTCGAGGCACACATGGACTATGTCACGGAACACTCGCAGGACCAGCTTGGCCCGCAAACCACTCCCATGTGGCTGTCCACCATTGATCTACGCACCAACGGTCTGCCAGCCCCTCTGATACCAAGCTCACCACGTTGGAAGGGAAGCCTCCTGTCTGCACCAGGCGCTAACCTCTATTGGGATCAGCCAACGATCATGGCCGCATTCGAGCTATCCAAACGCACTGGTTGCAAATGCTACAGTGACGCGGCCTCGGCCTATATCACCAGTTTCTTGACGGCATGTTCCACTTCGAAACAAACTTCATGCCTTGACCCCCGCTTTTATTATGACGTCAAGCTTGAACAGTTGGTCGACAACACAGCAACTCTTGCTGCCCGCAGCCCATATACCCCGGCATGGGAAACGACATGGACTGCAGACAAGCAACTTGCCAGACAACAGATACAAGCATTCATCCACTCTCGAACAGGTAAAAGCTCCGCAGACGGGTCAGTGCCCCACGTGAAAAGTGAAAGGATGGGAACTCCCAAACTGAACATCGAAAGTGAGGCGGCCGTGATTGCCTCACTGTGTTGGCTTGCGCAACGAGACACTCCCCAGCAAACACTCCTGATCCAGCAGGCCCTCTCTTTAGCACAGTTGCGAATTGCCAGCCGCGACCCAAGAACTGGTCTGGTGCCCACCGAATGCAAACTTCCCAACGAGATCAACAACACCTCGTCGATTACAATTGGGGTGTGGGCAAACGTTTTATTCCGGGCAGCAAAAACAACTGGCGAAACCGAATTTCAGACAATTGCAGAGCAGGCACTGCGTACATGGCTTTCCGTTGGATTCGATGCCCAACAACAGAGTTACTACCAGCAACTTGATTGCAAGACGGGACTTCCTGTCGAGGAACTGGCAACCGGGGATCGCCCTGAAGATCCACCCGCCTCCAGTCAGCCGCAAATCAGCATTTTTGCGTACGCGGATCAACCAGCACACCAATCGCCCCTCAGAATGGCTGAAGCATGCTTATCGCTGCACGAAGCGACAGGAGACCCAACCAGTCATCAAGCAACAGTTCGATGGGTCAACATTATCAAACAGCAACTTCCAGCAGAAAAAATGCAAGGTGGCTATGCCGACGACTACGGCAGAGCAATTCATTTTCTCGTCCGCGCAAGCGAAGTCATGAAGAACCCCAAGTATCGAATGCTCGCTCGTGATATTGCGAACGAGGCAATGGAAAAACTGTATGTTCCCAAAATGGGAATGTTTCGCAGTCACCCTGGTGAGAACCGATGTGATTCTGCTGATGGCCCCGGCCTTCTGCTACTGGCACTCATGTACATCGAAGGTGATGACCCAACTCTGAAGAGTTCATTGCAATTTTAGCTTTGCCAACACCTGACAGCCTTTGTCACCCAACCTATTTTCGTGAGACCTGATTCTCATTCACAGAAGGGACAAACATGTGGTTCGAAGATCTATTTGGATTCACCGAGCAGTCACCGGCACAGGTCAGAAAAAATCTATCGTTAGAGGGAACGCGATTAACCTCCCTCATCAACAACAAGTCATTTGAGTGTGGGACATTCGAGATTCCGACACTTAATGAACTGAGAATCAGTGCTGCTGAAATCGCAAGCGAATCAACTGAACGCACGACGTTGACTCAAGTCGTCGGCAATGTTCAAAATTTCCACGCGGCACCAGAAAATCGGAGGGCAATGTTCCAGGTCGCATCACAATTCAACCTGCTTGAAATGGCTGCCCCAGACGTGGTCCCTGAGAATGGTGTTGGAATCTATGAGCACGACTACACACAAGGTCCCGCCTGTGCGATCGCGGCAGGTGCGGGAACGGTCTTTCGCAACTATCTGGTTCCAGTGAAGAACCAAACAGGACAAAGTGCAGACTGCCAGGTCGACTGCCTGGCTGACATTGGAAAATCACTCGGCAATGAATCACAACAACTTTGGCAAATGCAAAATGGATACGCCTTCGCCTCCCAAGATGGCTTAAGCATCATTACTGAACAGCTAGCGAAACTCGATGCCAAATCAATCGATTCACTTCGTTCCAAGTTACGTGTTGGAATCATGTGGAACACAGAAGTTACCCTCGGAAATTCAGCAAAAAACTCCAGCCCGCCCGCCAACATGAAGTCGCAGCCAGCAAGGCTCGTGTCTCAGGTTTATTGCTCTGCTGTCCCCGTCTCTTACTCTCCAGAACCAGCATCAGCATGGGAACCTTTTGCCCGACTCATACTTGAAGCAACCTATGAAGCAACATTGACTGCTGCTGTCCTCAACAAGGCTAGCAACGGTTCCAACATTGTGTTCTTAACGATGATTGGTGGAGGAGCTTTTGGCAATCAGTCAGAGTGGATCATCGATGCAATAGGACGCGCCATGCGACTGCACAAGGACAGCGGGCTCGATGTCCGGATGGTGAACTATCGCCACCCCAATGCCATGCTTGACTTGCTTGCAAGCGAATTCTAGGCCAGTGTCACCCAGAAACTTGGAATCCTGCACAAACGACGTCAGCTGAAATTTATTTTGACATTTCAGCACGTCGTCTGAAATCCGTCGTCAGCCATTCTACGCTGCCCATCCACTTGATCGCGTCTGGTTGCCGCTGGAAAATGCAGACTGCCAACACCAGCCCCTGTCCGCCATCATCGCTATTCTTCTGTCTCAGGTTCCTGAGTGCCTGCCAACGCCTCCTGAAAACGGCCCAACCGCCACGACACAAAAATCCAAATCACCACGACCGGAATCAAGCAAAGGTTAAGGGCTCTCAAGCCCAGTCCTTCAAGACCGGTGAAAGTGGAAGCCGAAGCAGCATCACTGCCACGCAGTACCACCGTATCGATAAACCCTTTGGACTTGTACTTATCTTCTCGCTTCACCACGGTAAAAAGCACTTCACGAGCTGGCACAGTGATCCCGTAACCTGCTGCGCGGCCAATCACGACGGCTATGACCATTACCTGCAAACTCGAATTGTATGCGAGCGTTGAGAAGCTACCGAGATAGATCACAGGCAGCACCATAAGGGCAACAGCAACTCCACCAAACCGAAGGATGAAACTCGAAAGAAACAACTGAGCCACCAGCGTTAGTACCTGAGTCGCGAGATCAATATTTGCAAACAGCTGCGTCCGATCAGATTCCTCAGGTAGAGCTGCTTTCACGATCGCTGCCTGTTGAAAGTACATCTGTGTGCCACAAAACTGCACGAAAAAAATGAAGATGCAGATGAACTGGAGGTAACGGGACCGCAAAATGTGGGTCACGGCATTCCACCAACCGCTCCGGGCAGGCGGAACAGTTGCTTCCACTTCGACCACACCCGACTTACGATCCGCCTGGGCCAGCACTGCAACTTGCTTCTCGAGCATCCAAGCACAGAGCAGACCCAATTCAATGACAACAATCGGCAACAGCATGAACTGATCCTTCGTCAGCAGCTGAGCCAACTGGCTAGTGAGTAAAGATCCAACAAAGGCTCCTGCCGTTCCGCCAGCTGCAATGAATCCGAACAGGCGTTTTGCCTGACGACTGGAAAACAGGTCAGCAAGAACGCTCCAAAACACTGTGGTGGCAAAAACGCCGAAAAAACTTATCCAGACAAACAAGACCCAAGCTGCCCATGCTTGAACAACCTCTGAATCACTCCGAAGAAAAATCCAAAAACCCACGAGGCAAAGTGCGAAGGCTTGATAAACCACACGGACCAGCCACCGACGTGACAGTGAATTCACAAGAACACCGTAAGCAGGCACAGCCGCCAACATGGTCAAGAAGGATGCGTAAAACAGCTGTTTCAGATCCTCAGAATCAACCAAACTGCCAAGCGTCTCACGAACTGGACGTATGACAAAGTATCCCAGCAGAAGAAAGAACAGCCAAACAGTGGCAAGAAGAACACTAGTCCGTTCTCCCTCATGGATAAGTGGCGTCCAACGTTTGCGGAAAAAATCCCTGACCATTTCGTACACACCTACGCATTACATTCCGACGTCATGTTCCATCAGCTCAACGATCCCATCAGCTCAACGATCCCATCAGCTCAACGATCCCCAGTCCACTGACAGGCGTTTCCTCCTCATTCCGGAATCATCTTGACGTTTGCGGGAGGCTTCAGGTCACGCACCAACCAACTGACTTGCGCCTCTGATCTTTCCCGCAGTAGTGCATCAAACAAAGCATTGGCCGCGTCACGCCGCAACTGGGATTGATCGGTCAAGTCTTCAAATTGCAGATTGCCTGCCTCAACCTGATGCAGCAACACCAGGTGGATCCCCAGCGGACTCTGAATCGCAGCACTGACGTCGCCGGTCTTCATTTTTCGAATGGCCGTCATCAAGCTACCTGGCAAATCACCATTCTTTTGAACCCAGCCCACTTTCCCACCATCAGATGCTGATGCAGACTCACTATGCTCGACCGCGGCATCGTAAAACGCCTGGTCCGGGGTTTCGCTGACGCGAATCTGATCTGCCAATTCCTTAACGTTTGCGAGAGTTGTACGCCACGAAGCCGCATCACTTTTATCAGCTTTGACAAATATCTGAGAAACCTCCCAGCGACCACCTGCATACTGATCACGATGAAGATTGAAGAACTTCTTCAGATTCGCGTCATTCAAACGGCTTTTGAGGTATTGTCCCCACGCCAGTCTCCAACGCAGGTCCGTTACAAGTGAATTTTCATCAGCCATCCGATCGGATGCCTGCTTCTGAAGGCTGCTGCCGCGACGTCTCAGGTCTGATGCGAGCGTTTCAATCTGACGTTTCAGCATCGCTTCCAGAGTAGCGCCCCCCTTTGCCTCAAGTGACTTCATCGCCAAGTGCCGCCGAACGATCAGAGCCGCAGTCGCCCGCCGGACCTCTGCTCCAACACGCTGCAAATCTTTGGCTTGCAGACGTTCCGTGAGCACCAGATTCAATTCACCAAAAAACACCGGTTCGCCATCAATGGCCGCAATAGGATCCCCAGGCTCCAGGTCATCCCCCGCGGCGAAACAAGGCACGGCAGAAAACATCAAAATGCAACCGAGCGATAGGAACACAACAAAATTATTCACGGCAGTGGAATATCCTGTATCACGAATGACACTTCATTAGGAACGATCGAGGTGGCTGACCGATACACAAATGTCGACTCATCTGCATCATCGCCAAGATCGAAACGGTAAGCCATACCAACACCCGTTTCGGTGGCTCGATAGCGTTCAAAACCAAACACTTCTGCTTTCGTCCCATCTTTCAGCCGGACGTAAGCTTTGTTCTCAAGGATCCAGGAATAATGACTTTCCAGTGCGCGTCCAGCATTATCAAGCTCAACGGCAACACGGATTTCAGTGAGTGAACCATCAACACGAACCGACTCCAATTGCACCGTCATCGCATCAATTTTCTGTTTACCGTTCACTTTATTCAATGGAATTTCAAATGACTTTTTCTCACCTGGTAACAGTGCATTGATGACCCCTGACAAAGAAGTGATTTTTGAGGGCCTTCCGGCAGGCAGTTGCAGCGGAAAGTAAACTTCGCTGAAAGCTAACGCTGTATTGGTTGCGATGGGGATATCCCGGCTTGATGCCTGTGGCTTCAAAACAGCGCCGTCGTCCAACTTTCCGGAGATCTGTCCAACGGGAACAGTCAGACCAATGGGAGTCAAGCGGGGCTCCCAACTGACCTCAACAGCAACATTCAGGCTGTTGAGCTCAGCCTGCCGCAGATTACGACGGGATGCCACCGAAGTTGGCTCGAGCCGATAAACACCGACGTACGCAGCTGAATCAACGCGTGAAGGTCGTTTGTCAGACCGCGGATCCAATCTTAAAGTTTCGCTGTCACCACCATAAAAGTTGACATCAAGATTCGCCTGATCCAACACGATGTCGACCGCATGCCAAAAAGCGAGAGGTGCGGCAACGGGATTCACAGGCATGGATGGGTCGGCATCGTGTTCGAACTGAATTCCGCTCGCAAGGCTGATCTCAGCCAACGCATCACCAAGGTTCGTTACCTTATCGAGTTTGATTCGAGTCGACTTTGTATCCACATCAGCCTTTGCACGCTCAGCCTTCAAAGCCTTGCGAACTCGCCCAAGCCGTTCCGCCTTTTCAATCGAAATCACAGCATCCTCTGAGGGCAAGTATTCCAACGCGGCGGGACCTGAAGCGATTAAAGATCGCTCCGCATCCTTGCGCACTCGTAAGGTTGGTGAATCGAGCTCATCAACCCATTCAAGCACATCCGCCCTGAACGCGCGGCGGGCAGCTTCGGATTCAGCATCTGCTTCCTCTGCGTCTGCTTCCTCTGCGTCTGCCTCGCTACGGCCCGGATCACTCTTCTGCGAGCCTTGCTGCGATGCGTCCTGCGCGAGACTCTGCGTAACCAACGCCTGCGGAACAGTTAATTGAATGAACAGGACCACTGCTAGCGGGGCTAGCTTGAAGTCCATTCTCAAAACACAATGCTGAAGTCGCGTGTGGATGGCCGTTACGGTCCTCATGAACCAAACAACTCGCATGGAAGAATACCCAGAAAGCGAGGGATCGAAGTGTAAGCCGGGATCTTCCCCGGAGCCCCTGAATTTTAACCTAGCCTAGGGGTATCCGTAGAACCAAAGTCCATTTTCCTAGATACATTTCCATGCCGCCAAACCACTCCGCCTTTCGCCAGATAGCAGCGGTTTTGCTCCTGATCACTTTTTCTTGCCGGTTTTGTGATGCGCAAACAAGTGGAGTGGTTGAGTTTTCTGCCTACGGAAAAGTCCGCAAAGGGATTTTACTCGTCGATCTTGCCATGAGCTAATCATCCTTTGCCGTGACGGTTGGATCCACTCACTCGACCC
>JBPCVE010000185.1:0-3770 GCA_051010795.1 Rubripirellula sp.
GTCTTGCAATCGTCGACAGAGGGACTTGAGTCATCCGGGAATCCCAAAATCCCCGCAGTTTCAGGTTCCACGGCTCAGGCCATGCCTTCCTCTCCCGCTGCGAATTCAGAAGTAGCCCCGGACGAAGCGTCTTTGGACCGCATGCCTTACGTCGTGCCTGTGTCAGCCAAGTCAAAAAGCTCACTGCAAGAAATAGCATCCAACCTCAAGTCAACCGTTGCCAAACTCGGTGACAAAAAAATCGAAGATGTCATTCATACGCTTGGAACGGGACGCCAACAATTCGATACACGCGCAGCCATCGTTGCCAATGACAACACCGAGTTACAGAAGCATCTGGAAAAACTATCGACGGGAAAACGCAGCCCGCTGATTCAGACCGGCCAAACCATTCAAGGCGGAAATCCCATTGTGGCTGGAATGTTCACCGGACAGGGCAGTCAGTATCAGAACATGGGAATGGACCTGTATCAATGCAGTAGCTTCTTCCGTAAGCAGATCAACAAATGCGAAACGATCATTCAGGACCTGAGAGGACAATCGCTCCTCAAGGTGATCCGCGGCGAAGCAGCGTATGGAAGCCTTTCAGACACCAAATGGACACAACCAGCGTTGTTCTCCATCGAATATGCAATTGCAAAATGGTGGATAAACCGTGGAGTCCAGTTCGACTTTTTACTCGGACACAGTGTAGGAGAAATTGCAGCAGCGACCATTGCAAACGTATTCAACCTCGAAAGTGGGCTTCAGCTGATTTGCCGCAGATCGGAATTGATGCAAGCGTTGCCAACTGGCGGTGCAATGGCTGTCCTGTTTGCTGATGGAAAAGGCATTGCACCTTTTCTAGAACAGTACGCCAATCAGGTCTCGGTGGCCGCCTTCAACGGCAGTGAGAACACAACCGTGTCCGGCACGGAAAAAATGGTCAGCCGAATCGTGGAAAATGCCAAAGAGAATGGCATTCAATCTCAACTGCTCGATGTGTCACACGCGTTTCATTCACCACTGATGGAGCCGATGCTGGATGAGTTCACGCAGTTCGCAAGCGGAATTGCGCACCAAGCTCCTGAGATACCAATCGTCTCCAATCTCACCGGCCAGGTTGAAACAGATGACATCTTTGATGAGACCTACTGGCGAAATCACGTGAGAAACAGCGTGCAGTTCTCCGAGGGCGTCGACCGCCTCATTGAAGAACAAGTCAATGTAATGATCGAAACCGGCCCCACGGGTACCTTGATCGGGATGGCGCGACGGTGCCACCCATCACATGCTTTGGTAGCAATTCCTTCACTTAAGAAAAACGAGATGGACGATCAGTTCATTTCGAGTGCACTGGCAAAAGCATATGTTTCCGGCATCAAGCTGCGTTGGGAGGCCGCTTTTGATTGCGATCCCAAACGCGTACCGCTGCCAGGCTATCCCTTGAACGAATCGTCGTACTGGTTTCGCCCAGAACATGCGACCACAGAATTTCTTGACTTCGTATTACGGCTGAGTCACATCACGCCAATGCTCGGCCAACGCCGACGCGGCCCCGATACGATGTCTTTTGAAAACCGCATCAACAGCTACCTTCCCAGTCACTTGGGTGATCATCGTGTTCGCACGGATTGTGTCGTTCCTGCTGCTGCATTCATGGACATTGCCTTGGCCGCCGCCACCCAAGTATTTGAAACCGACGAAATAAGTGTCGAAAGCTTGCAGCTCCCCAAAGCATTGTTCCTCGACACACGCCAGAAAACAATCATTACCCAGCTGAGTGGAAATTCGACAACACGCAAGAAACTGGAAATCTACAGTCGTCCCTCGGACGCAGATGAAAGCGAAGCTTGGGAGTTGAACGCCGTGGCATCGGTCGCAGCCAACCAAAACACCAACCTTCATCCACCGCAATCAGGTGACCATGTCATCGCATCAAAAATTCGGGAGCTTGATTCAACAGAGTTTTATGAACTGGTGACTGACCGGGGCTTGAACTATGGACCACAGTATCAGGTGATTGATCGCTTGTATCGAAACGAGGACAGTGCCTTTGCTGAGACAGAACTGACTGAAAAAGTGCTAGCCGAACAGCATGAGTACATTTTGCACCCTGCTGTGGGAGATGGCTGCCTGCAGACAATGACCGGAGTGGTTCCGCTGGAAAAAGACGGAAGCTACTGCCCTGACCTATACCTTCCTGTCGGGGTTCGCAAACTGACCCGTTATGCGCCAATCACCGACAACGTCCGCTACCTTGCCAAACGCACTAGCCCAGATGAAGGCAGTAGTCCGGATCAGGTTGAAGCTGACATCTTTATTTTCGATAGGAACGGGCAAGTGCTGGTTGCTCTAGAAGGTGTTCGGATTCAAAAAGTCAGCAGCGCACAGCGCGAGCTATCCAACTCGCCTGAAGATTGGCTGTATCATGTCGATTGGCAACTGCTGGACAGGCAACTGCTGGACAGGCAACCGCTGGACAGGCAACCGCTGGACAGGCAACCGCTGGACAATGCTTCGACACACGCAAATCCGCAAGACACGACAAAATCCAAGCCCAAAACGACAGATCATTGGCTTCTGGTTGGCCATGACTCAAAGTTCATCAAAGAGCTTGAGGGCTGCATCCAATCCGCGGCACACGATTCGGCAGCTACAACAGATACCGAAAAAGCCGTTGGTACCATCACTCGCCTGGAATTGTCCACAAAACACACGGATGCAGTTTCGACAACACAGCCATCAGCCAATCACAGCGTCGACACACGTGATCCAGCCAAAGTCCGTGAATGGCTTCACCAATGGTGTTCCAAACACCAGCAAGCCAACAGCCATTTCAAGATCGTAATTTCTCATGCTCTTGTCGAATCTGCCCCCCTCGACCAAACGAGCCTTCACATCGCCAATCAGCATTTGTGCGATACATTTCGCTTGCTAGCGGAACTGATGTGGATTGAATTCGGCAACTCCATTCAGATCTGGGTGCTGTCGCAAGGTGGTCGAAATGTATTGGATTCCGACAAGGTTGATCCACGGACCTCAGGAGTATACGGATTAGCTCAAGTTGCAGCTCAGGAAATGCGACTGCAAAATCTGCGAACAGTTGATTTGCAACTTGATGCTACTGCCGAACAGTCAGCCGTCGAACTTTTGACAGCCATGGAATGCACGGGAAGTGAACCGGCATTGGCTCTACGCAACGGGCAGTGCTGGGTGCCGCGTCTGGTGCCCGCCCCGGATGCATTATCAAGAGAAACGTTTTCTGCGACGGTTCCTGCTGATTCGCCATACCAATTGCGTTTGGGAGCTGATGATACGATTGATGGATTACGTTACCAGAGACTCACTCGCAAATCGCCTGAAGCGGGACAAATTGAAATTGAAGTGCATGCTGCTGGCCTGAACTTCAGCGATGTGCTCAAGGCACTGGGTCTTTACCCTGGCATCACCGACGACATCGTCCCACTGGGGCTCGAATGTAGCGGCGTTATTTCAGCAGTCGGTCCAGGTGTAACGCGATGGTCTGTCGGAGATGAGGTCATGGCGGTCGTGCCTTACGGGTTCGCTTCTCATTGCATCACCAGCGAGGATGGTGCCATTCACAAACCTGACACTCTAGACCATGAAGATGCGGCGGCCATTCCGCTCGCATTCCTGACCGCTGAATATTGCCTCCGAAAAGTTGCGGATCTGGAAGCCGGTGAACGGGTTCTGATCCACGCTGGTGCGGGTGGTGTTGGTTTAGCCGCCATTCAAATAGCCAAGTCAATCGGCGCCGAGATATTCGC
>JBPCVE010000186.1:0-10569 GCA_051010795.1 Rubripirellula sp.
ATCTGACCAGTGTCTGGGTCGATGGTTAGCGTTGTAAAAAGACTGTCGCGGTAGGGACACGTGTATTCAATCCAGCGGAATTTGGAGTGGATCGCTGCTGGATAGCTTTGGTTGCGGTAGGATCCGCCAACCCATTTGTAGGACGCAGAGTTGACGTGCAGGTACGAGATGTTGTCAATGCGTACGACCTCGTCGATGTGCGTGTGTCCGTTGACGGCCAAGAGAACTTTGTCTGCGGCCGAGTTGAGTAGCTTCTGGACGGCTTTCGCATTATCGATCGATGAAGGGCCTGCCAGTGGCTGATGGCTGAAGACAATGATTGGGCCGCTGAGCGTTTTCAATTGGGTGGCAAGCCATTCCAGCTGTTCCTGTCCCATGTGCGAAGGATAGCCGCTGGTGTGATCTGCTGGTTTTTCATTGCCATCAAGGACGATCAGATTCAGCCCGTTCACGTTCTCCGTGTAGTACCTCCCTTTCATACCCCACAGCTTGGCAACCTGATCAAAAGTATGTCCTCCATCAATTTCGTGATTGCCAAGCACATGCAACGTTCGTGGATGCGCTTGCTGGAACGCTTGAGTCACGACTTCGTTGTCTTTGGTTGGATAGGCGAAGTCACCGAGCTGGAGCAAGGCATCGGGTTTTTCAGTAGCCATGGCCTCGAGGAAAACTTGCAGCCTGGCCGGGCCATCGTGCATGATGTCCTGATGCAGATCGGTGATCAGGCCAAGCTTGATGGGCTGGTCTAATGCCTTGAGGGCCGACATGGCTGTGCGGGGCAGGATGGTCGATGCCGCTACGACACCCGTCGCGCGAAGGAAATCCCGTTTTGATGGAATGAATCGATTCACTGGTTAGATGCCGTTTTGGGTTGTGAAGGATATTGCAAGTAAGCAAGTAAGGAGGGATGCAACTCATTCCCGTTCTGGTGAAATTGGTTTCAAGGATGCAGTCGAGAGATAGGCTCGCACCCCGCTTTCGCTGACCACTGCACAGTAGCTGCCGGAATCCTTGATGAACTGGACCTTGGTTCCTTGCTTGAATTTGCCATCGGGGGCACGTGCCTGCTGTGGGCCAGTGGTGTAATAGTCTGTCTGGGTGGCAACGATATGCGTCGCTACGAATTCCGTGGGCTTCGTTGATGGCGTGTCGGGGAGTTTCTTGAGTTGCAGATTTCGAAAAGCAACGAGACAGCCTTTGCCATGATCTTGAAGAGCGATGAATCCGTGCTTGCGGCTCATCTCTTTGTCACGATCGGTAACAGAAGAGAACACGACGCCGTTGATCTTTTGTATCAGGGTGTCACCACGGGCAATGATTTCCATGGTGTTCCATTGATGGTCTTGGAAGTGCTCTTTAATTTGGTTGGCAGCGGTTACTTGCTTGACCGTCTTTTCGCCATTGGGGGCAAGGGTTACCTGTTGGCCGGCTGTCGCCATCAAGTGCCGCTGTTTCTTTTTTGGATGCTTGCCATCGAGCAGTGAATGATGCCAAAGCCCCATCTTTTCTTGAGTCGCCACCTCGACCTGGTATCCGTAAATCTGCCAGTTCCCAAGATCGTCGCTGCGAACTTGGACTCCTGAGTTTCCTTTGTCCCAGCGAAATTCAAGACGCAGCACAAAATTGGCAGGCTGCTCCCTGCGCCACACGAGCCAGTTCTTTTCCTCGGACTTGCCTGTGCACCATACTTCACCCTCCCGAACTTCCCAGCAGTCCGGCTTGCCGTCCCAGTCCGTCAAATCCTTGCCATTGAAGATAGGGCTAAAAGTCGGTTTCGTCTGACCCGATGCCGGCAGAACCACAGACGCGATGAACAGAACAGTGAAAAGGTAGGGTGTTTTCATGACATTGCCGTCGTACTGGTTGGATCGTACGTCAAGTGCTGCGATAGGGCATCCGCGCGTGATTCTGGGGGGAATGGCTCGCCCGCAGTCCACAGATTGTACGTGAGTCGGTTTCGTTTTGGTAACTCGCTCCGGTTCAGGTTGAGCGGAGCGGCTTGTGGTTCAAATATGGCAGGATTCGATGGGATGCAGCGGGTCGAGAGTTGGTCCCTCCTCTTTCAATGCAATCATTTTCTCTGTGAGGTTGCAATCAACTTGTATGGTGGGTCGCGTTTTTGGTACCGCTTCATCAGGAGAGGATCATGAGCCGCTATTTCATTGCGTTGCTATCAATGGGTGTCTGCTTGGCGTGGAATTCGCCTGCCAGTCGCGTCTGCGCGCAGAATACGTTAGGCGGCATGCGGGCCTCGATTGAGCCCGACAACGAACAAGAGAAGCGAAGCCGCAAAAAAGCGGATTCGCGTCGCAATTTGTGGGATGATGATTCGCGAGAGGACAGTAGTTTTTTGGGGGGCTTAATCACTTCCTTTCTGTTCGGAGAAGATGACGACGATGACGACGATGACGATGAGGAGATTGAGTATGTTGGCTTTCACAAAACAGTGGCCGACCCTCCCGAGCCTGAGAAAAGAAAAGGGCTTGTCGGTTCAGTGCTTTGGGGTGTGATCATCATGCCCCTCTCCGCGCCGAAATGGTTGCTCAACGACGAAGGGCACTATGCAAACTTCAGTGACTACCCTTACGCGGATGAAGCTGCAAACATGGTGATCACGCGTTATCGCAAACGCAACCGGAAGTTCATGCGGGCCCGTTTCCTGTCAGAGTACGGCGACAATTTTGATCGCCAGCAGAAGATCAGCAACCGTGTCCTGTTTGATACCCGGTCCCGAGTAGGGGTGGATGCTTCGTTCGATTACTTGCGTGAACAAATGGGTGGCGGAGAGCACGATCAAACATGGTTAGGCGATCTTAACGCCGTATTTCGATTTGCCCAGTCGGAGCAAGCGGAGTTCAGGGCTGGAGTTGGAGTCGCATGGCAAGCAGACTCGTTGGGCTCAGCTAGTGGAGCCAACTTCACTTATGGAGGAAACGTCTATCTGGGCAAGCCACACATGTTCGATTTCGACCTCGACATGGGCAGAATCGGAGAGGCAGGATTAACGCGTTTCAAGACGGGCTACTCGCTCTATTTGAACCGGCTTCGAGCGAGATTGGGCTACGAGTATCTGCGGGTCGGATCGTTTGAGAGCAACTACATGAGCGGCGGTGTCGGTATCGATTTTTAGCGTTACGTCTCGGCCACGTCGATCCAGGTCACTCGAACCTGAGGTCGCCAGGGTTTTCCTGCTCAAAGGAATCACTCGCCGACTTTTGTCTCGGAGAACGTTACCTTGGCAAAAACTTCCGGGATATGTGAATCCCAGATGCCATGGTGACTCAAAGCCCAGCCGCCTGAGTCTCGAGCGGGGCTAGCTTCTCGATATTGGTTGAAACGTGAAAAGTCCATCCGCCACACGTTTCCCTGACGTGGTGGTATAGCGCGTTCACCACCATGTGCAAGTGTCTTCATGCCTTTCCATGGAATGGCGAGTTCAACGGTCCATCCTCGATCCGTATCGTCATCCTTATTCAACGTTCCGTCGATCTGAACTGCTGATTGAAGCCCGGGAAAATCCCAGGCAAGAAACGCCCAGCGTTTTCCGCGAGGATGCTTCGTGTATCCCACTCCGTTGAATGGCTGGTGCTTAATGTTCGGATCGCTGATGCTCACAAGGGGCAATTTGTCAAATCCGAACTTGGCATAGTCATTCTGCCAAATGAACAGGCCTTCATAGAGTGTCCCGTGTGCATTGACCTCGAGTTCGTAATAGGTGTGATCAAAGGCAATGAACAATTCGATATCGTTGTCCTGCCAGATTGGGGCATCACGTTTCAGAAACTTGGCTTGAACGTTGGGCTCTTCGATCTCGTAGCCGACGTACAGAAACTGATCGTCCCACAGGATTTTGACCCGTGTGTCGTGCAGCGTTGGTCTTCCAGAAACCAGATCGACAAACGATGACGAAGCTTTGGCATCTGTCCAACTCGCTTCGGTCAACTTACCGTCGAGTTGAATGGGGCCTGATGTTCGGTAAGCCGTATACTGGGCAACCTCGGATTCTTTGACAGGTGGGAAATCGACGCCTTGGGGATGTCGGATTTCTGAAAGGCTTGGCTCGTCAGCAGGCAGCATCGACGGCAAGGCAACGCACGTCAGTATCATGATCGATCGAATACAGAATGTCATCGGTGCAGTCTCTTAGTTTTGTGTCGGGCCAACAATCTCGAATTCGGCACTGAACATCCCTTCTTTTTCGCCGCGCTCATTCAACGTTTTTGCAAGAGTAGCGATGGTTCGTGTGGGCGATTGGTTGGGAAGTTTCTTACCCGTCCAGGTAATCTCAACAGGCTCATCGAGATCGAGCATTTCATCGCACAGTCGGACGGTCATGCGGTTCAAATCTGACTGTTCAACATTGATTGATTGCCCATCACGCGTGACGTTCACCAGCGGACGACCGCTAATATCTTCCGCGTCCGCCGCCAGCCAGTAAAAGCGTGTGTGTTTGACGTCGTCCTGCTTCCAGACCACACGTTTGGGATAACGGTTTCGTTTGTGCTTAGCCATCCACGGTATGGCTGAGGCATCTTGGCGGTCCATCCAGTGACCTTTGTCGGGATAGATTTTTACAAGATGTTCGTAACCCTCGGGATCCTGTTTCCTCAGATCGGCAAGCTTCTGCTTCCATTGCTCGGCAATTTGGTTTCGTTTGTAGGCTGCATCTTTACCGCCCATGTGCAGTGTGAACGCTATATTTCGAAGCCCGAGGGGAGACGTTTCATTGGGGTGCCCCGCCATCATGGCTGCAGCTGCAAATCTGTCAGCCATTCGCGGTGCCAATTGATAAACTCCGTCACCACCTGCTGAATATCCCATCAGGTAGACGCGGTCCGGGTTGACGTATTCAAACACGATCAGATTCTCAATCATGCGGGCAAACATCCCATCGATGTGGCCTTGGTGCCACAGGTTCCATGTGTTGGTTGGCGCTCGCGGGACTGCATAGATGCCCTCAGGGACGGTGTACAGTCGTTTCTGGTTTTCCCATTGCTGATCATTGACTTGAGGGGGTGCTCCGCCGCCACCGTGCATGGAAATGTAGAGGCTGCGGCCATCTTTCGGTTTCTTGCCAAAGGTGCGATACACGAACGGCATGCTTAGCTTGCCGTCTACAATCTTGCCAGATTCCATCTCTGCTTTGCGCTGCTCACGAATGGTTGCCACGTGATCTTTCCACAGCATTTCGCTGGCCAGCTTGGCTTCCGTTTTTGATAACGGTTGGGAACTGAACTCCTGATCGGCTATTGCGTCACGTTTCTCCCGTGACTGAGCGAGGTACTGCTTCAGTTGTCGAAGAGGTGATACTGCCAACGCGGTTGGAGTGGCGGGAGCTGTGACGCAAACGTCCTGGGTGGTGGGGCTTGAGTCCTGCTGGTCTTGGTTGTCGGCTGAGGCAGGCTGGACGGTGAATGTGTGCGGAGCATTCTGTTTGCGAGTAACGATGTTCTTAGTGATTTCGCCACTGCCAATGTTGATGACTACTTTGTATTTCTGGTTCTCAGGTAATGCTGTCGCGAGATGGTCATTGGCGTCGAAGCGTTCGTCTTTTGTTTTTCCGCTGAACACGACATCACCGGTGCTGCTGGACAAGGTGATGGGAGCGGATATGCGGTCTCCGTTTGCATCGACCACGCGCAATTGCACCTCGACATGCCCTTCAGCGATCGGTTGTTTGTTGTTCGCATAACGATCTGTCACATTGACTGCGGACACCGTTTTGTTGGAGGGTGCCCATACCATTGGGAATGCCGCAGGGGTTTTCTTGTAACTGACGGCATAAATTGCGTGTAGCGGGTGATCTGTTTGCGCGGTCGCAGCACGGCCTTTGAACCAACCATTATCCAGTTCATTACCGGTCGGTTCACAGGCCCCAGTGAAATGCCAGCCATCGTCCCAGATTTCAACCCACGAATGATTTCCGCTTTTGTTGGTCCACAAAGGGGTCCCCACAAAACGCGCTGGAATGCCGACGGAGCGGCATGCATCGATCAAAAGAATGGATAGGCCTGTGCACGAGGCCAGTCCTGTGCGGATGGATTCCGATGGGCCTTGGTCAGCGCGGTTGCGTTTGGTCGAGTATTTTACGTTCAACTCTTTGAACAGCTTTTGGTTCAGCAAGACCGCTGCTTCTGAGGGGGTCTTGGCACCTGCGATTAATGGTTTGCACTGATTGTAGAAGTCTGTACGCCATGAGTCGCGTTGCTCGTTAATGTTGGCATACGGCAAGACGTTGTTGAAAAATAGCGACTCGGGTACATCCTTTTTCCACGGTGATTCATCCCACGCCTGATACGCGAGGTTCAGGTTCGTCAGTAAGTAATCTGCAGATAGACTCTGCAGGTCTTTGTCCGGCATGTGGGCTACCAGGAATTCCATGCCAGCTTTCTGAATGGCAGGTGCATTGTCCAGTGCGGTTTGAATTTGCGCTCGGTTGCTACCCGCTCTCTTCAAAGCGTTGGTGATCTGGTTTGTGTTTTCCGCGGCATGCGAATAGGTAAAATTACTGATGTAAAAACAGGCAGCAATTAGCACTGGGAAGATGCGTTGCACGACTGGCTCTCTGGTGGCAGTAGAAAAAAGTTAGGTTGGATCCGCGTCAGGCTCTGCAGCGGCGAGATCGCTTAACAGCGTAATCGCTGGGAGCAGCGTACGAAAGATGCGGGACTTAGGCGTGTAGGCAATGCGGTCTTGCTTGCGGGGCCTTTGCTTACCACCGAATGGCTATGACGTTGTTAGCCTAGGCGGTGATACTGCAATGATTTCATGTGAATTTCTGATCACAATTCAGCGGTGGGGAGGACGGTCGTATTATCGAGGCCAGTCAGTCAACGTTGATGATTGCATGATTGGATGATTGTTGACTGTGCCGCTGCTGGCCTTTGCTGCAAGGTTGGGGGAAGCGGGTAAGTCAATTCGCCCGCATGCTGTCATGCTTGCTTCAATAGCGACTCGATTCCTCTCGACAGCATTGCGTCCATGTCTGGGCCACACCAAGCGACGCTTACCGCATATCCACCCTGAGGATAAGCATTGCGGGTGGGAATATACCAAGGCCCACCATCCCCATAAGCAGCGCACGCTACAAATCGATCGCTGGCGGTTGCTTGCGCACGCAATTGGTATTCGATGAAACACTCAGCAGGCAGGTGCAGGAATGAGACATCATTGATGTGTAGTGAGCTGAGTGCCAGTGGGGTCTGTTGCTGAACCCGGCGCATGAATGCAACGGCGTATGCCGGTCTGTTTCGCGCAACAGTGCGGTTAGATTTGTTTGTGATTTCCTTCATCAGAGCAGCTTCATCAAATGCTGGATTCAATGGGGGCAGGATTTCTTGCGTGTTCCAACTGACGGATTTGATCGGTTGTCGTGTCATGGCTGCTTCGGACGCGAGGATGCCTTCGAGAAGCCTGTTCGTGAGCGTCGTTCTCGCCTCCTTTGATCCATTGTTGTACTTTCCAGCGCCGATATTCCCGCCGCATCCGTTGAAGTACAGGTGTGTGCACTCAGGGTTTTGTGTCTGTCGTTGGCGTCTCGCTAATCCGCAGAAGTCTGCACTTACCCTGCCATCGCCGTAGTAGCTCATTGGATGGCATGCGTAGTAGTGTGATGCGACCAGGGCCCGGTCTCCATGATAGAAGGTTACCGTCTTCAGCATGGGGTCGATCAAGCCTTCAGGGTACTGGTGATGTTCAGGCTTGGTGGATGAACTGCCGCGCTGGGAGAGCACTTTACCGTTGAGTCCAATGATACGGCGATTCCCCGCGATCTGCTTCACGGGGGCCTCGCCGTGAGCGATGTGTGTCACCGGTGAACTGCGTTTGATTGATTCCCTGACTCGCTCGTGCCCCGTGACCAGGCAGCGGTCAAAGAAGTCAGGGGCGATGATGTCGGGCAGGTCACCTTGTGCACCTACGATGGCTTGTGCTTCCAGGCAGGCAAAGGGAGCGTTGTGCTGGTGGACACATTGGACAGCAACACGGTCTGGGTTGGTGCCGGCAGCTTCTGCAAGTGTCTGACGCCAACGCAGGTGCGCGCTGTTCAAAAGTCCGGTCCAGTCCAGCACGCAGATGACGATCGGTTTGCCGGCACCCAGCAGCACGTATCCGATGGCTTCCAAGGGATCGTCGATGTCAATGACCGGTTTAATCCAACCGCCGCAGAGCGAATGCCCCTTCGGAGGTGTGATGTCAAAACGGAAAGTTGCCAATCGAAGATTGCCCGGGCTCGAACTCTTCTCTTCTTTCTCTTGTGCTTGCGCAACACTGTGGCAAGTAATCGCGCTGGCGGATGCGGCCAGAAAATGTCGACGGGTCGTTTGAGAGTTCATGAAAACCTCGCTTCTGGGGCTGTCTCAATTTGGTTTCGTTCACGCGGCAGCGATTGCGATGTTAATAATGTTATGATCGGGTTGCCAACACTATAGCTGGCTGGTCGTTCAATGGTGGCCCCAGTTGATGGGCGTGATTCAGATGGATCATCGTAATAGCAGTCGGGCTCGTGATGGGCAGATTGGGATGTTGACCATCTCGACAATCGATCGGTGTTCGAAAGGCTCTTAACGCGTTTGAAACGCTGAAAGACCGGCAACGCATCCGGTGCAGAGAATGCCTTCGCGCAGGGAGGGCGTCACAGAATGTCCGTCACTGGGTTGGCCCAGACCCTGCAGCAGCGTGGGGCTATCAGCAGCAGGCCGAGTCGTAGCCCAATGCAAATCTGGCAAATCACGGTAGCCCAGTGCCATGCTGGGAGGACGGTCATGACTGGTCTTGAGTTTTGCTGTGTATCTGCGTGGGGCTGAGCGAACGCCCCCCAAAAAAAGATCGCGATCTGTGCTGTGTCGAAGGTGGTCGCGGTCCAAGAAGCATCCGCGGTGCGGGCGATGCAGCTCGCCCTGCCGGTGGATTTCTTCCTAACCGGTAAACTCGACCTGACTGCTTGGGTTCTCTCAATCGGATGCACCCGCATGATCGTGAGGGCGGACCGACCCGTTGCGAGGAATTCCCTCATTCGTGACTCCCTGATGTGGCGATTGTTCCATCTGTGCGGGTCGGCGCTATCGTAATGGTTCTTTTGAAAAGAACGGCTGGTCCACACTCGGTCCCCTACCCCTGCCTTGTCGCGTGAATGAGTGGCAGGGCTGATATGGCGGGCCTGACGGAAGTCTCGATGCAGTCTGAATCAAACACAGGAAAATGAGATGCCTGGAAAGCGGTCTCGGCCAAAACACAAGCAGTCATCCCGCCCAGCTTCGGGAATCGGTAGTTGGATTCATTCCAAGGGGATGGCCTGCTGTCTGGCAGGTGCTGCCACTGCGTTCTCAGGGTGTGCTTACACCGGTGGAGTAAAAGAATATATCCACAACGGTTTCAAAGTGGGGCCAAACTATGCCAAGCCCGCTGCTCCTGTGGCAGGAAGTTGGATCGATAGCTATGACGAGCAGCTGAAGGATGAATTGCCGAATTACGCTGATTGGTGGACCACTTTCAATGACCCGATTTTGAACGGATTGATGGAAGAGGTCTCGCAGCAAAACCTGACGCTCAAATCAGCTGGGCTTCGGGTCATGCAGGCAAGATACGTGCGAGATATCACAGCAGGAAGTATTTTTCCTCAGCAACAAGAGGCCTTTGGTTCGTATCAACGCACTCAGTACAGTGACACCATCGCATCGGGATTCTTGCCCAGAAACACCGACCTCTTCAAGGTTGGTTTTGATGCTTTCTGGGAATTGGATGCTTGGGGTAAATTCCGCAGGGCCATTGAATCCGCAGACGCAAGCCTCGATGCATCGGTTGAGGATTACGATGCGATGATGGTGTCCTTGCTTGGAGAAACGGCAACCTCCTACATCGATTTAAGGACTGCTCAGGAACGTCTGCGATATGCGAACGCTAACGTCGAGATTCAGAAAGGATCACTGAAGATCGCGCAGGCACGTTACAAGGCGGGGGCTGTAAGTAAGCTCGACTCCACGCAGGCCGAAACCGTACTTGCAAATACGCAACAATCAATTCCTTTGTTTGAGAATCAGGTGCGAGCGGCTAATAACAGTCTCTGTGTGCTGCTGGGAATTCCCCCACGCGATCTCAGTGAAGAACTCGGCGATGCATCGATCCCTGAACTACCTGCTGATCTCGTGATCGGAATCCCGGCGAATCTGTTGCGACGTCGACCTGATGTCCGGGCAGCAGAACGCCGGGTGGCGGCACAAAGTGCAGCGATCGGAATCGCGGCTGCAGATCTGTTACCGCACCTTTCTGTGACTGGTTCGATATCTCTCAACGCCAACGAGTTTTCGGAGCTTTTCAATTCCAGTAGCACCGCTGGCATGATTGCTCCTGGATTCAACTGGGATATCCTGAACTATGGCCGCTTGGCGAATAACGTCAATTTGCAGCGAGCACAGTTTCAGGATTTAGCAGTTCGGTATCAGCAGACCGTGTTGGATGCGAATGCCGAGGCAGAGACCGCAATCAACACTTTCTTGAAGTCAAAAGAACGACTGATTTACGTCAATAAAGCAGTTGCGGCTTCGAAAGAATCTGTCGATTTGGCCGAAATTG
>JBPCVE010000187.1:0-7553 GCA_051010795.1 Rubripirellula sp.
CAAATTGATCACCCTGTAAACAGGGGCAGGGATGATCCACGGTGTGGACCTCGATGGACAAGCCTTCCTTGATCCAGCGTTGCAGTTGCGGGTCAGCGGGATCCACGGTGCAGGTCATGATGCTGACGGGGGCACGACCCTGTCTGGCCTTGAGCCGTTCAAGAATCGGCCGCAGGTACGCTTCATACAATGCTGGGTCACGCATGTCATCGATAGCCAACGTGACGACTGCATCGACCCCGGTTTCTCCTACCCATTGCGGAGTCGTCAATTTTGGAAAGGTAGTGCCTGGGTAGTAGGGCTCGGAATACTCGGAAAGGTAGCCATGCGGATTTTCAGCAGATACCGATTGAATGCTTGGGCTGGATAAGCCAAGCCAGGTTGCCATGATCAGAGTGGTGGTCAGTTGCTTCAGACTGGTTGTCATCAATTTCCTCGGAATGCTTGCTGATTGGAAAGCACGGTTCCTCTTGTTGCAGGCTGCAAATGCCCGCTCCGCACGGCAAGGGATGTTTCGTGTACGGTCAATGCGTCTGATATCAGAGGAAATTGTACAGAATGCGTGAGTCAAATTTGGTCAGATCCCTCGTTCTGTTATACTTAAGCTTGTCAAAGCGAACGTAACGATCGCTTCCCGCCTCTACAAGGAATCAGGTGTTCCAACTGATGAAAACCCGCCGCACGTGTGTTTTTGCTTTCCGGATAGCGCTGCTGACTGGTTTGGTTGTAGTCATCACCACCCGGGTGTGTGCAGAAGAAACTTCTGATTTTCAAAGTAAAATTAGTGCAGCAAATCCTGTCGCCCACTGGTCGTTCAGAGAGTCAGACGCAGTAGCGGAAGGGGTAAGTTTAAAGCCGGGTCCAAGGAGCCCCACGCACCCTGGCTTTTCAGTGGGCAACACGGGGATTGGGTTGAAGGGCGGTACCCATCTTGTGATTCCGGATGAGGGCATCGAGTCGAGGTTTGATTTTGATCATGGTGATTCATTCTCGGTGGAAGCCATGGTCAATCCGACTGAGCTGAAGGGTTACTCGGCGATCTTGACCAAGGGCAGGACTTCCAACGCTGGGTTTCCTGGCGATAACCAGAATTGGGCTTTTCGACTGACATCGGTTGGCGGCAAGGCAGGAGTGAATTTCCTGTTCCGCAGTCGAGCGGGTGATCATGGGCCTGCTGATTGGCATCGCTGGACCAGTAAAGATGGGTTTGCGGTGGGTTCAGGTTGGCACCATGTTGCTCTTTCCTACACCTTCGGGGAATCAGACTCAATCCGAGCGTACATTGACGGAAACGAGGTCGAGGGGCAGTGGGACATGGGTGGGGCAACAACGGCACCACCCGTGGTTGACGACGATGAAGTTTGGCTGGGATCGACGATGGGAGGAAACATCAGTAATTCTTTCCACGGGACACTGGACGAGGTCGCGTTATACCGCCGTGTGGTCCCAGAGAAAATATTCAAAAGTCGATTCAAATACGTGCCGCCCCCGTTGGTGCTGCCTGATCCCAATCCGGGTGTTTTGCAGGTCAACATGCATGGGCCATTGAGCAGTGATGGATCTTTTCCAAATGATCCGGGTGAGCCGCTTGTTGCGTGGCAGCAGGCAGAGTTGGGATTTCTGCGATTGCCACTTAAATACAACGACTGGGGCATCCGTGAAGACTGGGGGACAGCCGTGATGGTTCGAGCTGTCACGGAAATAGAACTGGAACCTGGTGAGTACGAGTTTTTGCTCAGGAGTCGTACTGCGACCAGATTGTTCATCGATCGGAAACAGGTTGTTTCATTGCCCAAGCAGAAACGCGGCGGTGGTGCGCATAATCAAGTGAAGCCAGTCCCTGATGTTGTGCGATCGGGGATGCGACCCTCGGCGATGGATGATGTTGAAAAAATCGTTTCATTTTCAAGCTCGGGTGGACGCCACGCGATCGTGCTGGATGTCATGGTCGGTGGGCCGCGATTGCGTCTTGATTTCGGTGAGCCGTGCTTGGCCATTTCCAATGGAATGGACATGTTTCATTTGCTTACCCCCGGTCAGCAAAGTGGTAGTCCACTTAATGATCAGGGTTGGCTGGGATTCGTTGATCGTTTGGGGAAGCAACTCGATTCGATGGATATTGAACACCGTCGACAGGCTGACCAGCAGCAAGCCTATTGGAATGACAGGCATCAGTACGCGGCAGAGCGTCTTGTGGGAGAATCAACGGGCAAGAGCATTGACCAACTAGTCAATCAGCGGATTGTCATCGCAAAGCAAGAGGCCGGGGATCCTGATTCCTTTTTTAACAGGAACGTGCGACCCATCTTTGCTGAGCACTGTTACCGTTGCCATGGTGAAAAGGAACGCGGAGAATTAAATCTGCACTCTCAGGAAAATGTATTTGCCGGCGGGGAATCTGGTGATGCCGCGGTGGCCCCCGGAAAACCAGAAGCCAGTTATCTGATGGAACTGGTAACTTCTGATTCTGGAGACCGGATGCCTCCCAAGGGAGCGGGTTTGAATGAGAAGCAAATTGAAATATTGAGAGAGTGGATCACTCAGGGCGGCCGTCTTGACTCCGCGCCTGTTAAAATCGCAGAAGTGCTGCCAACTGTTGATGATTTGACTTTTCTGAGGAGAGCGTGGCTCGATCTGGTAGGGGTTTCCCCACCAGTCAACGTGATTCGTCGATTCGTACAGGATGGCGACCACGACAAACGTTCTCAAATGATTGATCGGCTTTTGGCCGACCAACGTTGGGCTGATAACTGGGTAGGGTATTGGCAGGATGTGCTTGCTGAGAATCCCAATCTACTCAAACCGATGTTGAACAACACCGGACCATTCCGATATTGGGTGCTGGAATCACTGAGAGACAATAAACCCATGGATCGGTTTGCTACAGAATTGATAACCATGCGGGGAAGCACTTGGGGTGGTGGTGCTGGCGGCTTCAGTGTCGCAACGCTGAATGATGTGCCGATGGCTGCCAAGGCCCACATCATCGGGACAGCGTTTCTTGGCGTTGATATGAAGTGCGCGCGATGCCATGACGCGCCTTATCATGAAACAACTCAGAAGACGTTATTCCAATTGGCTGCGATGCTGAAACGCAAACCGATCAAGGTGCCAGCAACGAGTAGTGTGCCGGAAGCCTTTTTCGATCATGTCAGTGCGGGAGGGCGTGAGTCCTTGATCGATGTGACTTTAGATGTCGGATCAACGGTGAATCCAGAGTGGCCGTTTGAGGTAGTCAGTGATGAAGATTTGAGTCAGATCATTTCCAGTGATCAGGATTCACGTGTTCGCTTTGCAGCCAACGTGACTTTCTCGCGTAGGTTTGCGGAGGTGATCGTGAATCGCCTGTGGAAACGCTTGATGGGAGCGGGATTGGTAGAGCCTGTTGATGATTGGGAAGGGCATCAACCCGTGGATCCCGCATTGTTGGGTTTTTTGACCGATGAGTTCATCCGTGGGGGATACGATCTTCGTTTGCTGACCAGTCAGATCATGAATTCAAACCTCTATCAGCGTGCGGCCCAAGATGTGCCAGCGAATCTGGTCGAGTCGGATCGTTTTTTTGAAGGTCCCTACCGTCGTCGTTTGGCCGCGGAACAGATTGTTGACAATGCGTGGCATGTTGCGGGACGAGAAATGAATCTTGGGCATTTGACCATGGATATTGAGGGACGTCTGGCACCAGATTACTTCATGAATTTTGGTCAGCCAAAACATGCTTGGGAATTCACCACGATGGCTAATGAGCGTGATCGTCCGAGCTTGGCAATGCCAAAGATGCAAGCTGTCGTCGATACTCTGCTTGCGTTCGGGTGGAGGAACTCGCGTCAGGAACCAACGTCACACCGAATTGAAGAACCCAACCCATTGCAACCCGGAGTTTTGGCAAACGGAGTGATGGGATCATGGTTGACTCAACTGACTGACGATTCAGAATTAACAAGGCTCTGCATTGAAGCTGAGTCAGTCCATGAATTGGTTGAAACCTTATTTCTCCGATTCCTGACACGTTTGCCAACGCCATCGGAAGAGCAGCGATTTGTTAATTTGTTGAGCAGTGGTTTTGCCGAGCGGGTTGTACCCGAAGAGCTTTTGCCGCCGCCGGTGAAGTTGGAACGTATGCCATATGTTTCATGGTCGAATCATCTCGATAGTGCTGCCAACTCCATCAAGCAAAAGCAAGAAGAAGTCGCACGACGAGGCGATCCGCCGACTCGCTATTTGCGGGTCACTTGGCGAGAGTGTGCAGAGGATGCCCTATGGGCATTGCTGAATGCTCCTGAGATGATCATTGTTCCCTAATCAACTACCGAAGCGTTCACCGAAGAATTACCTCAAGGTTGTTTCCGGCCAGAACGAATTCACTTCCTCGTGAGATCATTGGATATGAAACGACGACAATTCATTCAGGCATCTGTTGCTGCGTCTGGCGCTGTCATGATGGGTAATGTCGCTCATGCTGCACCTTCGCTGCCGCTCGGGAAAGCTGAGCATTGCGTGATGCTGTGGCTCGGTGGTGGTATGTCGCAGATCGATACCTTTGATCCAAAAAAACGTGGGGATGCGAAGCAGAAAAAAGCCGGGTCCTATTATGCCGCCATTGATACCGCTGTGCCCGGTGTGCAGGTCTGTGAACATCTTTCGAAAACCGCTCGGATGATGGAGAACGTTACGGCCATACGAACGCTGAATCATGATGTCGTTGATGAGCATGCTGCTGCGGCGAATCGGATGCACACGGGTAGGTCTACTGGCGGCACCGTGACTTATCCATCACTGGGGTCGATTGTCGCTGATCAGCGTGGGGCGGTCGCAGAAGGTGTGCCGGCTTACATGCTGCTTGGGTACCCTAATATTGCTCGCGGTCCAGGGTTTCTGGGGCCCAAGGCTGGCTATGTTTATTCCACGAATATCAACTCGGGTCCTGCCGGGCTCGCAAGACCCAAATCGATTGTTGGGAATCGCATCGCACGACGCGAAGGCTTGCTTGATACCGTTCGCAACGCCGGATCAAACCGTTTTGCTGGCGATTCAAAGTTTGCACAATACGATGCTGCGATCGCAGAGAGTTTGCGATTAGCTGGCCCTGAATTCATGAATGTGTTTGATCTCAGTCGTGAACCTGATTCTCTCAGAAATGAATACAAGAGTGAGTTTGGTCAGCGCTGTTTATTGACGCGCCGTCTGTTTCAGGCGGGGGTTCGCTTTGTTGAGGTTTCCTACAGTGACAACTTCAAGAATGGAACGGGGTGGGACACACACAACGGGGGCCAGTTAAATCAGCATCTGTTGATTCAAGATCTGGATGCAGCACTTGCTACCCTGATGGAAGACCTTGATAAGCATGGTTTGCTGGACAAAACGGTTATCCTTGTGAATTCTGAATTTGGTCGTCCCGGTGGTTTTGATTCAGGCGGAGGCAGAGGCCATCATTCGAAGTGCTTTACAAGCGTGATTGCGGGAGGCGGCTTGAAGCATACGGGAGCATGGGGCCAATCCGATGAAGTCAGTGAACAAGTGATTGAAAAGCCCGTTAGCGTGCCGGATTACTTCGCCACAGCACTTGCCGCATTGCAAATCAACCCCGCTGCGAATTTGTATGACGGTGATCGACCTGTTCCAATCACGGATCTGGGCAAGCCGATCCCTGAACTGTTTTGACGCAGTCCGGTTTTCTTGAATGTTGATGCGATGTGAGCAGCGCCGGTAGGTCGCACCTGCTAGCTGCATCCTGTGCGGTTCAGCCTTAGGCAAGCGGTAGCGAGGAATCGCTAGGCTTGATCTTTTGATGGCGGATCGCTCCGCTCCGGTGGCGTTTCAGGCGACTCGATTTCGCCTTGTGCGAATGAGACTGTTGAATCGATCGCGATTGTTTCTTCCGTTTTGCACAGGATGGTCGCACGCGAGTCTGAGTCGCTTTCCGATTGCGTACCCGTGGGACTTGAACTGGTCGTTTCCGATACTTCTCCTGCGTTCTCATTCACTCTCATTTTTCGAATCAGACGCCTTTCCACAAATTCAATGTGCAATCGCAGACTGTAGAACTCCTGCATGTATGCCAGAGGCACGTTGTGCAAGTCATCGAGTTCCGTCTCCATGATTTGCAAGGTTTTCCAGTGAGCATGTAATTTTTCAGTGTTCGCATCGATTTTCAGGTCCGTTTCCATTTGCCGTAGCAGTGTGTACCAGCGGTAGATACGTGAACGAATACGCCATCGATAAAGAGGCGGGGCAACTTTGAAGAGCGGAAGAAGAAGCGTTAGGGCAGGTAGCAACAGAATAGCTCCCCGGTCTAAAAACGAGGCAACCCAGAAAGGCAGGTATTTCTGAAGCAGAGGAGGGCCAGACTCAAAATAGCGTTCCGCTGATTCGTTCAAAGGGAATTCAATGAACTGAGCCGATGGAAGTTTCTCACGTTGAAAGAGGCTTGGCTCGCGCTTGTGAACTGTGTCAGCCGCACGAAGAAGCATCGGGACGAAGGAGTCGTGCAGTTGTTTGTTAGCTATTAGATTCGCTGCTGGAGCGATCAAGTGTACCTTGGATTTTGGGTAGTTTTTTTCGAGGTTGATCACGCCTTCTTCGAGTGTTACAGCTGACAGGAATGGGTGGCGTCTCGCATAGGCTTGCTGCCGATCAAAATCCAGCAGGCGAAGGTTCGTGATCCCGGATAAAGACTGGACTGTCTTTGCGCCGGGTGAGGTTACAAAAAAAGCAGCATCTATCGATTCTTCTTTGAGCTGGCGAATCGCTTCTTGACCACCTATTGGCAGGAATTCTGTCGTCGGACTGGTGATGCCATTTTCTTGCAAAACCAATGTCGTCAAGGCAGCGGTCCCGCTGCCAAAGCTTCCAGTTGCAATTCTTTTTCCTTTTAGCGACCGCAAGTCAACGTACGGTTCATCACTCCGATAGAAGACCCAGACAGGTTCCATATAGAGACTTGCCAATGATTCTATGTTGGGGTCGGAAAGTTTGTTCGCTGCTGCAGTGCCGCCCTGCACAATCGCCAAATCAATGTTGTTATCCTGCTGCAATAGCTCGTAGTTTAAAAGGGAACCATTGGTCGTATGCAGATGCAGATTGATCCCCCGCTTCGCCAATTCATCTGCATAGGCATTTGCAAATTGAAAGTACGCGCCCTCCGTTGACCCGACTGCCATGTGGATGTTGCGAGGAGGAGCCGGTTGAATGAAAAACCACGCCAAGCAAAAGCCGAGCAGAACAACCACGAATCCACCACCCGAAACCTTTAGCCATAAAGCTCGCAGTTGACGTCGCGTCTCTCGAAGGTGTTCGCTGAAAATGCTTTCGGGGGTCGTGTTCATCGTCAATCCATTTGCCAATACTGATTGAATTGGAATCTCAGCAACGCAACCAGACGGGCTAACGGTTGCACTCACGCAGACTTGGTTTGATCACGACAGCAGCCTAAGTCCGGTGCTCAGGTGATTATGGCACGATTGTGATGACTTCGTGGCTATGAAACGGCATGAAATGTCGAAAAACGACCGCTTTCTGAGAGCCAGCTTGTGCATGCTCGGATGCAGGATAGT
>JBPCVE010000188.1:0-4506 GCA_051010795.1 Rubripirellula sp.
GCACATCATCCGGAGCTTGTAGTAGGTCATTTTCTCTCCAGTCTTCGCCTGTGATGGACGCTAAAGCATCCTCCACTTCTCCTAAGCGTTCCACCGATTCACTGGCATCGGAATCATCTTCAAACCAGGCCCAGCCCAAGGTGGGTTCCGGGGTCGGTTCTGGATGGTCTGTTTCGATGGGCTCGACTTTCCGTGCTTGTCGTTTGGGTTGCTCGATGTAAATGACGCTTGGTGCAGGTTCAGGTTTAGGAAGTGGAGCAGGCTCCTGCTCGAAGATTTCCTCGGGTATTTCCTCGATGATTTCCTCGGGTGTTTCCTCGAGCACCGGCTCTTCAGCTATTGGTTCTTCGATGGTCTCTTCTTCGGCAACGACTTCATCTTCATCTTCCTCTTCCTCATACTCGTATTCGTGCTCCTGTTCCGGTTCTAGCTCAGGTTCCAGAATGCTGGCTCTTCCTGGCGTGCCCTGTGCGGGCATCATGCGAACCTGCACCTCGATGTCGTGGAAAATATCGACAATGTGTTGGTGGCAGGTGAACATCATCACTTGATGTCCGAGTTCGGCAAAAGTTTGGAGTGTTCTTGCTGCGCAGACGGCGCGGTCCCGGTCGAAATTGACCAGTACATCGTCCAACACCAAAGGCAACATGACTCCGCGGCGCGAGTAGGCTGCTGCGAGCGATAATCTCAATGCGATGAATACAGCCTCACGCGTTCCGCGACTGAGTACTTCCAGCGGAATTGATTTGTCGTTGGCATCGCCAATTTTCAACTGATTGGTGCCCAGAGGTGTCCAGACCCGGGTGTATTTTCCATCGGTCAATTGATTAAGGAAGGTAGATGCTTCGCGTAGTGTTTCTGGTTGGCGTTCTCGTTCAAAGGTGCTGCAAACATCTTCAAGCAGGCAGCTTGCCATTGACAGGGTTTGCCAGCGGCGGGCGGCAGATTCGATCCGGCGTTCGATGCAACCAAGTTCCAATTGTGCCACGGTGAGCCGCGAATCCTCACCCAGTTGTTTCATCTCCTGCGAAATCTGTCCTTGCTGGGTTCGCAGTTGTGCCACTCTCGTTTCTGTTTCATTCATGTTGGTTGTCAGCGATTCCCATCGCCGATCAAGATCGGCGGCTGATGCTTCTTCCATCACCGATTCAACGTCTTCGTATTCAACATGGTTGCCAATCATCGATTTGATCTGCTTATCCAGATCATCGTGCTGCCTGTTCATTTCAACCAACTGCGCCTTTCGGTCGACCATTTGGTAGAACTGTTCCGGTGTGGCGACTCCACACTTGGCCCACAGGGCTCGGCGTTGTTGTTCGCCTCGCTCAATGGTTCGGTGGTGCCCGCTTTGCTGCCGTTTCAGTTGAACGTCCTGTTCTTTGAGTTCGCGGCGGCGTTTGATCCAGTGATGCTGACGCGATAATTCACTTTGCAGGTAGTTCAGCTTTTCCAGGGGGGTGCTGTGCGAAAGTTGAGGCTGAGTCTGTTGCGGTAAATGGTCTTCATTTTCGTCTTGTTCACTACTTTCGGAGCCATCGTCGGAAGTGACTTCGCAGTAAAGTGCTTCAATTCGTTTGGCGATTGCTTGACGCTCGCGACGACGTTGGTCTTTTTCGCTCAGCAGTTCATCGAGTCTTCGACGACTGTTTTGCATTGCTTCATAGCCATCGCTAAGGCTTCGGACACTTGAGGGCGACATGGAGTCGCTCAGCCCGAGTTGGTCAAGAGTCGCAGACCACGAACGCTTTGCGTCTCGGAGCCCATCAACAGCAGTTGACGCTCGCTCCTGAGCTGCTTTGTAGGACTGCAAAGCGGATTCATGGTGGTGGTAGGTCGGTAACGCTGCTTCGAGTTCGGTGATCAGGTTTTGAGTGTCGCGGACTCGCAATTCCAACGATTCATTTGTAGTTGGTAAGGTCGAATCAATGTCATTGCGTTCGGTTTCGACTTCGCGGATTTGACGGCGAAGTGTATCAATCTGTCGCTCGCAGTCTTCGCGGTCACGCGAGGTTGTCCGTTGACCATTTTCCCTGCCAAAATAATACGTCAGCAAACTCATGAATCCGAACAGGATGCAAAGCATGCCCCACGTGGGGTCAGGTCTCGAAACGAGCCATGTGATTCCGAAGACGTTGGCCATTCCGTAGATTAAACCCATGCCACCCACGATGAATGGCACACCGAGAAGAACCAAACGGTCGACTGGGAGAGCTTCGGCTGTTGTCAGGTCAACCGTTTCCTTTTCAAGATCACGGTAGTGTCTCTTCAGCTTCTCGAGGTGTTCCCCGAGTTGCATTCGATGGCGAAGTGTTGCGATCACTTCTGTGTTCTGGCGGATTGCCTGTTGCAGGTTGGTGGCGTTTGCTCGCTCCAGCGTTTCCTGCAGTGAATCAGCAAGTTTGTCAGACTTTTCCTTGTAGTTTGCTGCGTCTGTTCGAGCCTGCTTCAGCAGGAATGTCTGCTCCTTGACTTGCTTGGCGGGGCCTGCCAACGCGCTCATTGTCTGCTTGGACAAGTCTGGTAGTTGGGAAAGATCTCCCGACAGCAGGGTCTCGCGGTCCTCATCATCCATGCCCAACCGATCAGCATCGGAGTCAAGCTGTTTTTGGGCGCGGTCGATTCGCTGGTCAAGGCGTTCCAGCTGCTCTTCGAGTGCTTCGATCCATGTTGCCTGCTCGGCGGCAGCCTCAATTCGGCTCCGTAAATCAAGCAGCCGTCGACTAACCGGAAGTTGTTCTGCTTTTTCTCTTACGGCACGTCGCTTGCTTTTGACGTCCTCCAGACGCGCACGACGCTCCTCCATCATCGCATCGATCTGTACCAGTTGTGAGGGAGCCTCTTCCGGAAACAGAGTGTCCTCTTCCATCTCTTCCATGGACTCAGACAACAGGTCACGCTCTTGCCATTTTTCAAAAACGCCCGAGGCAATCTCAACACAACGAGCTTCACGCTCCCACCCGGAGGTGCGCTGAACAAGTTGGTCGATTTCCTGCTCCTGCGATCGCCGCTGCGATGCCAATTCACTCCAGCGGCGACCACCTCGAGTCAGTTGCTGTACTTCATCGCGAAGCTGTTCCCGCTTGCTGATCAGACTATGCAGTTTGACTGCTTCTGCTTCGTTGGCGGCAGCTTCGCTTCCAACCAAATCTCCGCGACCATCCCGCAGCGATCGCAATACATCAACAAGTGATACGCGATCCAGGCCACTGGACAGCTTGTAGAGTTCATCCGCGGCAGCAGTGTCATCAAGAGTACTCAGTTCCTGCAGTTCCCGCATTCCGATCGCGAACACATTGGTAAAAATTGACTCATCGATTTGACCCAATAAACTGCTGAGCCGGTGTTGTCCCTGGCTGAGACCATCGTGTCCCGTGACGGACAATTGTCCTGTGGAGCCGGTGTCGGTGAGTTGACTCCGACGTCGGATCTCATAGCCCCCACCGGGACCAGTCACGCGAATAGCACCACCCGGTGTACCACCATGTACAGGTGGCAGGTATTTTTCACGGCGCTCGTGTGTGAATCCGTACAGCATCGCGCGTACGAACTGCATCAGGGTTGTTTTGCCAGCCTCGTTAGGGCCGTAAAACAGCGTCATCCCCTCAGAAAGGGAGTCTACGGAGAGTCCGGTCCAAACACCGAATCCGTCGATTTGAATGTCTTTAACTTTCATTATTTCTGCACCAAGTTCGGCTTTCCGCCACGGAGCAATTCGACACCCAGCAGGGTTGCCTGGTCGAGCACATCCATCCGCTCAGAGGCAGCGACTTCTGCCAGCAAAGTGGTTGTTGTGCTGTTGAGACCCGAGTGTTCTTCGGTGGTTGGCAGGAGATTCAAGTCACGCCCATCCAGTTTGCGATGTTTATCAGAGGCACGCAGGAAGTCACCGAGAATGGTGTCTTCATCGTTCCATGATGTTGGGTATTGCCGCGGTGGGCGAATGGTCAAAGTGGTTGTCCATGCAGATGGGTTGCCGTGCCCATATTCACGGCGTACCCACTGCAGTAGTTCCTCGGTGTCCCCCACGGATGCAAGGGTTTCTCCTGAGGCCACTGAAATGTCCCAGCCAATCAACAGGTGGCGGCCGCCGTTCTCGTGCTGCAAGCGTGCAATCCGCTCGCCCAGGAGATTGCGGATGCCTCCAACAGCTGCGATTTCTGATGCATCCAGTTCAATATTGCAGTAACGGAAAATATCCGACTCAACGGTATGCACTCGTGTGGTACCGTCACCATCCACGTCGACTGTTGAATAACCGTGGGCTCCAGATTCTGAGAGGGACCTGCCCTGGGGTGTTCCGCAGTAGACGGCTGCTGCTTCTGCCCCGCCTTCAAGTTCGCTGCGGTTGTGTGTGCCCCCAAGAGCCCAGTAATCAAAACGTCCCTCAGCCAAGGCGTCGGCGTCTGCGTCGCCGTAGCCGACCGCAACGGTGTAATCTTCGGTGGGGTCAATGCGGTAGCTGGGGACATGCAACACCTGCTGTCCGTCGCTGCTGCGACCCACCAC
>JBPCVE010000189.1:0-3315 GCA_051010795.1 Rubripirellula sp.
ATCCTGGAATGCGAATGGCACGCTGGGCTCTCGCAAAGCAGTATGGACGCGACATTGCTTATACCGGCCCGATCTACACCGGATATAAAGTGAAAGGAAACAAAGTCATTGTTTCATTCGAACAGGAAAGTTTGTTTGGGGGTCTGATGATCGGTAGCAAAGGCATGGCGAAGGATTACCGCGAAGAAGGTCAGTATGTTGAGCCTGCGAAACCAGACCCACAGGGGCAGTTGAACCATTTTCGACTTTGCGGCAAAGACAAGGTTTGGCACGCGGCCCAAGCAGTGATTTCGGGTGACAACGTGGTTGTAACCTGTGCGAGTGTCCCCGAGCCGATTGGTGTGCAATATGCTTATAACGCTGTGCCTGAGAATTCGAATCTTTATAACAAAGCAGGGTTGCCGGCGACGCCATTCGCTGTTGTTGATGGCAAACTGATTTTTGAAGAGGACGATCTTGAAAAGGCTGCGGCACTCAAAGCACGTTATGCCCAGTACACCGATCCTGACTACCCGATTTTGCAAGTTGTTGAATACTTCAGGGATGGCGCGGTCATTCAACGTGATCGCCCCATTCCGGTTTGGGGACACGCCAACAAGGGCGTCGAGGTAAAGGTAACTTTAGGGGGGGTGACGCGAACCGCCGTGGCAAATGATTTACAGCAGTGGACGGTTGAGTTTCCCGCACGTGAGGCATCTAGCACTCCAGTTTCACTGTCGGTGGTCTCGACGCACGGTCACACCAAGACAGTGAACAATATCCTTGTGGGCGATGTCTGGTATCTGACGGGATCAACGTTGCTCAACGGAGAAATGGCCTTCAATTCACGTGCTCAGGGGGCGACTCCACCGAGGGAACTGCCTTTGGTTCGCGAATTCAGACGCAAGACCAGCGCGAGCACTTTTACGACCCCCCGAAAACGCAAGTTTGAAACCGGAGGCGGTAAGTATCGTTCCTCATGGATGGGAACGGATCATTGGGAAGGCGATCGGGGCGTCACGATGTTCGCGTATCACTTTGCCAAAACACTCAATCGCAAAGGTGTACCCCAAGGCTTCATCACCATGTCGTCGGGACGGGGTGGGCGTTCCAGCCAAATGGCATCACCACTTTCTTGGACATCCTTCGCAGGGGTGAAGGATGTGAAGAATCCGTTGTTCAAAAAACGCTTGGATGAATTGTTCATGCAGTATCCGAGTACCGAGGTGGCACAGACTGCAGTTGCAAATCACGTGAAGGAGGTGAAACAGTTCGTGAGTTCGCTTGAAAAACTCGATCACGGAAAGCCAGAGGCTCTTGCTTCGGCCCCGCTTGCAGCGCCAGCTTTTCCCGAGGCAGGGAAGGGTAGTGAGGTTGCAAGTGATACCATTCCGACTTACGCCTACAACTGGTGTGTCAGTCCCATGACGCCGATGGCGGTCGCAGGTGTGATTTGGGTCCCATCGGAAAGTAACATTGGCTACGATCCAGCCGAGTACGCAGCTGAAGTGGAAATCTATGCACGCAGCCTCAATGCCACCTATGGCCAAAATGATGTGCAGTTCATCTACGCTCAACCTGCTGAATCACTGCTTGATAATATCACGGTTCCAAACATCCCGGCAGCAAGGAAGTTCACCTTCGAAAGTTGGCCAAAGAGCCTGCAGCAGACAGCCGTCGAAATGGCGAAACTTGCAGACTGATACCAGAATTTAGTTTGAACTTGTAGCTTTGTCGTCTGACGCGGTGAATAGCGATCAAGGATCCTCGGTGACCCGTAGTGTGTCAACGCAAATGACATGGTTGGGGTCTTTGGGGTCAATCAGGAATCGTGTCGGTTCGCCCCGGGAGAGGAGATTCTTCGCGAAGTCAACTTCGAAGCCGTAGGCGTTGAATTTTGTATCGTGCGTTGTTCCATTCAGTTCGTATTGAACGAATATGTGGAATTTGTGCTGCCCATTCACGTTGGAAGTGGTGCTTTTGATGTTTTGGATGGAGCCTGTAGCCACCCGTCCAGAACGCAATGTCCTGGAAGTCTTTCGGTGAAAGCGAAGACTTGCAAGCAGCAGCGATAAACCAATGGTTGGAACGGTGGCGGTAACGGTAATAGCTACCAGTCTGCTGTTGTCTTTCATCGTTAGTAGTAGCACGGTGCCCACGACAATCCCAAAGATGAGAAAGCCTAAACCTACGAAAAGGAACTTGAATTGATCGCTATAGAGTTGTCTGGTCAACGCAGTTGGGGGTTGTCGGGGAGGCGTTGATTGAAGGTATTCTTCGAGATCTGAACGCTTGATTGCGAGTCTTTTCAACTGTGCTTCAAGGATCAGTCCCGCGATGCCACCCAACTGATTGGTTGACTGATTCAGTTCTTCAAGGGTTGCTTGCCGTCGAATCTCGGGTTGCTGGTCCAAACGCTCCTCTGCTTCCTGTAGCAATGTCAGAACCTGTAGTCCCTGTTCGGTAAAGTTTTCTCGTTCGTGTTCTGTTTGAATTTTGTTTTGGTGGCATAGAACGAGACAACTTTCAGTGCCACGAATGGTCCATTCTGTCGCTTCTTCAAAAAAATCACGTACGGGTTTGGTAAATAACGCACGAATTGCGATTTCTGTGGGACCTGAGAGTACGTATTTGGTTTGGAATTTGGGCGAGTTCCGAAATTCGATAGGGCTTGGTCCCAGCAGTTGGGTCAAGACGTTGAAAAAGATACCTGTGGAACGCGATTGCAGGATGAAATCAGGTACCTGTAGATGCGAGTCCCTGAGCACCAAAACGGTTTGTTTGTAATGACTTTGGTTCTCATCCAACTTCCAGTAAGACATGTTGGCGAGCGCTATTTGAGTGTCGCCCATCTTGTGGCTGGTGACATCACTCACAGTCACGTCCTCGCGAAACAAGAGCGATAATTCTTCAGAAAGTGTCTGGTCAGTCGTGTCCATCAGGTCTCTCGTGGTCTGGGCAACTGGGGTCTGGATGCTAATGTAGCGGAGATGCATTGGTGATGGGGGCATCATCCCGTCGGCTCCCAGTGCAAGCACCCAAGACGACGACCGCTGAGACCTCGGGAGCACAAAGCGTTATCGGGTCTCAATGATGCTGTAGAACCCAATGAGCATTTCGTCGGTAGTCTGGTCGCCCCAACGGACCTGCTGCTGAGGATCCGGATTCGCCGGGTTGCGAGAGGAATTGTCGTACCATGCTGTGCAGCAAATTCGTGTTCCGGGTGGCAGAGTTAAAGGTGTCTCAAGCAGGTAACGCAGTTGCCAGTTGAAGTCGTATTTGGGTATGTCCAGCAACACTTCGCGGCGACCATTGGGAAAGAATGCTTCATAACGG
>JBPCVE010000190.1:0-4762 GCA_051010795.1 Rubripirellula sp.
CCTTTGGATCAAAGGTATCAAGATGTGTCATCGCACCATCCATGAACAGATAGATGATGTGCTTGGCCTTGCCCACGATTGGAGCGGCATGTGCCTCACCAAACAGACCTTGCGATGCAACAGATCCAGCGAAGGACACTCCAAGCGTATGCTTGGCGATGGTCTTCATGAAATCACGGCGTTGTTCGGGGGCAAATTCAGGTTGGGGCATTTGTTTCTCCAGGGCAGCTATCGCCACTATCTTTGAGTTCTACCTGATAGGTAATTTGTGTCGGAATCGGAATCGTCATTTTCGATTCGTTACATGAAATCTTCTCTTATGCTGGCCGTCATTCGCCGCAGCGTAGACGGACCACATTTTTGAGGGTCCTACTGAATGAACAGAAATTCTCGGGTATTCAGTAGCCCCCAAACAATATTGCCAAATGCTTTTCCATCGCTTTCGGTTCTGGAAAACTCACTTGCTGCAGCGCGTCGGTCGGTAGCATTTGGCTTTCGAGCCAACACACTCAAGAAGACCGCTTCCATCCGTTCTCGCGTGTTATCAACAGCAACCAGGTTATCGACCAGAGCCGATCCAGCTTCGAGCATGACATGCGTGATGGGTCCATTGAACATCGCAAGAATCTGCGGAACCGTTGCATCCTGCTGCCCACCATTGATTGTTTCGCGATCTCCCTGCCCAAACTGCCTCAAGAAATGGTCAGCAGGCACAGGTGATGGCAACTCACTTGCACGACAAAGAACGTTGCCCTGATAAGCGTGTTGATTGAGCGATCGCTTGTAGGGATTCATGAAATAGGTTTTCGCAAACTGCTCAGACTTGCTTTTCACACTGCTGTAGGTGGCAGTGCCAAAGTTTAGGTTTAGTACTGGAGCCATCTCTGCAGCGGTCGGGCGTTGGAATGGCCAAGGGTTGTGCACTGCTAAAGTCAGAAACGAATCCCAAACTTGCTCAGCTGTCATTCGACGCAGGACAGGTCCTTGAAAATAATACGGTTCTCCCGACGTGAGTTCATAGTCCGTCGACTCACGCTGGTAAGTCCGACTGTACAGAATCGTTCGAATGAACTCTTTCAAGTCGTAATTATTACGCACCATTTCCTTGCTGAGAAATTCGAGCAACGGCTCATTCGTACACGGGTGTTCGTCGCGAAAATCATCAATGGGTTCCACCAACCCCACGCCCATGAATCGCTTCCACAAGCGATTGGCGACCGTCTTACTGAATTGTGGATTATCATCACTGGTAACCCACGCAGCAAACTGTTCGCGAGGTGATCCGTTACGAGCCTTGGTCGGAACTTCGCCCCACAGCACGGCAGGCTTCACAACCTCCTTCGGTTTCGCATCCTCATAGGCATAGTCATGAGGCAGACGCATTACAGCGTTCTTGGCCTCACTGACACTGTAGGTGTTCGCTCGGGCGATTCTCTGAAACTCACCCGGCACTCTGCCTTTATCGTGCTTGGTTCTTGCCTCATTGATCAACAGGTTTGCTGGGTTCTGTTTTGTAAACCCAGGTGAACCACGCAGAATGCGAGTACGAATGCCATTGGTGTAGGCAGCAAGTTCATAGAACTGGTACTGCGTCCACTGATCAAACGGATGATCATGGCACTGAGCACACCCAATTTGTGTGCCCAACAGAATCCGCACGGTGTTGTCGACATACGGCAACGGCATGCCATCATCTCGCAACTGGAATCCAACAGCAGGATTCTCCCACGTCTTGCCATCAGCAGTGAGCATTTCGTAAACCCACTGATTGTATTTCTTATTGATGCGAATCGAATCTTTCACGTAGCCTAAGTAGGGATCAGCCACGATGTTCGTCTGCGGTCGCTCAACAAGTCGCAAAACATCTGCCCAAAAATTGTACATATTGCTGACATAATCAGGGCTGCTCAGTAGTTTGTCGATCAACTCTTCCCGCCGCGTTTCCGAGCTGGACCCCAGAAAGTCCGTTGCTTCCTTCAACGTGGGAATACGTCCAGCGACGTCGAGATAGACTCGACGAAGAAAAATCTCGTCACTGGCTAATTCATTCGGCTCTTGATCCTCGTCCAGCAATTTCGACTCAACCAGACTGTCCACCTCACCGGCACCACGTTGCACGGCACGACGGTTACTTGGATTGACGGGCACCACCTTCATGGCCACGGGAGTACGTTTACGAACGCTCTCTGGCAACTTGATTTTGGGCTTCGCTGGTGGTTTCTTGCTTTTGCGTCCCTGAGCGTTGGCAGGTACACAAAGCATCGCACAGAAGCCAACAACCAACAGACACCCAAATATGTTGGGCAGTTTCACTCGCAAGAACTTCATTCAATACTCCAGAGAGCTGGCAAATCGGCCAGACTTACGAAAAGGGGAGTGCGGATGCTGTGGCACAAACAGTAAATCCACCATCTTATGATAGTCGATCTCACCGCGCTGATGGCCAAACTCATCGCTCACCAGAAGCAACGCATGAAGCTGCCGTTTGTACCCATGCACAATCCTGAAAATCGCGCTCACCTGAGGCTTACCAAGCCCACCGCGGCTGCCCCCCCAATTCGCACATACGGGGTCGCTGCCGCCGAACTCCGATAGTTTTGAGCCACGACACCCGCCAAAAATTTCCTGAAAATCTCAAATTCTGCGGCAAAACACAAAAATACAGATCAAACGCACTGCACAGCGAGCGAACACCCCGGTGGGAAGTCACGGTTTGCCAATCATTTTTTCGGCACACGGGCTTTTCGGCAGTAATTACCCCATAGCATGGCCCTCGCTGAGCTTAATTCTGGAAGGGTGAAAAAGAACAACCTTCACTGTGTCGTTGCTGCTGTAATCCGAGTCCTGCGAGTGACGGACTTTCATTGTGTTGGAATTTCCGACGCAACTTGGTGATGCACCTCGAATGATCGATCATGTATCTTGGTCCTGTGAGCTTGCAACGCTCGCGGCACAAACGCCATTTCTGTTTGACTTCATCACAAATTCAGTGGATTGAATTCTTGAATCGTCCAACATGTCATTGAACTGCCTTTCGCCATCCGCACCTGATTTCTACGAGCCCAACCACTAAGTTGTTACCCCCTTTCGGGCAACGCCATCACAACGATCCCATGCAAAACAACGGCAAACAACCTTTTGATCTCACAGGACACTGCGCATTAATCACCGGCGGAACGCAGGGTGTGGGCGCTGCAATCGCTGCAGCACTGGCCAGTGCAGGATCGGATGTGGTGCTGGTTGGACTCCAAAATGACGCAACCGCGCAACAAACGCTGGCCGCTTGCCGTAATCAAGGAGTCAAATCGGAGTTATTGCTTGCAGACTTATCAGGACCTCCCGATAGCTACTTACCTGGATTGCTAAAGAGCGTAGAGGAAGTTGCTCCGAAAGTTGACCTGTTGATCAACAATGTAGGGACCTACATCGACAAGCCCTACTTTGAAATGGATTATGAAACCTACCAAACGACAATGCATTTGAATGTGACGTCGGGCTACTTTCTAACTCAGGCGATTGCTCGTCAGTGGGTCCAACAAGGTACTCAAGGCCGCATTCTGTTCACCGGTTCGATCAACGGCGTACTTTCGGAACCAGACCACACCGCCTACGACACCAGCAAAGGCGCGGTCGCCGCCATGGTCCGATCACTTTGCGTCACACTGGCCCCGATGGGAATCCGGGTCAACGCTCTGGCTCCGGGATTGGTCCGCACTCCACTGACCAAAGTCCTCGACGAGAACCAGCAACTCGATTCGTGGATGAAACTTCATACACCCAACGGTCAGGTTCCGACTGCCGATGTTTGCGGTGGCGCTGCTGTCTTTCTACTATCCGATGCAGCCGGACATGTTCAGGGACAAACGCTGCTGGTGGACGGTGGCATGAGTGTTTGGCAGCAACCCGATCCACCTGATGATTGGTCGGCCTAATGTGGGCTGCCACCGAATGGAGATCTATCCCAGTAGGGGATCATCATGCAGCTGTCGTCATCACCACACAATGCGACGTCGAGCTGACTTCAATTGGGTTTTAAGCCTGCGATCGGCATTGCAACACGATACAGTCCTGTACGCGCAGTGACATACATTGTTTTGCGATCAGCTCCCCCAAAGGTCACGTTTGCGGGTTGCTGGGGAAATGCCACCAAGCCGAGATGCTTGCCTGATTGCGAAATAATCTCAACGCCCAAGTTGGTGGTGATGTAGAGATTGCCCTCGACATCAACAGCCATTCCATCGCCTCCAGTATTGTCTTTGCCCTGCGGTTGCTTGAGCCGACACAACGTACGCCCGTTGGCAATCTTGCCTGGTCCAATGACATCGTAAACAAGCATTTCTGCCTGCCGACTCGGAATCACATACAAGCGTTTGCCGCCGGGGGACAAACCGATACCGTTGGGTGCAGCAATATCATCCGTGAGTCTGGAAACCTTGCCATCGGGATTAATGTAGTACACAGCCTGAATGCCCTGCGGCAACGGCTCGGGAGCTCGAAACAGCGGGTCAGTGAAATAGATCCCACCGAATTTGTCGACGATCAGATCATTCGGGGCGTTAAAACGTTTCCCCTTGTACTTGTCAGCTAGAACTTTGTACTTGGCAGTGTTGGCATCGTACTGAACCACCCGCCCATCCATTTGGCAAACCAGAATCCGGTTCGACGCATCAACCAAAATTCCGTTGGCGTGACCGGAATCACTGGAGAAAGTACGAAGTGCATTGCTCTTCTCAGACAACAAGTGGATTTTGGCATTGGGAAT
>JBPCVE010000191.1:0-21101 GCA_051010795.1 Rubripirellula sp.
TACAGTAGATTCGATGCAGGCAGAAGCGGAAGAGTTCGGGCAGCGTTACAACGCAGTTCGTGAAATGATTGGGCGGGTCATCGTCGGTCATGATGATATCGTTCATGGTGTTCTGACAGCGATTTTCTGTGGTGGGCATTGCCTGTTGGAAGGTGTTCCTGGGCTCGGAAAAACAATGCTCGTCCGAACCTTGTCTGATGTCATGGATTTGAATTACAGCCGCATCCAATTCACACCCGACTTGATGCCTGCTGACATCCTTGGCACCAACATGATTGTTGAGGATGAGAACGGTCGCCGTGGATTTGAATTTCAACGTGGGCCTGTGTTTACGCAGATCCTGCTAGCGGATGAGATCAACCGCGCGACACCAAAAACGCAGTCTGCGATGTTGGAAACCATGCAGGAAGGAACAGTGACCGCAGGAGGAACACGCTTTGTATTGGATAAGCCGTTCTTCGTGCTTGCTACGCAGAACCCGATCGAGCAGGAGGGGACTTACCCGCTGCCCGAAGCACAGTTAGACCGTTTCCTTTTTAAATTGGTGGTCGGATACAGTAGCCGGGAAGATCTCAATTTGATTGTCGAACGGACAACGCAGGAACATAAGGCTGATCTTGAGAAAGTGATGGAGGGCGAAGAGATTCAAAAGTGGCAGCAGATGGTACGCAAGGTCATTCTTGCCCCGCACGTTCAAGATTACTTGGTTCGTTTGAACCTTGGGACACACCCTGATGGCCCTCACTCAGTCGCAGCAACCAACAATTATGTACGTTGGGGTGCTAGCCCGCGTGGAGCGCAGACACTCGCGTTGGCGTCCAAGGTGCGAGCTCTGCTCGAAGGTCGCTACAACGTTAGCTTCGAAGATGTGCGACGAGTATTCCTGCCAGCCATGCGACACCGAGTACTCTTGAATTTCGAAGCTCAAGCCGAAGGCATTGAAGCTGACCAGATATTGCTGGACATTCTTGAAAATGTTCCAGAAAAAGGTGAGTGAGACGCGTTTTCATGCCTCCCGCAGTTGCTCAGAAGAGCATTTTTTTGGCACTGGTTTTTTGGCACTGTTCAGAGCGGTCGAAGTCTCACTAAGTTCGCTGCAAATTCTTATCGGCGATTCTTTGGGTCAAGATTGGCGTTAAGCTGTTCTTTTGAAACTGCGGACTCAACACCGCCTTCGGGAACATTCACCTTCGCTATCCAGAGGATCGCGTTGAGAACCACTCGGCGATAGTTGTCGTTTTCCCAATTGTCGTGGAAGTGTCCACCCGTGAAGCCGAATCCACGACCTCCGTCAGGTCGTTCCACGGTCCACATCATCGCTTCGGCTCGTCCCTTGGATGCCTGAATGTGTGGATAGGGGCCTTTTGGGTAGACGTAAGGTCCATCACGGACTGCATCTGACGGAACAGCAGTCAGGATGGGAACAAACTTGAGTCCATCAATTTCTGTCGCTTTTTCGCCAGACATATCGCTAACAAAACGCATGTTGAAATACCATTCATCCTTGGCCTGAAACGGTTTCACTCCGCGGCTGATTGGATGCTCCGGAAAGACCATGAAGTTTGGTTCCCATATGGGATTGCAAGAGTGCATGTGCTCGTAGTGTCCACCAATCCAGCGTTTGAATTCTTTTCCAGCCTGGTCAGCGACGACTTCGACACCAAAATGCATGAAACCTAGTCCAACACCTTTGGTTGACCACTTATCAACAATTTTTAATCGCCTGCCGTTCTCTCCAACCACCTCATGGCGTCGCCCCCCGTCCATGAAGAAGACAACCGCGCTGGCGCCCTCAAAAACGGATTCATCTTTTGGCCAGCCATTCAGCACGAACTGAACGTCGAGGTCCGGTATTCCCTTAAGACATTCAGTCATCAATTGAACGCCCGCATTGAACTCGTGCATTCGTGGTGGATGCGAGGGCTTTCCTGCCACCAAGACGATTTTGGTTTCTTTTGCATCAACTACGTTTTGGTGGAATCCAATGCAAAGCGAGGCGGCGATGAGCAGCAGGATTGAAAGGCGCAAAGTTTATCTCTCGGTCAGTGGGTCTGTTGTGGTTTAAACTGTGATAGTCGTAAGCATGCGTATGATTGCCTTGCGATGCACTCATACTCATTTCATCTGCACGAACAGCATAAGTGGTCGTGTGTGATGAAGCTATTCTTCAGCCCGCAATTTGCATGATTTGCAATGAGTTCCGCCGAAAATGCGACTTGGTGGAAGCACAATCTGGTTGGGATCGTGTGTTATCGTTTTGTGCGTTTTGAGTGCTGGCTAGCCAGTTCGACCGTCATCCCATGAATTGAAACGATATCTTTTACATCTGGTGCGTATCCACCTGCCATGGCAATTGCCAGCGGAAGATTGCGATCCCGACACCATTGCATGACAGTGCGATCTCGCGCTGCCAATCCTTTTTTCGACAAGTTCAGCCTGCCGAGGCGATCGTGTTCGTAAGGATCAGCGCCAGCCAGAAAAACAGCAAGATCAAATGGCTGTTCGTTACCAAGTTGATGGAGCGCTTTTCGGAGTGCAGTCATGTATTGATCATCCGTGGTCCCGTCATCGAGATCTATATCAAGGTCACTGGGTGATTTTCGTAGGGGGAAATTTTTGACTCCATGAAGTGACAGTGTGAATGTGGTGTGATCATCGCCCAGTATTTCGGCAGTACCATTTCCTTGGTGAACATCGAGATCAATCACACAAGCTCGCTGAATCACTTTCTCGCGTTGCAGGGTGCGAATCGTAACCGCGGCATCATTGAAGACACAGTAGCCTTCCCCCGCATCACGCATGGCGTGGTGGGTGCCGCCTGCCAGGTTCACTGCAATGCCATCACTCATTGCGGCTCGACTCGCGGCCAAAGTTGCTCCAGTGCTGCGGCGTGAACGTTCCACCATCTGTGGCGACCATGGGAACCCAATTCGACGTATCTCGTTGCTGTTGAGTGTTCCGTTGCAAACCGCATTCACGTAGCGTTCAGTGTGGCAGGACAGAAGTTGTTCGTCAGTAGCGGCAGGTGGTACGATCAGCGAATCTTGCAGGTGACAATCGCTTCGTACAACGTGCTGCCGAAGTTGTCGGTATTTGACCATCGGAAATCGATGGCCATCCGGGAGTGGCAGTTCGAAATGATCGGTGTAGTAGATTTTCATGGACAAAGATTACGTCGTATCGTGGAGCCCAATGAGACGAATGGAGTTGCAGCAAGTATAGAAGGCAAGCAACATTGCATAGAAATTGTTCTGCGACTGAGAGAATGACCATCTCTTCAATGCGTCCGCAGGGGCCATCAAAAATGGGGACGTGGTCCCGACGACCAGATCGCGAAGGCGATCGTGAAGACAGGGTAATGGCTTGCCCCAGTTATTCGTTGTCGATCAGGTCTTCGCTGCCCAGTCTGAGGCCTAAGGAAGAGGTGCGGTAAAGCTAATCTGAATCTCGCCCGTATCCTCGGTGATCTGCCCCAAAACCACCACCTTCTCCGCAAGTGGAAGGCTTAATTTACCACTGATAGTCAGGACACGACCGGAATCAAGGGTGAGGATCTGGCTTTTGGCTGTAGCACCTGGTTTGCCAATCAGGACAATTCCCTGCGTAGCTCGTTCAGGGTAGTCCAGCCAAGTTACTGCTGCTTCCTGGATTTGTTTTAACGCCTTGGATTGGCTGACCGCATTGGCCAGTGAGGAAAGTACAGCAGGATGCTCATGCGCTGTTTCGCAAGCCTCCGCGATTCTCTCGTAGGCTTCGGCCAAGTCGTCTGTATCAATGTTTTGATCATCCGCATCAAGTTTGTCGATTGCTTGAATCGCCGCCGTAATCTCGATCATGACTTGTGCAGGAACTGTGTCGATCGATTTTGATTCCCCGCCGTCACCGCTCGATTGTTCAGATGGTCTTATCTGGCTTGCGGCGATGACCGTGGTTGCTGAATCGGGATGATTGTCATTGTTTTTTGAATCTGCTGATTCGCGATCGTTCAGCGGTAGTGAATCAGTGCTTGTGTTCGCCAACGTATTTGGCAGTTCAGGTGGATCCTTACGCTGCGAAGGATCGAGTGTGGTTTCTGTTCCTGCAAGAGAAGCAGTTTGATTCGGATTTGTTGGTGCGGGGTTGTTTAGATTGCTTTGGTCATCAAGTTCCGGTGATTCATCGGGAGCAAATATTTGGTCAAGAGCAGATTGACTGGGGTCCTCAGTTTCCTCCATTGCCTCGTCGAAATCACTTGTGTCAAGCTGCTGACCTTCGAAGCTTGGGAATGCCGTCTCATTGTCAGTATTCGCATCATCAAGAAACGGCAGCAGTTCCCTTGGTGACCTTGCTTGGCCATCAAATGGCCAGAAGCCCAGATCAGGGGCACGTCCAACCGCCAAAAGAATGGCGAGGGCGATTGGTACGGAAAGCAACCCACCGACAACGACCTGCACCATTGATCGAATTCCCGACCCGCCTTTCTTTCGGCGGTTCGGGCGCGGAGATACGCTCATTGGTGCGGCTTGGGACGTGGCGCCAGGATTCCATCCGCCATCGGTTTGTCCACTGTCAGCACCAAAGTTCAGGGCTGTAGGATCCCACTGCTGGTCGCTGCCTGACACGTCATTGGTCTGAGGGTAGTCTGCAATTCCAGTTTCTGTAGCCCCCGTTGATGCACCCGCTAACGCCTGAATTCCCGCTGCAGAGTAACTGGCAACTGGTTCCATGATAGCAATGGGTTCGCCATCGGCTGTCAGGATTTGTAACGCGGGTGGAAGGTGATTAAGCACTTCCACGAGAGGAAAGGTCTCGTGACACCACGGACACATTGCATAGGCGTCGTCTGGCATTGTCCCTAGGGGAACGCGAAACCCTTCTTGGCACCTTGGGCAATTCGATATAATCATGGTGACCTTTGACAAGCAGTGAAGGAATACGAGAGTGTAACGGAACGACCGACAAAAATCAGGTCGATCTTGAATCAGATCACCCGCATCTTAACTTTCACTGATTCCGTAGAGAGGTTCCAGCTTTGCTTTCAGGTATTTGACCAGATGGGTGGCGCTAAGGGGTGATCCGGTTGCTCGCTCAATCAGTTCAGAGCCACTGAAACAGCGACCATCAAAGTGTATTCGTTCGCGTAACCAATCCAGCAGCAGACGGAATTCACCTTGTGCAAACAGTTCGTCGAGGTCGCCGATCTGTTCACTGGCAGCATCAAAAAGTTGTGCTGCTGCAGCATTTCCGAGCGTGTAGGTTGGGAAGTAACCGATCAAACCGGCGCTCCAGTGAACATCCTGCAATACCCCATCGGCATCTGAGGGAGGGCAAATGCCCAAGTCACTCTGGTAGCGAGCGTTCCATGCTTCTGGCAAATCCTTGACCTTCAAGGAACCATCGATCAATTGCTGTTCGAGGTCAAAACGAATGATGATATGCAAGTTGTAAGTTGCTTCATCGGCTTCAACTCGAATCAAGCTGGGACGTACTGTATTGATGGCAAAGTGAAAGGTATCAAGTGAGACGCCATCAAGTTGTGACTGGAATGCCTCGCTGGTTTGTGGATAAAGCCATTCCCAAAACGGGCGACTGCGACCAACCTGATTCTCCCATAATCTTGACTGGGACTCATGAATCCCGAGTGAAACATAAGATCCTGGCGGCAGTCCAAACCAGTCGGATCGCAGTCCTTGTTCATACATTCCGTGGCCCGCCTCATGCATTGTTCCGAACAAACCTGCTGGCAGCCAGTGAGGATCGTATCGAGTCAGGATGCGGCAATCATGTGGACCAAGCGTTGTGCAAAATGGATGGGATGTTTCATCCAATCGACCTCGTTCAAAGTCGAAGCCTATCTGCTCCGCAACAAAATGGCTGAAATCCCGTTGATCATCAATGCAGTAAGTGCGTTCAAGAATTCCCGTGTCCGGTTGCTGAGGGGAGTCCTTGATCGCTGCGATTAACTGGACCAGTGGTGTTCGCAGGTCATCAAAGACTTGTTGAATATCATCCACTTTGGCATCTGGTTCGTACTCGTCCAACAAAGCTTCATAGACGCTCCGATCGGTTCCTTCACTGAGTCGTTGTCCCGCTTCTCGCTTCAGATCGATGACGTGTCCGAGTGTGTCCTCAAAGATGGAAAAATCATCGGCTTGCCGAGCAGCATCCCATGTTTGTTGTCCTCGCACTGTTGCCTGAGAGATGCGCTCAACGAGTTCAGTTGATAATTTGCAGTCCCGTTGCCAGTCCCGATACAAATGCTGTGCAGTAGCGACCACGGTACTATGTGGGTCTTCATTTTTGCATTCTTGAACCAACTGCTGCAGATCATCTCCGTAAGCAGAATCTGTGCGCCGTTCGTGTACGAGGGCGCGTAACGTGGAGATCTGTTGAGCGCGATACTCTCCAGCAGCGATCGGCATACCAGTCCGCTCATCCCATTCAAGCGTGTCAGCCGTGGAGTGCAGTAGCATGGCCTCGCGGGCTTTTGCACATACCGAGTCGAAACGTTCCTGACTGACTGACATTTTGTGGTATTCCCTTTTTTGCTCGGTTGATCAATTGAGGATCAGCAGCGTAACGTTTGTGAGCCTGTGCGCCATCACCTCAGGATATAAGCTTGGGCTGGTGCAGACTTTGAAGCTGCGTTTGAGCATGACGGTGTGTTTTGGTGGGCCGGGGCAGATTGAGGAGAATCCTACTGCCATTGAGGTTGTCTCGGCGATGAGTGCGATGACTCCCCTTGGAATGAAACCGATCGATACTGTCGTGACCACTGTGGTTTGGATTTTGGGGCCGCCGTAGAAGAGACAGCGGCCTTGGAATTTCTGGTCTCGTATTGACTTACGAAAGTAAAAGCGGCCCGCCATCAGACGGCCCACGTTCCCATTCACGACGTACTTCACGCAATCCGTAAGCGCACATTTCAAATTCGCTGCTGAGTTGATGAAGTAAATCGCTGGATGGTCGATTCTCACCTCCTTCAATCTCGGCGGCGATTGCATAGGCTCTCTTGCCTTGCTTGCAGTAGTCCAGAAATCCGTCAGGCGATCGCTCGGGTCTGAGCCGTCTCAAACGTTCGGGATACATCCCAGACCAAAATAGAGTGACATCACCGATGTGTCGGTGAACATCACGTTTGGCAAGACCGATTCGTTTTTCGGCTTCACTCAACATCTGAAAAAGCTCAGTCGCGGGGCGTCCGTTTGAGCGGCGGACGCGGTTGAGCGAATCGATTCTGATGAATCGAAGCATCATGTCGCTGAGGTAGTCGATTAACTGCACGTCTGCGACGCCCAGTTTTGACTGGAAGATATATTCGCTTAGACCGCTAAAGAACCGTTCGATGGTCGAGCGGTTGGGCGAATTGTCTGAGGTCTTCTCGGGCTTCATGTTCAGCCTCCTAAGTTCAGCCTCCATGCCGGCGTTGTTCATCACTCGCCGCGCCTCCTATTCCACAAATAATACGGCAATCAGTGCAGGTCAAGACTGTTTTGCGTTGAACTGCACAATCCCGACGTTTTAAATCCCAAAGTCAATGGGTGTGGAAAACGGCAGAAGTACGTGCTGGATTGGCAGAATAAGCAATTTGGTATCATTTGTAGACGGGCGGAGCGGAGGTGCAAAAAGCCTTGGTTTACCACGTGGAATAATACGCGGTGAAGCAGCAGAAAACAAAACCTTGAATTATGCTGTAAGAAGGTTTTTGATAGCTCCTATTTTAAAAGTTGAATGTCCATGCGGCACACGCAATTTTTGGCAATCCTGTGCGTAGCACTACTGCCTACCGCCCTGCAGGCCCAATCGGATACCGAGGCCAAACCAATCGTTGGTCTGCGTGAAAATCCAATCCCAGGTTTCGCTTTCGTGAATGCCGAAGTGGTGGTCTCTCCAAGTCGAACTCTCGGTGGCGCAACTGTCCTTGTTGAGGGTGCTTCAATCATTGCGGTGGGCCAGCAGCAAGTGATCCCCGTGGGTTATCAAGTCATCGATTGTGAAGGTAAGCGAATTTATCCAGGCTTGATTGACGCGTGGAGTGAAAGTGACGCCACGGTCAATCAATCGTTGCCAGGATATTGGAATGCCAATGTTACTCCTGAAGTCAACGTTTCTGATTCCATCGACGAAACCGTAGCGGATGCATCGAAGCTCAGATCACAAGGGATTGCGGTTAGATTGGTTGCTCCCAAGGGAGGAATCGTGAAAGGTAGCAGTTGCGTGATGCTGACAGGCGAAGCATCAAAAGGACGCAATTTGCTTTCGGATCATGTATGGCAGCATTTGAATTTAACCGTACCACGGGGTGGTTCACGAGCAAGGTATCCGAATTCACCCATGGGTGCTGTTGCTCTGCTTAGGCAGGCGTTTCATGATGCGGCTTGGTACAAGCAGGTATGGGCTGCGTACAAGGCGACTCCGCAACTCGATCGTCCTGAACAAAATGTTGCATTGCAAGTGCTAGGCGACGCAATTGGTTCACAGGGGTTTTTGATTGATGCGGCAAACGATCGTATGGCTATCCGAGCGGATAACTTTGCTCGTGAGTTTTCATTAGAGGCAGTCATTCGTGGGTCCGGGCGCGAGTATCGACAACTCGATGAGATCGTAGCAACGAAAAGACCATATCTGTTGCCGGTTGAATTCCCAGATACGCCTGATGTGGCAACGGCTGATGCAGCGAGCGACGTGACTCTTCAGGAGCTTATGCATTGGGAGTTAGCCCCTGAGAATCCAGCCAGGCTTGCAGCAGCAGGTGTGAAAATCTGTTTGACCAGTGATGGACTGGATGATGTGGGTAAGTTTTTGAAACAGGTTCGAGTTGCTGTTGCGCGTGGTTTGAAAGAAGAGGAGGCCTTGGCCGCGATGACTGTCGTCCCAGCGGAATTGTTGGGCATACAAGAACAGGTTGGGCGTGTGGAATCTGGCATGATCGCCAATCTTGTGATTACTGATGGCAATCTGTTCTCTGACAAGACGAAAGTGCTTGAATGCTGGGTTGCCGGAGAGAGATTTGTGATGAGTGCGGGCGAGAAGGTCGAGTACCCCGCCATCGCAGGTAACTGGGAGCTTTCCGTTCGCAATGCCGACGGTGGAAATGTAAAAGTCAGACTGGAAATCGAAGCCGCTGACGGGAAAATCAATGGGTCAGTTTTTGCGATCCCTGTTGCTGCAAAGGAACGCAAACAGAAGAATAAACGAAAGAAGGACAAAGCAAAGGTTGTATCAACCAAGCTACAGAACGTGGTTCAGCAGAGGGATCGCATAACAGCTAATGTCGACTTAGGTGAGTTGGATGAACGTTTGCCATCAGGTGTATCGCAACTGATGATAATCACACTGAAAAGCGATAGTGACGGAACGGATTTCGTGGGTGCCCTGAGATTGCCTCAAGGTGATGCTCAAAACCCAGCCATGAGACGCCTGCCCGATGTTCCTGAACTGCCCGATGTTGCTGAGGAAGTCACACAGGACGAAAGTGACGCAGTCGCGGCAGCCGATGCTAAGTCAGAGAAGGACAACGCGGACGGTGAGTCTGAACAGGCAGCTTATTCGAAGGTCCGGTTTCCTTTTGGTGCATTCGGCTCTGATGCCAGAATTGCTGAGCAGTCGACTGTGTTGTTCCGCAATGCGACCATTTGGACTTGTGACGAAGTGGGTAAAATTGACAACGCTGACATCCTGATTCGTGATGGCCTAATTGTCGAAGTCGGCTCAAACATCAGCACACCCGAGAAGTGCCGTGTGATCGATGCTAGTGGAAAGCATATCACGCCTGGTCTCATCGATTGCCACTCTCACATGGGAACTGATGGGGGCGTGAATGAGTCAGGCCAAGCAGTCACTTCTGAAGTTCGAATTGGTGATTTCATTGACAATAGTGATATCCAAATCTATCGACAACTCGCGGGCGGCTTGACCACCTCGAATATCCTGCACGGTTCCGCCAATCCTATCGGTGGACAGAATCAGGTTATCAAGCTCCGTTGGGGCCAGACCATGGATGGGCTGAGGATGAAAGAGGCACCCAAAGGAATCAAGTTTGCTTTGGGTGAAAACGTGAAACGAAATCAGAGCCGTTATCCCAACACCCGAATGGGTGTTGAGCAGATCATTCGTGATCAACTGCTTGCGGCCCGCGAGTACCAGGCCAAGTGGAGGCGTTGGAAGAGTGGGCAGCATGCTACGTTGCCACCGCGTGTTGATCTGCAATTGGAAGCCTTGAGTGAAGTCCAGAGTGGTGAACGCTGGATTCATTGCCACAGTTATCGGCAGGATGAAATCGTTGCTACCTTGGATGTTCTGGAAGAGTTCGGTGTTCAGATTGGGACATTACAGCATATTCTTGAGGGTTATAAAGTCGCTGATCGCATGGCTCGCCATGGAGCAATGGGATCGTCTTTCTCTGATTGGTGGGCCTACAAATTCGAAGTCTTGGATGCAATCCCCTACAACGGAGCGTTGATGCACCAGCGAGGCGTGGTGGTGTCTTTCAATAGCGATGATCGTGAACTCGCCCGGCATCTCAATACAGAGGCAGCAAAAGCGACCAAGTATGGTGGAGTGCCGGAAGTCGAAGCGTTGAAATTTGTAACGTTGAACCCAGCCAAGCAATTGCGAATTGATCAATATGTCGGTTCGCTTTGCAATGGGAAACATGCAGACTTGGTGGTTTGGAGTGGTCGGCCGTTGTCAACTCTGACTAGATGTGAGCAGACCTGGGTTGATGGACGATGTTATTTTGACCTCCGTAAAGATCAGGAGTTGCAGAGTCGTGACCGGGAGTTGCGCGCTCGCCTGATACAAAAAGTACTCGATGGTGGTGGCAGTTCAAGAAAGTCGACACCGAAAGAAGTTGCCGAAGAAGATCGTTGGGTGAGACATGATGTGCATTGTGCTGCCCATGGTAGTCATGAGTACGATTACACCGGAAACCTGAAGAAGAAGTGAGCAAAACATGACACGGTGTAAGCAAATCAAACAATCAAGCGGAAGTAGTTCAAAAATCATGACTGGAATAAGACTAATCACTGCTGCTTGTGTAGTCTTCGTAATGTTGTCCAGCATCGAAGCTCACGACCAAGTACCTGGCGCTCCACAAATCAGACCCATTGTGATCCGCAATGCGACAGTTCATGTGGTCGATGGTGCTGATATCAATGATGGGGATGTACTTTTCGAAGCTGGTAAAATTACTAGTGTTGGTAAAGAGCTCAAAGCTCCGGAAAAAGCCTTGGAAATTGATGGCTCCGGGAAGCACTTGTACCCTGGCCTGATTGAATCGATGACTGATCTGGGTTTGCGCGAGATCAGTGCCGTCGAGGAAACTGATGATCGTACCGAGTACGGTTCAGTGAACCCAAATGCGAGAGCGTGGGTTGCTGTGAATCCTGATAGTGAATTGATTCCTGTGGCGAGAGCTGGTGGTGTGCTGACAGTCATGACAGCACCAAGAGGAAGGTACATTCGCGGCCAGACTGCGGTGATCAATCTTGATGGCTGGACAGTTGCAGAAATGAAACTGAAAGCACCAGCAGGGATGTACATCGACTGGGGTGCAATGCAACCTCGTGGCAATGATGCTGCTGATCAGCGCAAAAAAAGAGAGCAGAAATTCACTGAATTAGATGAGCTGCTGGATTCAGTGCGGCGATACGAGAAGGCTCGTCAGTCAGCACCAGATACGACTGCGACCGATATCAGGCTGGAAAGTCTGATTCCCGTGGCTAATGGTGAATTGCCAGTGTTTGTAGATGCTGATCGACAAATGGAAATTGAATCTGCCGTTGCTTACGGACAGGCTCAGGGCTTGTTGATTGTGATTTACGGTGGGTATGACGCGGAAAAATGTGCTGAACTGCTGAAAAAACATGAGGTGCCTGTCATCATTGCATCGACGTACCGTCTTCCGCTTCGCCGTGATGAGGCTTACGACACGGCGTATACCTTGCCAAAACGACTTCGTGCGGCGGGTGTCAAGTTTGCGATTTGTGGTGAGGGGGCGGGGTCTCCCGGCGGTGCAGCGAATGCACGCAATCTTCCTTACCATGCTGGCGTGGCCGTAGCATACGGCCTGCCGCATGCCGATGGCTTACGGGCAATCACGCTGTCTGCGGCGGAGATTCTTGGAGTCGCGGATCGTATCGGGTCCATTAGTGCTGGTAAGGATGCGACTTTGATCTTGGCAGATGGTGATATTCTTGAAACGGAAACGAATGTTGAGGCCGCTTTCATTCAAGGGCGTGCCGTGGATCTGGGTAGCCGGCATAAAATGCTTTATGAGAAGTACAAGCTGAAGTATTTGAGAAGTCGCCCATCACGCTAGTGGCGAGAATTGAAGCGTTGTGTGTTTAGGGTGAGTCAGTGGTGGAGACGTTCGTATCATCCGTGACGTTTTGCGTTGAGCTCGAATTGTTCTGGCTTTTACTGGGCCCGCCTGCCTGGCTTGTGTGGGGCAGCAAGAGCCATGTCAGAATTAGCAATGTGATCGTGAATAGAAAAGCTGCAATCCTGACAGTCCATCGATCTTGGATGGTGAGGGTTCGGTCTGTCCGCATGCCCCGTGCCCAAAGTACAAAAGCGGAACCACCCATGATCATCAGAACATTGACCAGCACCAGGAGTATGGGGCCGAGAATCGGTACGCCTACCGGGTTGGCGTCCCAGGTCCAAACGTGAAATGCAAGCTGTAGACCAGCGGTTGATATAGGTGGCACGAGTGCTGCGGCGATGGCTGCGCCAGCTAATGCAGCGGATAGATGCCTGCGAGTTCTGGCATACGTTGCTGCAAAGCCACCCACCAACCCGACGCAGAAATCAATGGGAGACGGACTGCATCTGGCTCGCATTTCGGAAGTCATGACCGGTTCCTGAAAAATCAGTACCAACCAGCCAAATAGCATGCTGGCGAGCAAAGCGCACAAGAATCCAAGAATGATTGTGGTGGCGGCGGAGCGAAAAAGAGGTCGATTACCCTGGGCCAGGGCCAAGCCTGCTCCGATGATTGGTGTCATCAGTGGAGCGATCAGCATGGCCCCAATGATGACGGCAGCAGAATCCTGAATGAGTCCAAATGCAGCAAGCATTGCCGCCGCTGAGATCAAACCAAAGAACTCAAGATTGGGTGCAGAGCCAGATTGAAGATCCTGTGAAAGATCGATTCGTTCCTGACGGTCCATTGGGGGTGCGACATCAGCTGCCCATTGATACACCTGACTTGCAATTTTCTCTGGGAGGGTATACCCGTCGTGCAAAAGGCCGATCGAAGTTGTTGTCTTCGAATCAATCAGCAGCAGGGCCGTTTTGTAAACACGATCCGAAGAATCAGGGTCATCGATGCCGAATAATAGCAGTTCATCGTCGGTGATTTTGTCTTCGCTGAGAGCTGTCTTGATTGCTTCAGATAGATTGTCGCGCTGCAGATCAACATGACTGCACAGTGTTTTGCCAGGCGCAAAACCCAACAGTTTCTCTGTGACAACCGATGTGACACGGCTGGGCTTATGGAATGCCGAGACAATTTGTGATTCTGAGCTTGGGGGTTTCCCGATGATGCGGAGCCATAAAGTCGGGTGCTTGGAGGTCTGGAAGACCTCTTTGTGCAAATCAGACAAGTTCCCGTTGTGAAGTAGGATCAGGCTTCTGCAGTGTTGGTTTTCGGCATGGGTGAGAATCGCATTGGCATCGGCTTCGATCGTAGTCACATTGAGGTCGGCGGGGTTGCAATTCAGTTCCGTAGCCAGTGTTTTGCGTCCATATTCGGCCAATGCCTTGCGGTCGACGCCCAGAATGGCTAATTCCAGGTTTTCAGCTGTGACTCCATCAATGGAAGCGCACCATGCAGCTCCCGTGTTGATTTGTTCTTCAGATCCTACCGCAACCAGAATACGCATTCGATTTCATTCCCAAAACAGGCACGCCCACTCGATATAGGCTCAAGTCATTGAGCCGTGAGTTGGATAAACTATAACGGGGACCGCGTTCGCTATTCGATGCGGCATGTAATTTCTCCTCGAAGTCTTACGGAAGCTGATGGGTCAATTCAAGCAGCAAATTCAGCATGCATGCCGGCGGGCATTGCAGCCCGTGGCACGAAGGGTCAGGTCGCTGTTGACGCCAACCATACCACCGATTGAATTTGGTTGGCACCAGATTGAAGCTGGCCCCGCAGCTGGTGCCCACGTGATGTTGCCTCGCAATACGCCCATTGCAGAAGCGATTACGGCCGGACATTACGACCAAAAAATCCTGCAGGTCGTGGAATCTTTAGTGGGCAAAGACGATGTTTGTTTTGATATCGGTGGCCATTATGGATGCTATACACTTTCACTTGCCAAATTGGTTGCTGACGGACAGGTGCACACTTTCGAACCCGTGCAGGCTCATGCTGAGAGAATTCGCGATGCAGCAAAAAAGTCTGAGCTCAAACATGTTCAGGTACATCAAGTAGCAATGGCTGGCGAGATTGGTGAGATGACGCTGCAGTTTGCAGAGGCAGAAGGTAGCGATGACTCCATGGCTTTCCTTGACGCCTATGGCGGTGTTGATACACAGGCTGCCCATGAACATTATCGAAACTTCTCGCGTACTCTTGTGCAAACACGAACTTTAGATTCGTTGATCGATGACCTACCTTCTGTCCAATTCATCAAGATTGATGCCGAGGGGGCTGAAGCCGCGATTCTGGCTGCAGGGCTGAAACTGATCGCCAACAGTAAGCCTCGGTTGCTCGTTGAATTGCACGGAATCTATGAGGCGTTGGCCTGTGCTGAAATTCTCTGCAAATTGAACTATCAAGCTATTCTGTTGACCGATCAAAAGACAACCCTTCCAATTCTTTGGGCATCCCAGGATGACGTTGCCGCTGTAAAGGCGGTAAGAGAGGTGCTCGGGCACGAACCGGTGGTGATGTTTGACTCACTCTCCGCACCTGATAGCGTTGTTGGTTCTGGATCGGATGTGTGATCATGTCTGCCGAAAATTGCATTGATCCCGTTACCGTTGTGATCCCTGCCTACAATTTGGATGCGTATCTTCAGGATGCCATCGAGAGTGTTCTGAGACAGCAGCATGACGGGCCGATTTCGATCATTGTGTTGGATGATGGGTCGACAGATCAATCATTGGAAGTTGCCAATCAGATGGCTGATAAAGTCGCGAATTTGAAAGTCGTCACACAAACGAATCAAGGACGCGCCAAAACACGTAACCGAATGCTGGAATTGGCGGAAACGGATTTGGTTGCATGGTTGGATGGCGATGATCTTGCTGCCCCCTGCTGGCTTGCTGATCAAATTGGATACTTGCTTCGTCACGCAGAGTGTGTGGCGGTTGGAGGGCAAGGATATTCCATGACTGCCAGTGGCAATGCGATTGGACCCATTACACATCCGCTCGATAGCGATGAGATTGATCAACGTCACTTGTCAGGGCAAGCAAACGCGTTCTTTCAGTCGTGCGTCCTGGTTCGAAAGTCTGCGGTGTTGAAAGCGGGCGGCTACGACGAGCGATATCCCTGCGCTGAAGATTATTCACTCTGGTTGCGTTTGGCCGAAATCGGCAAACTTGCCAATCTGCCAGCATGTCATCTTTGCTATCGAGTCCATGCGACTTCGGCGAACTGGACGCTGAATATTGATCAGAGAACGCAAGGACATGCCATCCAACAGGAAGCTCTGACACGGCGGGGCTTGCCACGCGATGGGAAGGTTATGGATGAGATTCCACCAGTGAAAAAAGATGATTGGAACCGACGCCTATTCTGGATCAATATTGCTTTGAAGTCGGGCAATCCCATGTCGGCTCTGCAAATGCTGGGACCAGCTTTGAAGAAACACCCTGTGTCATTGATCATGTGGCTGGCCGCTTTGGTTTCAGTGGCGGATACTATTATTTTTTTCGGTAACCGAACCGCGAAATTCATTCCTGGCAAGTCATTACAGATTCACTCGTTGCCGAGGTTGTCTTTTTATCGCGCTGGACGCGGTCTGGTGCGTGCTCGACGCCGTTGGCGAGGAGGCGTGGATGCAAGCCAATAACAGGATGCGGTGGGCAGTTGATCTGCGAATGAAGCTTGAATGCTCATGTCGAAATGGTGAAAACCAGCGATTCTCACGCGTACTGCAAAGCAGTCACCATGCTTAAAGATCTCCGCGCCCGGTTTCAACTGGATAGGCCGCTTGCTTATGCGCTGATGACGCGCGTATGGCAGGCGGGATCTGGTCCAATCACAATCGTGCTCCTGATCCGGTCTCTCGATTTGTCAGAACAGGGCGTTTACTACGGCATCATTGGGATTGTCGGCATTCAGGCCTATTTTGAACTCGGGTTGTTGAATGTGTTGGTAAGTCAGGCGGGGCATGAAACAGCGGCGATGAAAAAGGTAACGACTTCATCAGACGATGGGGCATTGCTTGAATCAGATCCTGAGTGGCTTGCTGCCGCAGCACGGATGCGTGATCTGATTCGTGATTCCTTTCGATGGTTCAGTGGAGCAAGTCTGTTTTATGTCGCAGCAGCGTTGGTATTTGGGTGGTATTCGCTCGCTGATTCTGAGGTTGCCTGGCGCGGCCCGTTACTGGCCCTGGTGCCCATCGCTGCCATTTCGGTTTGCTTGTCACCGGGACTTTCAATTCTTGAGGGTGCAGGATTTCGTGATGTTATTTTCCGATTCCGATTCCTGCAGATGACCATTGGCAGTATTGTCATGTGGATTTCCTTGGAATGCGGATTGAAACTATGGGCTCTCGTGCTCAGTTCGTCGGTTCAGGCTTTGATGTTCATGTACATCACGTTTGTGGGGCAAGCTGATTTTTTTAGAAAGTTTCGTCACCTCAAGGATCGACCCTCCAACTTTGATTGGGTTCATCAAGTCTTGCCGGTTCAATGGCGTGTTGCTTTGATTGGGGCGTCTTTCCATTTTGCCACACAGTTTTTCACCGTCATCGTTTTGTGGTTTCATAGCGATGCTGATGCTGCACCACTGGGAATGACCCTGAGCGTTACCACAGCAATCCAGATGTTGGCTCTTGCGTGGGTCCAAACGCAATATCCCGTCGTTTCCCTGCACCATGGCTCTGGTGAACGGGAAAAGGCTGGAACCATTTGGCGTCGCACTGCGATTATTTCAACCCTGTTACTTGTAGCTGGGTTCTTGATTTTGGCTGTGGCTGTCGCTGCCTTGCCACTGCTGGATAAGAACATCGAAGATCGTTTCCTCGAACCATGGCAGGTCGCCGCGCTCGGACTCGGATGCCTTGCGAGTCACATCGCGACAGTTCAGGGATATTACGTACTCGCGCGACGCGCAAATCCCCTTCTAGTGGCTTCGTTGGTGGGATCGGTCGCGACAGCAGCAGCAGTTTGGCTGGGTGGATACTTTTATTCAACCGACGGTGTGGTGCTCGGCTATGCACTTGCCATGTGTCTGGTGCTGGCTCCTGTACATACTTTCGCTTACACCAGGTTCAGGCGAAAAAGTTAGATATGATGATACGTTCCATGCGGTGAATCACACGGAGTTTGTGCGATGGTTTGATCCACACCGTGCCTTATCACACGGGGGATATGGGCTAACAGGAGATTCAGTCTCACTGAAGATGTGGACAGAGGAGCGCGAAGATCAATAAGCCAACCGCCACCGCGTCCCCAACTTGCAAACGGTCACTGGTCGCGGTTCGTTTCAAATAGTCCAGCAGGCGTCCTGTGGGGCAACCAAACCGACAGTACCCCATCGGAAGTACTGCTGAAACTGCAAGGGTCGCAAAAGCGAACACGAGCGAACTCCAACTTGCAATGCGAAACAGGTAGGCGTGAAAAGGTTCCCATGACGCAAGGTCGATGGTGGGGAGCAATATTAGGGCGATATACGCAGCACAAAGAGTAAGACCGGGCAGGCGGCGTAGCATGCGACTCAACGCTGGCGTTAACTTCCTGTAACGTAACGATTTCGGCTTGGGGCGAACCAGTTGTTGGATCGCACCATGGGGGCATAAGTGGTTGCAGTACGGATTACCTTTGGTCAGCGGTGGCCCCAGCATGGCGACACACATGACCGCCGCTAATCCAGGGGCTAAACGCCATGCGATGCCTTCCGCAGACCATCCGGCAATCAATGCCAGCGAAAGCAGATTTCCAGCCCAACAACCAATGATGATGACTACCCACGTCAGCCACATTCGACGGAATGATCGCCGTCGATAAATGCCCGAGTATTTCAGTATCGCAGCTAAAATAAGTGTGAGAACGGTAAGGATGTCAGTGGTTGTCCAACGAATGGAATTGAGCCCATCAGTCGTTTTTGTTTTTGGAGACGTTTTTGCTTTTTGAAACTCCTTCGCTGCAGCGACAAGGGTGTCAGCAACAATCAAGCTCGTCATTGTGGCACCGGAAACACCTTCGACTCCGGCAGCTTGTGGATCAAATTCAGACAACTCGGCAACTGTCTTGCCTTGGAAAATCGCCCAGAATCCGGCCTCTGTCCTGACGTAGTCCACGTAAGGTTCATTATCGAACGAGGTGCGAATTCGTATCGCATCGACTATTCCAGTAGGTGAGACTTTCAGGAGCACTTCGGTTGGACCTTGGTATCCACTCAGGTCATCCGAAAGTGGCCCGGTTCGTATCACGCTGCCAACGAGTTCACCACGTGAATTCCTTGCCTCGCCACTTTTGTCGTCCAGTTCAACAGCCTCCGGAAACCAATCTTGAATCTCCTGCATTGTGATGGGTTGATTGAAAACAAGAGAGGGACGTTCGCCTCCAATCCGTTTGAGAACACCTTCTGCAAGTGCCAATGAGGTAAGCGTTGCACCTGACACAGCATCAATGTGCGTGCTTGTAGCAGGACCGCCCCACGCCCATGTTTCAAATTGCTTGAAAAAGACTGGTTCAGCTGTGACCGCAGTCACGTGCTCTTCTGTATCAGCACTCTGTAGCAGCGTCACAGAGGTAAGGTTCAGGTCAGGACTGAATAGAAGAAGTGATTCAGTGGGGCCCCGGTAACCAATAATATCATTGGCGATTGGAAGTGTGCGGGCAACGAGGCCCACCGTTTCTTCGTTTGCATCGACCAGAGGCCACATGCCGTTGGCGTCCTGCTGCGAAGCCAAATAGAGATCTTTTCCCGCCAAGTCATCCGGCAAATCAATGACTTCGATGGGTGGTGCCTTCACCGTTTCGCCTTCGGGGCGAAGTGTTGGTTTGGGTATGGCTAGCAGCAATGAAATGACCACGCATGTACGAAGGACATGAGTGGCTTTCGCCTGCAAGGGACGCATGAGCTTTGGCTTCGTCACCATGGAAGACGTTTTACTCGATTTCCAAAAGACGAACGGCATCAACGTGGACCGTGCCGTCTGCTCCCTTGGTCCCGATCGTCACGATCACCTCATCCTGTTCTGCTAATGTGAGGTCAGTGATGCTAACCACATCATCTTTGCTTTTCAGGCGTTGATTGATGGTGTGTTCGCTTGTGGTTTCGTTGTGGCGAACGGTCACGGGAGTTTTTGTGGAACGGTTGGGGTGTGCTTGGCTGAATGCCTGGATTGAATATCGTCCTGTTTTAGGAACTTTGAATTTGAAGGTTGCTGTGGCATTGGTGTTCGGTCCGGTGTACTTGTAGCTGTAGCGGACGTAATTAGGTAATCCGGTTCCGTTTGTCCAGTTCCCTTTGAATTTTGCAAGTTCATCGTCGATGACGATGCCAGCCAGCTTGCTGATGTCCATGCCATTGGCTGGGCCACGGGGTCCTGCCAGTGGCAGAGCATCTGACGGAATAATGATGTCCGCTGAGGGTGTGCTGCGGTGAGCTTTGCCCGGAAGTTTCAATAACGTCAGGAGTTCATCTAGATGTGATTCATAGACGTCCCGTGGTTGGCAATCATTCACTGCACATATGGATGCAGCTTTTCCTACCACCTCACCCATCATTCCACAGGTTTTCATCACGCGTACTGTGCCGAGTGCTTCGTGAGTCACACTGATACAGCGACCCGCCATGAACAGATTGTCGATGTTTCGACTGTAGAAGCAGCGATAGGGAACCGGGTATCCATAAGACCGGTCGACGCCCTTGCCGTGTACTGCTTTGGAAATGAAGGGGTTGTCAGCATATTTCTTTGCATACTGTTCTTTCGGGTAATGGAGGTCAATCGACCAAGTACTGGGTACGCAGCCATCTGGAAACTCCTTTTTGGCCACGATATCGTCTTCGGTCAAAACAATATCACCCATCAGGCGTCGGCTTTCGCGTGGTCCACCGACGTACGCAACCCAGGTGAGGACCGCGTTGGGATGCTTTGCTGCTCCGTCGCGATTTTTCATTGCATTGAATGCACCATAAACTGCTCGGAGATTCCAGTCTCTGATTCCCTCAGCATCGCCAATAGCATCCTTGTCGAAGCCGCTTTCCCAAAACCATTGGCCATGGTGGTCACGTGGGTAAGGGAAATCAGCCATTTCCAAATCGAGAGCCCACGGGGTTTCAGGAAACGTTATGGGTGTGTCCTGTTCGTCCCATGCCCACATGTTGCTCATACCCATTCGCCCATCGGGTGACATGTCGAGATCAGCTTTTGCCCACGTGCCAATCCAGCCGTGACCGGTGCAGTCGGCAAAGTAGTCCCCAATGATTTTGACTTCGCTTCCTGTACGCGTATCCAAAGCATGAACGGCAGCGATGCGATTCCCATCCATATCGACGCGGTGAGCGTGATGATTCAATAGAAGGTCGATGTTCGGTTCATCGCGGATGACCCTTTCCTTCAGTTCATCCCCAAATTCTTCGTAAGTGCCGGGAGACTTTTTGGCGTTGTCGGAGATCTCCTCAATGATCTCACCAATCCGTGGAAATTTACCCCGACGGATATTTCCTTTAGCCCACACCCGCACTTCGCTTGATCCATTGCCACCAAGAACAGGTCTGTCTTGAACCAGCGCGACGCGGCATCCCATGCGGGCTGCTGACAAGGCGCTACCCATGCCTGCATATCCTCCACCAATCACGACAAGATCATATGGACCGCGATTTTCAGGGGTCGCTGCCAGTCCCAGTTGCTCACGCCGCCACTCGGAAAGTACCGTATCAGCTGCAGGAGGTGGTTGATCGGTTTCTGTGGTCAAGTAAA
>JBPCVE010000192.1:0-3004 GCA_051010795.1 Rubripirellula sp.
AACTGCCGAAAGCGTCTACAGCCCGCGTAACAACAACTGGTTCATTTTGACCATGGCCACGCGGCGGGGGTTGACGTTTCTCGAGCAGCAAGCGGTGGTCGATGCGGAAAGTCTTGGTGTTTACGGACACTCCATGGGAGGAACCATCAGCGGACAGGTGGCTGGGCTTGATTCCCGGATCAAAGCTGCTGTGCCTTCTTGTGGAGGTGCTGGCATATCACAGGCCAAGAATATTTCTCGTCCCGGCTCTTCTCTGGATCGAAGGGTCGGAGACAAGTTGTACTCAAAAACAATCGACTCGACTGCCTCGCTCGGAAATCTCAAGTTTCCAATTCTTGGTCAAAGTCCCCTTAACGATTTTAACTGCATTTATGATGATCTGAACCATAACTGGCAGGTCATTCCTGATCGTTCCTTGGTGCATTTCAGCGTGTCACCACATCTGAACCACCGCCACGTCGTGGAGTCCTATTTTTGTCGTACACATTTCTTGAACGCGTTTCTCAAGGGCGAGTCTGACTTTCCAGCAACGCCTGAATTAGAGGTTCAACTGAAAACTTCGATCGGCATACCCATCGCAACCGTAAGGCCTGCTTCCGTTGATCAGGTTAAACGGGTGCAGATTTATTACAGCATCAATCCACATTCGCTGACTCGTTTTTGGCGACGCGCCGTGACCGGCCGAAAGGGTGATGTTTGGCAAGCGCATCTTCCAGTGATGAGCCCCGCAATGCCTTTGTTTGTGATGGCCAATGTTGAATACCCGCAACCCCGTCCCTTGGTTGGACCACCACACTTAGGTGACTCGCCACCTACATTTCTAGTCAGCAGTTGGGAAAAGATTTTTGATCCGCCCTCGCTCAAGGCTGCTGGCGTGAAGAAGGCAGATCGCCCCGAACGAATGATTCAAAAGAGGTTGAGCGAAGAAGATGACTGGGAAGACTGGTTTCGGATTGGTTGGGCTAATACAGAACACGCCCAGGCTGGCACTCGCAAGCTCACGGATCCAAAATGGCGAGGGCCTGACGGTGCGACACTGGCTATTGATGTAAAAGACCCGCAGGGGGGCAACTTCCTGATGACGTTCAGCGTCAATCAATGGCGTGCCTATTCGGGCCCCGATGCAGGTGAATACTTTTGTGTAAAACCGCTGCTCAAGACCGATGATTGGCAGACGGTCACCATCGATCTTTCCGATCTGAAGCCTCGTAAACCCGGGAGTCCCGCGAATCCAACAAGCTGGCAAGGAATTACTGAATTAGGCATCGTGGCAGGCTTGCACAGACTACCCGTTCAACCTGCGACAATTCTGAGTGGGGGAACATGGCCCGGTAAGCGAAAGCTTCGCAATCTTCGCTGGACCGGCGGATCCTACAGCGATTCTGTGCTTTATCCGGGCGGTAAGTTGTCGGTCGAAGAGTTTCAGAAGATCTTTCAGGGCGACATTGAAAAATCAATTGACTTGGAAAGCAAGGATACGGAGGCGCCAAAGTCGAAATTCGAGTAACGAGGAAGCAGATTGAAGTCAGAGACAAGTCAAAAACGTCGCGGGTGATGATCGCTTGCACTCATCGTGGGTATGGGATGCTATTTCTTGTTGTTCTGCTTCTTGGCACGCTGATCTGACGATGCTTGTCCGCCTTGTTTTTTGCTATTCGAGAGTCGCGGAGGCAACGCGACCACCATCTGATTTCCAACTCTCAGTCTTGAGAGTCCACGGGCGCGGATAATGCCGACCATCCCACCGGTTTTAGGGTCAAAGGCAATCCCCTGTCCTGTAAATGGCACTTTGTACTCGCCCAGACAAACAAGTTTGTTCCCTGCGTCGGGGAGTTGCAGGCGGTAGAGCACGGCCTCGTCATGACCGGTGACAAGCAGTTCGTCCTCTCGCCACACTCCACCTGAGATCCTGTTTGTACCAAGCTGGTCCAGAACGTAATCGGGATAAACCCACCTCGCTTGCTCGCGCCAATCACCGTCGGGTTCAACAATATATTTTGCGAGAAACGTTTTTCTATTTCCCTCTCGATAACGTGCAAAAATGTACCACCAGCGATCATTGTGAAAAAACGTCCAGGTAAGGCTCCCGCCACGGTCTCCAAAATCTTAAAATGTCGTCAGCTTCATGGTCGCAACATCGAGCATCTTGATCTGGCTGCGCTCGGACTTGTCTTTACCGTTGGGGAAGTCTTTGTAGTAAAAGGTCGTGTCCGAGTGTGCGCAATACAGGTCTCCTTTCCAGAAGAAGCCACTGTTGAGGTGATACGCCTTACCCTTGCTCTTCTCAGTGAGTTTGTTCGACTGGCGATCGTACTTGGCGATCTTATTATTGGTAACGGCATACAGAAATTGCTGATCTGCAGCGGCAGCTTGGTGAGCTTCTGCCGCATGGAAACTTTTGTTTGTCTCCCATTCCTGGCCACAAAGTGCTGCAGCGTTGGTCAGTACTACTAAAAAGGCAAAGAGAACAAACTGCCTCGGGATGGAATAAATCATCTGTGACCTTGTTTCGCAAGTCCAAGCGGGATAGTGGTTGGCTGGGACATAATGTCGTGTTCCCCCACGAAGTGATTCACTGCATCCCCGCGCAAACTGGTCGCTCATGGTGATTGAAGGATAAGTGTAAGGGTTCGGCTTGCGGCAAAAACGTGTTGTAAAAAATTTCGCCGGAAAAATTCAATCGTTGTGTCTTACCAACCGTGAATTGATTTGTGGGCTTTGTGTTTGCGATCCGACTGCGGAGTCGTTGCATCTCGCAATACTTTGAACCAATTCTGTTGAGTTGATCCCGGGTTGATTTGAAAAGTTGCCTCGAGCCTGGTGAGCCTTTGGAGATTAGGACAAGACCTCGACGAAGTAGCGAAGTTCTTCGGCGATGTCGTCGGAGTCTGTGACGGTTTGAGCTATTTCGGCTTGCACGGCATTGCGAAAACTGCTGCGTAAACGGTGGATAGCAACCTTGATTGCCCCGGTGCTCATCCCAAGTTCCACACTCGCACCGGCC
>JBPCVE010000193.1:0-27712 GCA_051010795.1 Rubripirellula sp.
TAGCATGGGACTGCGAAGGGGTCAGGACTCTTTTCTGGTCAGGAATCTTTTCAGGGCCACGGTGAACAAAACTGGATTGAGGTGATTGCTCGACGATTCGACTTTGAATCGACTCTGCGTCCGAGGGCGCGAAAAAAGAAAACGACAGATAAAGAGTCTGACCCCTTTGTTTGATCAAAACCCCGCTTCGTCTACTCAGGCTGATGCAAATAGGTGGGGGGGAGTCAATCGCCGAGACCTGCGAGCAGTGAACCGCTTTGTATCGAACTGAGATCCAAGCGTGATCAATTTGATTTCCTGGAAGGCAACCGGAGCTCAGTCTGTCCTTCAACCTGCTCCACGGTTCTCTAGCGATGTATGAAATACCGAAAGAACATGACTAAATTGCCTCCTTTGTCCTTCTTCAGAGTTTTGGCATGCAAGCTGCTCTAGATTGGAAAGCAGACGGAGCAACTGACCCTATCTGAACACTCGATAAGACGAAAAGGTGACAATCATGACCACGCATCTTCCCCGCATCGTAGCCACCACATTCGCTGGACTATTGATCGCCGCAAACGTTGTTCAAGTTCAGGCCGAGATGGTACCCAAAATTCTGTATAGACAGTCTCAGGTTGGAGTGCAGTACATCATCAAGGAGCTAAGTGATGGAGGTACCTATCTCAAAATTCAAGGTGTCAACTCACAATCGCCGGCAAAGCGATCCGGACTGCAGGCTGGTGACTGGATCTCGAAAGTTGGAAACACGAGGGTCAGCAGTCGAGCCAGATTTGACGCTGCGGTCAATGCTGCACCGGATCGAACCACATTTCGAGTTTGGGATAAAAACAGTCAACGCTGGACAACAGTCCAAATCGTGCTTCGCTCGGTGGGGCAGCCCGAGCCCCCTCCCCACGAAAACGGTAATAATGGACCGAACCAGGAATTGATGAGGACGTGGTACTCCAGTTTGGGCGGAACCATCCGTTTCCGCAGCGGCAATCGGCAGCAACTCCTTGGTGAAGCCAATGCACCGATCGCTGGCCGGTCCGACATGGTCCTTACGCCAAACAACGATGGATCCTACAGCTACACGTACCAGCAACGTGGCGGTTTCCGAGATAGCGGATTTGGTAAACTAACACCACGAGACAGGAATACCATTGATGCTTATCTTGTCAACAGATTGGGGATCCGAGTCGATTTCACATTAACACGTTAGGCGTGAATTGGAACCTCAGAATGCTGCCAGCGATGCCGGTCAGCGATGCCGGTCAGTGATGCCAGTCAGCGATGCCAGTCAGTGATGCCAGTCAGCGATGCCAGTCAGCGGCTGGACAATGACGATCAGTCGACATCGCCACACAGCTGATAGGTGTTGTGGTAAGTCACCTTGCAGAGGCACAAAAACGTACTCTCAAGTACATGCGAAAAGCATCGCAATTCAAAAGTAACACCGCCCCGTCGCTCTTCCCCGAGCGGCGGGGTGTGTTCATGCGGGTTACGCCTCTGCGACCAAGGTGGTGGGGTCCATTCTTCTATGGTCACCGGGGCCAGGCTGAGTATCTGTAAAATGTGCGGCGTCTGTGTGGTTTTTGTGGCGTTTTATGGATGTGATAGTTTCGCGTCTGAATCAACCCATGGCATTGGGATGAGGTTCAGCTTGATCCCCGCGGGTCCATCCACAATTGGCTAGGTAGCCACTCACCGGTCTAACTGACGATGTGGCCAATCGCCAGATTGACCAGTGAGGTCGATGTCGTGAACGAAACGCTAACCGCCAAAGCACTCATGGCACGGCGTTTTTGTGTCACCGCAGATCGACCATTTTGAGGTCAATAGTGGACCAAGAAGACATTGGAAAAGTATTGGCTAGAATCAACGGTACGATCACCGGGAAGTCCAAACAAGATCACCTAAATAGCCAAGTCGGTCGTTAACACCTTTGGTTAAGCTGACACCTTTTGTCGATACGGCCTTTCCAGATGTGTTTGCACGCGTGAATTTCCTTTGCGTATGTGTGCCGCTCGTGCGTAGGTGGTCGTAGGACCTGCGGCCAGTCACGGCACCTTGCTTGAGGTGTTGAAACTTCTGGCAGGCGTTTTGAAGGACTCGTGTTTTTTCGCAGATGCAGTGCATCTTCCAAAATTTCAAAGACCGCTCTGCTGTGATTCCCTCGTGACTTCGAAACCGCAAAGAATCGGTCGACCAGTTTTAGGCTTCAATTGAATCCGTAGTGTCCGATCGATTTCTACGCCTTCGAATGTTAGCGTTAAAGGTCGAAACCCCCCGCCCGCTTCTTTCGTGATATCGAAGTCTTCAATCATTGGCTTACCCTGAAGCATGATGCTGAAGACCCGTTCGCCTGACGACTTGTTTTCAGGTTCGATGAAGTAAAGCCGAATCGTGTATTGCTGCTTTCCCTCGGCCGACACCGGAAACGCCAGTTCTTTCTCGCCATGGTAGTGTGACGAATAAACCCACGGTATCAGTTCATCATCGATCAGATGTGTGTCGAGTCGGCGCCAACTGAACGATTCCGGGCGGTGCTGGTACTGGGGTAACCAGTTTCTGAACGCGCCGGCTGTGTTCTTCTCACCAGCATACGGAAGCCACAATCGTTTGCTGGAATCTGTACGAAAACCCGGTGCTCCAAGATTCACTGCGGCGTGTTGGATGGGAAGCACGTCGGTCAATGAATTGCCGCGCGTGCTGAATCCCCACGCTCGAGCCTCGTTGCGCGGGTAAAGCACCAGTGATGTCTGCAACCCAAAACCACAAGCACAACCTGATCGACCTTCCGGAGCGACGAACAGACCATTTGCTGGAACGGCTCCTGTGTTGCAAGCCAGTTGCATGCCGCCCATTGGCGTGTACCCAGACTGTTCATCCAGATTGTAATGGGCAAAGCCCCCAGAACCAGCATTGCCGAAAATACAGTTCGCAGAGGCAAGCAGATGATCGCAGCCTGAATAGCCACGCAAAAAGTCGATCGGCGTCTGCTTTCCAGTAAGCGGATTGACGATCGTGCGCGGTTCACCGGTCTTGAGGTTCCACGCTCCCGGTTCGGCGTAGATAGAGTCACCGACAATGATCGGCCGTTTGCGATGATTCCGTGGACCGCCCCAACGCAGCGTCCCATCGCTTGCATTGAAGGCGTAGATCGCCCGTTGCGCTAATTCGCCTTTTTTAAACTCATTGTACGGATGCCCGATGCTGCCAATTCCCGAAACGACGACGACCCCGTCTTTCACCATGCATATGATGCCAGACCGTTGACCAAGAGCGCGATCGTCGAGCGTCACGTTGGTAAAGTCGAATGGCTTTTTCCATGCAATTGTTCCGTCAATTAGCTTCAACGCGACCAGGTTGCCAACGTCGGGAAGAATTGTATTGCCGCGACGATCGACCTTTTGTCTTGTTTTGGTCACGGCTGCAGTTCCTGTAGCGGGCGTCTCGATCGCCAGCTTCGTTTCTGCATCCGTCAGGTTCCGGTCGACGAAATACACACGACCCTCGGACACCGCGATGCCGTCCTGTTCAATGCCAGTGCCTTTGTATGTCCATGCTGTTTCGCCGGTTTTCGCGTTGATGGAGAACAGTCCGTGGGCCACCTGGTTTGATGCCCGTTGCCGGCGTTCGTCATGATCCGGAAGACTGCCCAAAAGCATCCCGTCTTCGACCGCGATCCAGCCCCAATACTGATGCTCAGAAATCCTGGGCGCTTTGAATTCCTGTCTCGTTTCACCAGTCATCCGATCAAGCTGCAGACAAGTTGTGTTGTCACGGACGACATAGAAATAGTTGCTGTCGGCCGCGAGGTTCGAAGTTCCTGTCGGCAAATCCTCGCGAGTCGCACCGGGCATCCAGCGTTCCCATAGTTTGCGGCCGTTGTAGATGTCGTATGCCATGACGAGGTCGTACCCGGTCATCAAAGCCACGCCGTCAACCACTAACGGAACCGGGCCCCGTGAGTGTCGGTCAATCCGTTTACGAGGGCCGGGATCGCCGTACCATAGAATTCCGAAAGGACCCTCGACCGAATCTTCGCTGCAATACGTGTTGGCCGCGGTGGCATAATTATGAGTCCAGTTTCGTGTCCCCTCCTCTTTGCCTCGGCGGGCTACGATCAATGATTCTTCGAGGTTCGTGGTGAAATGTTCGCCATGCTTTTTTGGATCGTCTAAAGTCGTTGAACCTCGCAGCAGAATACCACCCTGTGGTCGCGTGACCCGTTCCAATTCAGATCGTTCGATCGAAGACGGTTCGCCGACCAGCGACGGCAACTCAATGACCAAATCGAAGTTGAACGGTGGGTAAGGCAGCTTTGCACGCGTTGGGGCATTCGCTGTGATGATATTAATTCGGCCACCATAGAGTTTTCGAATGGCCAAGCGATTTCGTACTTCGTCAAGCTGCGCATGGTCATCCGTGATGATTTCAATGGTCAGGTTCGTTCGTTCTGCAACCGCCTCGGCAAGTTGTCCTGTGTTGTCGCCAATGATGAGGCAGAAGCCATCGCGAACACCCGTCACACGGACAATCTTGTCAGCAAGCTGCGTCAAGTCCTCATCGACTTGCTGGGACGCTTGCGCTGGCGTTAACTTGACGCGTTTATCACTGCCAGCAGTCGAATGGAAGCATCGAACTTTGCCATCAATCGAACTGACAAACAGTCGGCCGTTCGCGACGGCCAGGCCGCGAACTCGAGAATCGGTTATCGCCTGCCAGCGTACTTCACCTGAATCGCTGTCGAGTGCAACAACTCGGTCTTCGCCGCCAGCGTATATGATGTTTCCGGCAACGACGAGCACCTCATTCGCAGTCAGTTCAGTCATCCACTCCGTCTGACTTTCAAACCGGTCAAAGAGTTTTTTAGAGACGTCGGGCCAATCTTTCTGATATGAATCCAGCGACCACCTAAGGTTGCCGTTAAGAATTGCCTTACCTTGTTCGGTGTTGACACCAAGCCGAATCGCTTCGTTCAGCCCCGCAACGCATGTCGCAACACGATGCTTTTTGTAAGCTTCTTCGAAGTCGCGGCAGATTGTCTGCGCAAGTTGCGGAAGCTGTTTTTGCTTCACGGCGTGAATGTGGTAATCCGTGGCGACGAAAGCAACGTCCTCTTTGAATGCGATGCGTCTGGCATTGAACCAGTTGAATGCGAGTGTCCCGCGTTGTTCGCGTCCATACTTGTCTTTCCAAACAGCGTCTGGCTCATAGCCGAGAATCGCCGCCTGACCGAACACAACACGATTCGCCCACAACTGGGCATAGCTGCCACCACTGTAAAACCGATACTCGTGTGACTGATTGACTTCTGGCCGAGGGGTTTCAAAGGGAACCGGACCGCCATCCGACTTTCGCCACCGCGTCGGTTCCAGCCGCGAGGTCAGATAGATGCTGCTTGAATCGGCCAGTGGGTATCCCTGAGGGCTGGGGCCATCGTTCCCCGTTCCTGTCAGCGATCGCTGGAACTTCAGCTTCCCTGTCGCAGCATCGACGCAGTACAGAAACACGCCTTCCGAAGGAAACAGCCCCGCCGTGAACCAGGCACAACCGTCGTCGATCATCACTCCGGCGCGAACCGGCCATAGCGAGCCGTAACGCCCATGACCGAGCAGGCGTTCGTTCCCAAGGGCCGCGTTGAAGTGCCACACAGGGGCACCCGTTTCCGCGTCAAGACAGTGAACACGTCCATCGTCCGAGCCGAAGTAGACACGCCCATTTGATACAGTGGGCGCAAGACGCGGGGCTGCTTCTGTTCGAAACGTCCAGAGAATTTCCCCGCGTACCGCATCGATTGCATAAACGCAGTTCTCACCAGAAGCCGCCAGATACGCTGTCGATCCAACTGCAACCACCTGGCTGGCGTCGTCATAATTCACGTTGGGCGCGTTTTTCCACGCACCATAACCGTTCACATTCAGCGGCCATCCCCTGGCCGGCTGAAACGCAGGTTCGAACACCCATGCCTGATTCAGCGGCGGTGAGAGTTCCTCCGTTGTGATTCCGGACCGCTGATTGTCATGCGCGTAAGTTGGCCAGTCCGCCCCTGTGCATCGGTCGCAAACGAGGGTGCCCAACGCCAGAAATATACTGGTGAACAATCGTGCGAGCATATGCAGAGACCTCCAACACAACAAAGAACCATCAACCAGAATTGCCGAACCACAGACAAAACGCACTATGAAACGACAGTCAGACGGGCTACTCATTGTACTCGACACTCCCGCGATTCGCAGTCGAAAGACACTGACCGGTAGACACTGACCGGTAGACACTGACCTGCAACTTAGGCGATCACATTTCATAGCTCGAATTTGACCACGCAGCACACGTGCCTCAGCACGAGTCATTCCCTGATCAATCGGGCAACCGGATAAGAGTCAAATCGGGTGTAACTGATCTGACGTTTTCTCAAGTTACCAGGTCCTAAACGATCATAGGCATCAATCTCGACTGCGGCCCAGCTAGGTTTCAGATCCGGATTGCGACGCAAGAATGCTCGCATCTGCTCATGAACTTTCGTGACTGCCTTCGCGTGATACCACCGCGTACTTTGCATTTCGAATGCTACACAATGACATCGCACGCTAATCTCGACTCCCTCAATCGTGTGATGTATTACGTAAGCAGTGTAGTGATCATTGCCCGCCGGGTTGACGAACTACTGGACCTCAAGCCCGTCAGCGCTGTCCCGGAATCTCCCGCCACACCATCTCCTGCCAGCCCATGAGTTGAGTGTCACTCACAAAACCTGGACGAGGTGGTCTCCCACGTAATGCGATGGTCGACGATCACGAAATCGATCCATTCTAATTTCGAGCGAGCAAATCAACTGAAAAGAATCACTACCCCGAGTGCCGTTCCCAATGCAACAGCCACAACGAGCCAAATGAGAGTGCTTCGTGTTGGACGCAGTAAAGTTGGCATTTCCAGATGGCCTTGAGGTGAAGGTTTGGCAGCCAATAGCATGAACGTTAAAATTATCACGGCACAGAAACAAACGACCATCACAATTGGCATGACCGAGCGATTAGAAATGCTATAGACCATGACGGTGAATAAGGTTCCCAGAAAAACAAATACCCAAGCTAGAGACTTAAGGGTGAAACCAACGGAAGATGCCGTCTGTGATTTCGTCGACTTTGCATGAATTGTGCCGAACGCGACTGACGTTACCCCAGAGAAGACACTCATAAATGTCAGGTAATAGACGAACACTGTATGAGAACTGACAGTAATCTGCGAAACGTAGGGAGCCACTATCGAATACCCGGCTAGAGCAACGGGAAAGAAAAGGGCGTTAACCCACAACGGTAATTTTAGCTGCAGAACTGATCCGCAGGTACGACATTTGTGCCGTGGATTGATCAAAGAAACCCGCCGCTGTGGTGTAGCACAGACCGGGCAGTCACTTCGTCCCAATTTTGGAAACTGTGTTTCATCGTCAGACGCGTCTTTGGGAGCATTGTACGGGTTTATCGTCATTAGTTATGCAGGTTTCACAACGGTTAAAGGTGACTACAATCGACGGTTCGTAGCCAAAGTTTGTGAATCTTATAACACTTACCATCGCCACGCCAAAATCACGGCACGAACAAGGTAAAAAAGGGTCGGGAAAAATTCTCCAAGACTAGCATTTACTAGAGATTAACAAGTACTTGCTCCTGCTCTTCTGCCAGATACGCCTTTCACTACCGGAACATCGCTCACCTTTACAGAAGGATTATGACAATAGCTCCCTTCAAAGCGTTTCTTGCCGTTGCGTTCCTGCTTGCCTCCTGTCCTGTGACAGCCAAGGAGGGGACGGTTCCGCTACCCGAGCCGCCCGGGACGTTGCTCTTTGTTGGAAACAGTTTCACCTTTTGGAACCAAGGGCTCTGGACTCACATGCAAGCCCTCACTGCTGCTCGCGGTGATGGCCTCGGCGTGAAGGCATCACATGTCGTTCGTGGCGGCGCCTCTTTGCGGGTGCTTTGGAAGCGGACGAAGGCCAAGCAGGCGATCACCGAGGGTGATTACGACGTCGTCGTGCTTCAAGAAGACCTGCCAGAGACAAAGGTCGCAGACTTCCACAAGTACGCGGCGCTGTTCGATGAACATACACGTCAGGCGGGTTCGCGGCTCATCTTCTTCATGAGCTGGGATTATCAGCGGCTCAACTGGATTTCGATGGACGAGATTATCGCCGAGCACCAGCGCATGGCGCGGGAGCTCGACGCTGAGGTTGCGCCTTGCGGATACGCGTGGCAGCGGGCCATGAAGGAGCGTCCCAAGGTCGACTTCTACAGCCGGGACCGCGAGCACCAGAGCTGGCACGGCACGCTCCTCAATCTCTACGTCATCTACTCGACGATCTACGGGGAGAGTCCTGAGGCGTTGAAGTTCACTCCTCCGGAGAAGTCCGAGGTCACGGCTGAGGAGGACGCCTGGCTGCGTCGCGTCGCCTGGCAGTCAGTCCAGTCCTGGCGGCAGAGGATGAGGCAGGTGAAGAAAAAGAAGAAGTAGGGGGGGAACGACGCTCTTGAGCCAAACTCCCCTGCTCGCTAAGGAAACGATGCCTATCCCGGTCTTTACCTTGTAGCGGAAAGCGTTACGTCTTGTCGCGGCAAGTGATGATGAATACTTAGAAAATCAACTTGAGACAGCTTGTGTTGCGAATCACTTCGTCATTGAACAGCAGGCCTGTGAGTTTGCCGAGGCAATCAACAATGGCGATTTCCCAAAATTCCAAACGTCTTCGGTGATGAAATGGATTCGCGGCGTGTGCTTACCGTTCGAGGCGCGGCGGGAAGCCCCCCCGCTGAGCTACGAGTAAACACGGTGATCGACAGCTTTTTCGATCAAAATTTGCCTGCGCAAAACAAGTTGGTAATAATCAGGGACAAATGAACAGCCAACTGTTGTTCGTGTTTCGTCCATGAGATCTTCGGCGGTCGACCCTTCCTAAATAAGAGACTCGAAATGAAAATGATCATTGGCCTCACTCTAATGGTTCTTTTACCTACTCTTCCCTCGGTTGGTGAGGATGTTGTCGCCGAAGTTGGACACAAGCCAACGCTGAAAAAAACGAAGAAAATTAAAGCTTCATTTGCGAAGCTCAAGCCCATGGTGGGCGTGGTTGGTGAGGATGCGAAATTCACTGTTTACGAAGGGCTTCCTATGTACGGCGGGAGTTTTGAAGGATTCGATCCCGCACTCGACCCTAAAACAATTGTAAGGCGATTCGGCTTCTTGTTTCACCAAACTCCGTTAGAGATTGAAGCCGAAGATAGGAAGAAGCTGAAGGCCTTGGTTAAAGACCCAAAGTCATTCGTGAAGTTTGGAGGCTTCAAGCTATGTGGAGGTTTTCATCCTGACTTCTCTCTTGTTTTTGGGTCAGGAGACAACGCAGTAGAAATGCACCTCTGCTTTGGCTGTCACGAACTCAAAGCCTATCGGAAGGGCGTCGAAGTCTACTGCGATATCCCCGATGGTACTTATGAAGAATTAAAGAAGCTGCTACAGAAATATCAGAAGCCACTGCCACAACCAGCGAAATGATGCAGCGGAAGGATAATGAGGAGAAGAAAATAAGGGACAGGAATTCTTCGGCCGTTATCAGAGGCGAGCGTGGACAAAAGACTTATTCCTGTTTTGCCCGTGGATAAAAATATGGGTGAGGGTACGTGAGGAGGAGGCGAGTCATGAAGCCCAATGAATTCGGCAAACCATGGCAACGATTTTGTTCCAAAACTGCACCTGTTCGAGGATAGGCACTGCAGTTTGCCAGTTAGCTTTATGAGAAGTTTGGCAGCGGTTGAGCTGGCGGTGAGATCGCACTGCGTGAACTGCCCGAAGCACCATCGTGGCGTTGTCGCCAGCGGTGAGTTGCCCAGTGCTACGCTTTACAGGGTATGTCCGTTTTTGCCTGGAACTTTGCTACCTATGATGTCTCGCACCGTCGAGGCATTCTCAAGACGCGTCTTGATAGACAAGGGCTGGCGGAGTAGCCGACGAGGTTAATTAAAGCATCCACAGTGGCTGGGATGACCGAAACCAAGTGAACGTGGCTGGGCCTGCAGTCTGACTTTTCCTGACGGACTTGTTGTTGGATGGAATGGAAGGATCCCATGCACACAGTCATTGGGAACGCCTTCTTGCGTTGCCGCAAATGTTCATGACGGTGCTGCGACACAGTGTCAGCGACGCTCGGCGTCTATCGCGTATAGCCGCTGACGACCGTTTGCGCTGATGACCGTTTTCGCTGATGACCGTTTTCGCTGACGAACTTTAAAAAGGTTCGATGTTCTCAGCAGAGAGATCTGAGTCTGTTTCCGACTTGAGCGATGTGTCGGAAGTGTAGTCTTGACCCATCAGGCTTCTTAAAACTCCGCCCTGCCAATCACGCAGTTGTTTTGACAGACGCTTTACGATGTCAGGGTGGGTTGGGGCGAGGTTGTTTTTCTCACTGGGGTCTTTGTTCAGATCGAACAGTTCAACTCCCGTTCCCTTTTCGCCTTGGATGACCAGCTTGTAGTCATCTGTCAGGATTGCTCTTGCACCCTCAAAATCCTGTTCCCTGATTTCAGTGTGGTGGAAATTCTTGAAGTTGCGTGTCAAAAGTCCACCCATTTTTTTCACAAGCGGGGTCGTACCTTTCTGAAGTTCCGGAGCAATGTAAGGCCTTGCTGATTTTTCAGTTTCGTGATCCCGTCGAAAATACCAGAACGTGATAGGTTCACCCCGGTCGTTCATTTCTCCGTTCAAGAGTGGCATCAGGTTGATCCCGTCCAAGGGAACGTCCGGCGTTGGTGCGCCAGCCAGGCGGCATAGGGTAGGAAGGATGTCAGAGGTGACAGCATTCACGGACGAGACGCGCGGTTCGGGGATTCGCGCTGGCCACTCAATGACTCCCGGGACTCGAATCCCGTTTTCATAAAGCTGTCCCTTGTATCCGCGAAACCGGGACTCTCTCAAGCCGCTTGGGGGAATGCCATTGTCTCCACAATACCAGAGCAGGGTATTGTCTCTGAGTTCGAGTGTTTTGAGGGCATTGCGCAGTTTGCCAATTGATCGATCCATGGCCGTGATTTCGGCATAACGCTCGATCAAAACGTCTCGCAAAGGTCGCTTGACTTTCTCTCCCGTCTGGTTGGAGGTCAGTCTGACCGTGACATCATTGTATTTTTCCGGCAGATCCTGATAGAGGAGCAAGTCTGTTTCGATACCACTGTAGGGTTCATGAGGTGAGCCAAACCAGATCACAGTAAAGAAGGGATCAGCCGCCTGGGTCTTCTTTTTAATGAAATTGAGTGCTTCATCGACAAGGATCTCTGAACTCTCTCCGTAGAACTTTTGGGGTGGCCCACCATTGCGTGATAGAAACGGATCCATCTCGAAGAAGTTGTCGTGGGAAAACCATTCATCAAATCCCATCGCGCCAGGGTTTGTCGGCGATGATTTCTTGACTGGTCCAACATGCCATTTCCCAAAATGTGCAGTGGCGTATCCGGCATCGCTCAGAAGATGAGCGACAGTGACCTCTTCGGGCCGAATGGAACGGCCGGGTGTAAACGTCCCGTACCGATTGGGGTGCCGGCCGGTTAGCACGTTTCCTCGGGTGGGAGAGCAGACTGGCTGCGCATAGAAATGGTCCAAACGCAGTCCAGATGCAGCCATCTCATCGAGATAGGGTGTTTTTACATAAGGATGCCCGTTGTAGCCGACTTCCTCCCAACCGTGGTCGTCACCCATCAGAAGAATGATGTTCGGGCGACCCGCCTCCTCTCCGCTGATTGCAGTCCCGACCGGACATGTCAGAACGAACAGTGTAATAGCTGAGAGAATGCAACGTGTATTCTCTTTGAACTGTGTCTTCATAGGAAAAACATGGGGACAGGCGAGGAAAGCGAGGTAGCGATAGTTTACTCAGTTACCATTCGGATGTGGCTGGAAAGTCTTTATCCGCTATTTTATAGCGACCTTGTCGCTTCGGCTTTTCCTGCCGTCAAAATCGATCGGGTGCAGCTACCACTTTGGATCCCGGCTGACCACTTCATTTTCGGATTAGTAGGGGGTAGTTGGAGTGACAGACGTGTGTGTAAAGCGTATCTTGAAATCCATAGCCGCCAATGAGTTTTCTCACAACTAACAAAATGGAATCACAATGCAGCTGGAAAGGTTAGTCTGTAATGCGTGTGGAGCTCCGCTTGAGGTTCCTGCTTCCGCAAAGTTCGTGACGTGCGGCCATTGCTCAGGCCAACTTCAGATTCGCAGGACAGAATCGGCGGTCTATACTGAAATTCTGGCAGATCTTGCCGAGAAGACTGAAGAGCTAAGTGAGCGGATCGATGATCTTGCGGCCAATAGCGAGCTGACGGCAATCGACAGTAACTGGCAGATCGAACGCGAAAGTCTCATGGTGCGTGACAAGCACGGTAACAGGCATGTGCCGACAAAGGGATCGTCAATAGGGACTGGCGTCGCCGCTACCTTGTTTGGTTGCTTTTGGACGGTGATGGCAATCAGAGTGACCTCGACGGCTCCGGCGGTTGGTTTGTTTAGCGTCACCAAAATAGTGTTCCCGGCCTTTGGAATTATCGTCATCGCCCTGGGTATCTACAACAGCATGTCGAATTTTAAAAAGGCTGAGAAGTATAAACGGGCCGAGCGTCGCTACCGACAGGAACGTAGTGAGACAGATCGCTCTTGATCTGATTCGCCAACTTCAGCCCCAACCTGTTTCGTCAGATCTGAATGCTGTTTCACAGAGCCGCAGGGAAATGAAGAGCTGTGAATTCATAGGTGCAATCAATCGCAGGTGTCTGGATAAATAAAAGGTCACTGGGCCCGTATTTGCCGCTGGATGCCTATCCTCGGAAAACAGCCCCTGGCACCTTTTTGTTTACGAATACCTGTTAATTTCCTGTTTTTTTTGCCTATCCTCGAATAATGATGCCCGGGACCGTTTGTTTTCGGCCCTCTATCATACGCGTGAAACGGTTTGGCGAGTCTGGAGGGCACCGATAGGATACCCCAATGATGCCTTGGGCCCAACGCTCGATTACCACTCATGGAACCCAATAAGGAGCGACACGGATGATCTGTCCCAACCCAAACTGTGGTTATGAAGGTAGGCCGAGGAAGCGTGCCAGAGGCAGCCTGCTGCTTGGCCTGATCCTAGGTGCCTTTTTTATCATTCCGGGACTTCTGTATTTCATGCTCATGTCCGGCTACAGGTACTATTGTCCTTATTGTGATATGCAAATCGCAACTGACAATTAGGGAACTGCTTTGCCCAATGCGATTAGGAACTTGGATGTTGCTGCGAACACGATCTTGCGGTTCATCCCCCAAGGGGCGACCGCAGTCCTCTCATGCTCGTTTTTCCTGAGAAGGTATCAGGACACCGCGTTTGTGTTTTGGCTCGTTTTTCCCAGAGAGCGAAGAGCCGCAAAGAGGGAATAGAGAGTTCGAGAGTGCTGATGTGAGCTAGCAGATACCAGGAACATTCCCTTCGTGATCAGCATGAATACTAACCAACAAGGATTGGAATTTAGACGTCCTGATGACGATTCAATTCATGCAATATCCGATCTGCATCGCCAGTCTGTTTTGACTTATACGCAAATCGGTTGGACGAGTCGTTCTGAGTGTCCTGTTGGTTTCGCAAAGAACAAAGCGGACGCGGTGATTGGCAGGGGTGAACGCGATTTTGAACGGGCCAAGGCAGCGATTCAGAATTACGACATGCTTCGCCTTGGCTGGATGCAACCTGCTGGTGATGATGATCCGATTGTTGTTGGGTCGGTGGTCTCTACTCTTTCCCGCAAGTTGATGGTGTATTCCCTGAACGTGAACCGAGTTGTTTACGTTGATGATCAGGTTTCGACTCGATTCGGGTTTGGGTTTGGCACGACTGCTCACCATCTGGTCATTGGCGAAGAACGCTTCACAGTTTCTTTGGACGAGCAAACCGGTGATGTAACTTATGAGATCTTTTCCTTTTCGCGTCCTGGGTTACTGTTCTTTCGTCTTGCATTCCCGTGGTTTCGCCACCTTCAGCGAAGTTTCTGTCGTGACTCGACTGACGCCATGCGTGTGGCATGTCAACATCCCACCGCCATGAGGTAGCGTGAGATTATGATGCTGGTTAAGTCTTGAGAAAGCGGAATTCAGTTGATGGTGATCGCACCGTCCGTGGCGTTGTTGACATCAGTGTTGTTCGATAAAACGTTCAGGGCCACGAATCGGGGGATTGCATTTGCTATGCGGATGGCGGAGCAGATCGAAATAAGGCAGGTAACTGCGGACGACTTTGACACGCTTGCTGACGTTATGTTCGCAGCGGTCAGGTGCGGGCACAGCGAGTATCGAGGGCACAGCGAGTATACCGAAGCACAGAGGCGAGCATGGGTGCCTCAACGTCGTTATGGTGAAAAGTGGGTTGAACGTCTGGCATCTCAGGCGGTTTTTGCCGCTGTCGATTCGTCGGGGACTGTAGGCTTCGTGAGTCTCACTGCTCATGGCTATATCGACTTTGCTTATGTGCTTTCTCATGTTCGAGGCACCGGCGTGTTTAGCCGACTCTATGAGTCCATTGAACTTCTTGCGCTTAAGAATGGCGAGACTCGGCTTTGGGTTCATGCGAGTCTGATGGCGCAACCAGCTTTCGCTGCCATGGGATTCAAGATCACGAAGCAAGAGGTGATCGAAATTGGCTCGCAATCTTTGGAACGTGCCGAAATGGAAAAACAAATCGATCACCGCGGCGGATCTGGTAGCGACTGATGAACTTGACGATTCTTGACGGTGACGGGTTTTCTGAGGAGTGGTCGTCGCTCATCTCGTGAGTGGTGTTGTGATCTTGCGTTGTAGGTGGTCATCAGTTTGGACTCTGATTAATTAGTGTCTAGAGTGTATACGTAACTCTCTAAGAATCGCAGTCGAAAGCAATATCGATTTAATCTGCGAATGGACAGTTATTGATGCCGTTCCGTTTCTCATGATCGGGCTGGTGCTTGGGGTTTTCGTTTTTCGTGATCGTGGATTGGTTGGATCGAGGGTCATTGCCGAGAGCGACGAAGGGTGGGTGTTGGTCGCCGATTGGTGACTGCAAACCTCTTGGATTTCTTTGCCTGGTCGCTTTCATGAATCGCTTTGCAAGAAAGAATGGCGCCCGCTGCATCAGCCGTTCTGGCCATTGAACATGTAACAATGATGGGAATGGAGCCATGCTTGTAGAATTCGTAGAGACAGTTTGTCTCGGGTTGGGATGAGCTTGCCGAGAATCTAAGGTCCTGCCCCCATGTTGGTGTTTCATGATGTTTTCGCGGCATCGTTGAAATGATTCACGTGGGATGCTTGTCACAAGTAAATGAATCCACGAGAACTTTCAGCGTTTGTGTGAACTTGGAAAGAAGGGGGCGTAGTGAGGTCGGGTGAGAGTCTAAACTGATGGTGTCATCATTTTGTGCAGCGGTAGGGATTGCCCCCACCACCTGTCTCACCGGTCCGGAGATTGAAGCGTGTGTTTTGGAAAAACGGTGCATCTGCGAACTGAGGTAATACGGTGTTGGTTATGGTGCTGGCGATTTCCTGCTGTCTAACTGGCATTGATTTGCTGACCTGTTTGTCTGTTTGAAACGATCTAATAACTTCAAAGAAGATCTAGCATGGAAAAAATCTTGTTGCCGATCGTCATGTTTGGTGGATTCGTCGCGGTTGTGGGGGGCATCATTTGGGTGGTGAGGCATGTGGAGAAAAAAAGAAGGGAAGCATTGATGGCGTTGTCGACAGAACTGGGGCTTCAGTTTTCGGCGGTGCAGGACGAGGATCTGCTTTCGAGAATGCAGACGTTTTCCCTCTTCAATAGAGGGGGTAGTCGCACGATGGAAAATGTGATGACAACCGAGACGGACGTTGCTCGGCTCTCTATCTTTGATTACCGATTCAGAACTGGTGGTGGCGAACATTCGCGCACACACGCGCAAACGGTTGTTGCACTTGAGTCTGATACGCTGGAGATTCCAGAGTTTTCTGTATGTCCCGAAGGTGTGCTTCAGAAGATTGGTGCAGCCATTGGGATGCAAGACATCGACTTTGCACAGCACCCCGAATTCTCGGATGCTTTTTCACTGACGGGGAATGATGAACAACTGGTGCGGAGTTTTTTTGATGACAAAATTCTTGATGTCTTTGTGCAGCATAAAGGAATCTGTGTTGAGAGCGCCCCGGGGATGTTCATTTATTTTCGTAACGGTCGGCGCAAGCCTGACCAAATCCGCGAGTTCATGGATCAGGCCTACATGATCTACTCAGCGTTCGTTGAGCGATGCTCGGAAAAAGGTCCCTGAGACCTGTTTATTCGTGAGTGGAATCATCGGCTTCCGAGTCTTCAACGCTATCATCCTCTGACCCAAGAGTGACGGCCCATCCATAAAATTTGATGACGCCGCCGAACAAAACGTAAATGAGCAAAAAGATGTCAAATTGATCGACTGCCGGGATCATGTTGGGCCAGATGAAAAACGCAACGCGGGCAATGAGTAAGACAATCAATCCTGGGTAGAAAATTTTGGCCAGCAAAACCATGGGCCATACGATACAGATGATTGGCGAGAGGAGGACCATGATCCCCAGATATCCAATGACGGGATAGCAACCGGGGATTTGGGTTGCCAAGGTCTGAATGGGTTGATGTCTTGAGCGTGACTCGGTCAGCGTGCCATGGCATTGCACTTCCGTGCCGTTTTCGACGTCGCCTAGCTTCCGCCAAATCAAGAGTCTGAGATTCCATCGCTTAGGGCATGCTACTGAAACGGCACCCCGACCACGCAGTTTTTCCTGCTCGAACACATTCTGCGCGACGAGTGTGCCGTGCAGGACTTTGCCCCCGGTAAATCCATCCGTTGTTTTGGTGAACGTAGGAGGTGCCCGCTCAATACGATCAAGATTGATTGTGAATGAATATTCGGCGGAGGGTTCGGAAACGACTCCGCTGGAATGACTATCGTTGGAGTTTGCGGTGGAAAGTTGATCCAAAGCAAGAATAAGCGACGGATATTCGACGGTCATAGCCTCGCTCCATAGCAGGGAACCCTGAATGCTGTTTTCAGCCAGAGCAGGGCGAGTCTGAGGGGTATAAAAACCAAGCCGCAATCGAGAATGCAAGTTTACCGGATCGTAGCGTCTCAATGTGGCCGTCCTTCCCTGCAGTGGAAGTGAGAGGTAGGACTCTGATGGTCGGGAAGTTCAAAGACAGCATAAGAAAAGGTGTCTGACCCCTTCTTGTGACTTCATAGCTCAACGGTGTTGCAGCAAGGCTCTTTCGTTACCTTGATAATGCCGCTTGACGTTCTTTTCTGGGTTTCTGTGCATGGGTGAAAGGAGTCAAATGAACCAGCTTTGGGGCTTGTCGTTCATTCACCTTGTGGCGAGATTTTCCACCCTCAATGCACACGCAGTTGAGCAGGCGTCAGGGTCTTTGGTGACAGAAGCTGCTGCGGAGGTTGCTCTTTCAGATTCGCGTCGGGAACGATCGAGTTCAATAGCCTGTTCTTTTGTGCTGCGATGTCACTTCTTAGGTGATGGCTATCAGGTCAGAAATGGGGGCAGGCATTACTTGCAAAGAGGCTAAGGAATTTGTCCTGCATTGCACTCTGCTTTGTTGTTGTTCATGGAGTGAAGTCGTTCATGGAGTGAACAGACCGCTGCTGGGGGTGTGACTGCCCACCAATCTGTGTATTCGTGTTCGGTTTATTGAGGGGATTAGGTTCGTGCTGGAATAAGCGTGGGGCGTCGCGCGGCCAGCGGACAAAGTACGAAGCGATGCTGATGGGCGTTGATGCAGTCTCTCGGCTTGATTTGCCGACCTCATTGCTTTTCACGTAAGGACCATAACGGGTCACCGTACGCGCCTTGAGTGAATGCCATGTAGACGATCCAAATGGAGAATAATACACAGGACGATACAAACAGAAAAACCAGATTTCGCACCAGGTTTGCGAACCGGGAGTTCAGGGACGGTTTACGCTTCATTGTGATGTTTCCTGCCCTGGGATTTATTGCTCCAGATTGGTTTCAGCCATCTGTTTTCGCTCTCGCTTACGCCGGGCGAGATGGGGGAGCAGAAAAAGATGGACACCAGTGATCACCAACATCGCAAGCACGATGCCAGCGGGCAGGAATACCCAAAGCTTGAACTGTTCGTGAAAGAAGGTTCCGTCGTGAATGCTCTCGATTAGATCGGAACGACGGAAGGCGACTTGCAGGATTTCGCCGGTTTTGGTGTCGATCTGAACCTCATAACGGTTCATGCCCCGCACCTTGACCAAGCCCTTGCCGGGCCTCACGTCCAGTCGGTCAACATCGTCCCAGGACTCGATTGCTGCCTCGGGAATGGTCCTCGAGATCTCAAGAATGCGATCAAATCCGATGGCGGGTTCCGTCCCAACACCACGCTGGGTCGGAGGCTGGATGTAGGGTGATATTTTCTTTATTTGCAGCACAATGCCAGACACAATGATAATCGTGATCGGCAGAAGCGCGAGGATCGCCCCCCACCGATGTGACAGGCGGCTGAGTTTGGAGAGTTTCATGTGCTGGGCTACTTCGTCATCTCCCGCTTGATCTTCTGGATTTCCTTTGCAGGAAGCACAAATACACTTCGCCCATGGGTGCCTGCAACAAGGTCGCCGGTCCCCGCGTGGACTTCAAGATCATGCACCGCGCAAGTTGGAAGAGTGCTGCAGAGAGAGTGCCATGTGTTGCCCTTGTCAATGGAACAATAGGCACCCAGTTCGGTTCCGACATAAAGGATGTCTTTGTCGGTCGGGTCCTCGCGTATCACATTGATTGATTCTGCGGGCAGGTTGCTGACGATTGAATTCCACGTCTTACCGAAATCGGTTGACATAAACAGATAGGACTCAAAATCATCTTTGCGGTATCCGGTGAGTGACACGAACACTGTTGCCTCATCATACTTCGAGGCGACAACGCGACTGACCCACCTGTTCGGCAGGCCTTGGTTGATGTTTGCCCAGGTACCGCCATCGTTCTGCGTCACATGCAGTTGTCCATCATCCGTGCCAGCATAGAGCAGGCCCTTTTTCAGTGGGGATTCGGAGATGTCGGTGATGGTTCCGAACGGGACGTTTCCCTGCCTTTCCGGACCTGGATTGCTGGACAGGTCTGGGCTGATGCATTTCCAGTTGTCGCCGCGATCATGGCTCTTGAACAGCAGGTTGGCGCCGGCGTAAAGCGTCTTGGAGTCGTAATGAGACAGAATGAAGGGAGTCATCCAGTTGAATCGTAGTTTCGCTCCGTCCGGCGCTGGCCCGGGCCGGATGCCACGACTCTTACCTGTTTTCAAATCTTTCCGAGCCATCGAGCCAAACATGCCCTCGAGATACATCGTGTCCAGGTTGTTCGGGTCAATCAGCGTCACGTAGTTGTCGCCACCGTGGTCCCACTGCCAGTGCTCAAGCCCCAGGGTCATGGGTTTTGCCTCACCTCCAAGTACACCGTTGTCCTGGGTGCCGCCCCAGATCCTGTACGGCTCGCTTGCGTCTACTGAGATGTCGTAGAATTCCGCGATGGGCAGTGTGTTGATGTGGAGCCAGGTCTTGGCCCGATCGTGCGATAGATAGAGCCCACCATCGGTGCCTAGCATGACCCGATCGGGATCGTCGGGGTCGATGAACATGTCATGATTGTCGCAGTGGGGAGTGGCACGCCGGGCTTTGTACGAAAGCATGGGGACGGTGCGTTCTGAGATAATCGCGTGTGTTTTGCCGGCGTCGGATGAGTAGAGAAGGTTGAAACCGCAGATGAAAATCTCGTCTGCATTGTCTGGCAAAACCCGGATGAGGCAAAAGTCATAACCGATGCCGGTTTTGACATTGCCCTCATGGGTCTTCCGCCAGCTTTCGCCCTTGTCGTCAGAGCGATAGACTTCGCCACCCACCCCGCGGTGGTCGCAAATGATGTAGAGAACATTTGGGTTCGAGGGCGCGACGGCGATACCCATCCTGCCAACCTTCTCACCGGTGGGAAGCCCCTTGGTCATAAGCTTCCATGTCTCGCCTGCGTCGGTCGATTTGTAGATTCCACTGCCGGGACCGGCGACGACATTGTTCCAGGCCTTTCGGTCGCGTTCCCACGCAACCGCATACAGGGTCTGGTTGTCGGACGGGTCGATCGCGACGTCCACCACACCAACCATCTCAGAGATAAAAAGAACGTTCTTCCATGTCTCTCCGCCATCGATCGTCTTGAACACGCCACGCTGTTGGTTGTACGAATACTGGTGGCCCAGAGCCGCGACGTACACGACATTTGAATCCTTCGGATCGATCAGCACTCTGCCAATATGGTGCGTGTCGGTTAGCCCCATGTGCGTCCAAGTCTTGGCTCCATCAATCGACTTGAAAACCCCTGTCCCGGCATAGGAACTACGTGCCATGTGAGGTTCGCCCGTGCCAACCCAGACGAGGTTCGGATCTTTGTCGGACACGGTGACGACAGAAACGGAGAACGTCGATTCGTTTTCAAAGACCGGTTTCCAGGTAGTGCCATTGTTGACTGATTTCCACAGGTTGCCAGACCCGGCGCCTGCGTAAAGGGTCGACTTACGCTGTTTGACAGACCAAATGCTCTCGATCTTGCCTCCCTGAATTCGCGGGCCTACCGGCATCCAGGGCACATCTTTGAAGATGGACTCCTGTCTGAGTTTTACATGCTGGTCCCATGCCTTCATCCGTGTGGCGGGATCGGTAGCGTTGTTTTCTGTGCCGTCAGGTTTTTCGGCAACGCAGGTGCATGCGATTGGTGGAACAATCGCCATCAGAATACCTAAAAGGCATGTTCTGTTGATCATAGAATTTCCGGTTCCACCCATGGGTAGGGAATAGTTGGTCGTACGCACTTCGCCCCAAAGTTGAATCCCAGAAAATCTTAGCTTTTCAACAGGTTGGCTGTGGCATGTCTCAATGTACTGGTTGGTTGGTTCGTTGCTAGCGTTGGGACTTGGCCTTACGCAGCTCTTCCTTTCTGGCATTCTCAGCTTCGATTCGATCGTAGGCCTCGATTACCGCGGGCGGCCAACGGAACTCTGGTGCGTCGGTCGGGTCGAAGCCCCTCAAGTGCGGTTGATCCAGTCGTTGCGACACGGGAACGTACACCCATTCGTTTTGTCGAAACGTATGGTCGAGCAGTCTTGCGAGTTCCGGACAGTATGTTTTCAACTGCTCGCGGGTGGTCAGGTGGCAGACGAGTTCTCCATTGGGTCCGAGCACGGTGAACGAGTCTGAGCCTCTGCCAGACTTCGGTCTCTTGCGTCCGTTGCACTCGAACCATGTCTGGACGCCTTCGGCCCAGAATTCTGCCACGCCACCGTCGATCGCATATCCACCGAAGCGTCCACTTTCCTTGGCTTGGTCGTAGAGCTCCCTCAGTCGCACGTTGAACTCTTCGTCAAGAACGCTGTGAATCCCATGGGCGAATTCGTGGATGAAGATGTTCTCGCCCTTGTAAGGATCTCCCTTCAGGTCTAGCAGATTTTCTTCGCCACAGCTGACCGGCCTCGATCCCAGACCACGAGCCCGATAGGCCCACCAAAGCGACATTCCCCGGCAGTCGGGTAGGTCAGTTTGCAGTTCGCAGTAAGCCATCACGGCTACGAACATCTTCCGTTTTTCCCATAGGTCACGCATCACGTCAGGTCGATTGGCCAGCATCTTGTTTGCCAGATATCCCGCTTCTCCCAAAGCGTACAGGGAAACCTTCTCTGATCCCGCGACCACAAGTCCATCGGCGACAATGTGTTGTTTGTAGAACGGATCAAGCGATTTTCGTAGTGCCTGCGGGCTGTACGGATTCAGTATTGTTTCCCAGAGTTCGAAACGCTTGGGTGACAGTTTCTTCAGTTCTTCCAGATGCTTTTTGCCCGCGCCCAGACAGACCGCATACACCTGAGCGAATTCGGCGAGATCTTCATGGCGTACTGTATCGCCATAGTCCGAGACCGATACCTTATCCGCTTTGATGGCCGCGTCCCATTTGTCGAGGATCGTGGGATCGGACTGTGTGGCGACCTGCTCCAGCGTGTGACCAGCTTCATGGGCAATCACCAGAGCATCGGCATGGGGAACAAGATTGATATAACCTTTTCCGCCATGCGCTCTTGCACCCCCCAAATTCGCATAGATCGCGATGCCGTCTTCGCCCTCGTCCGATACAGCCACGCACGCGCTCATGTAGGAACTGTGAAGCTTTTCGAGACGCTTGACCAGCTTTTCCAGTTTTGCGCCGGTTGCGTCTTCGATGGTCAGTTTGAACCGTTCGTCGCCCGAAGTCGCGATCCACTGCTTGCCAGCGACGCGACCGTTTCTCATTTGAACAGGCTCAGGTCCAGACACGACCTCTATTTTGGTCGTGCTATCCTGCCCGAACGTGCTATAGATCGATTTGAAATGCGTTTTCAAATTGTCTTTCTCATCAGGTGCCGGTGCAACAACGAGACGCATCCCGTAGTTGTAGCGAACCTGCTCGGGACCGACCCATCTGGCGCGTTGTGCGGAACGGGACACGGTCGGCACACTGTGAAACGATCCACTGCGCAGTGCACGCAGTTCGGTTTGTGTGGTATTCTCAGGGTCAACGCTGGGTGACCTGCGGTAGAAATCCTTGTCATACCAGTCACTGCAGAATTCCCAAACGTTGCCGTGCATGTCATACAGGCCCCAGGGGTTGGGTTTTCTTTGTCCTACTCGGTGGGCGTAATCTTCTTTCTGGCCGTCTTTCAGCCCACCGTACCAGCCATGGTCAATGAGTTTCGACAGGTCATTTCCGAAGGAAAAGGCCGTGGTGGTTCCCGCGCGACAGGCGTACTCCCATTGAGCTTCGGTCGGAAGAGAGACAGTCATGCCGGTTTTCTGTGAGAGCTTACGACAGAATTTGATTGCGTCATAAGAGTTCATCCAGACCGCGGGATAATCGTCGATGTTTGCCGGGCGTGGTTGCGCTTTCGCGTATCCCAAGGCTGTCTTTGTCAACCATGGTTCGGTGCCCATGACAGCTTTCCACTGGGCCTGCGTCAACTCGTGGATGCCCATGTAGAAGGGCTTGCTGATCGTGACCTCGTGGACTGGGTACTCATCTGTCAGGTGCTCCTCGTTGCCACCGAGCTTGGTGACGGTTTCCGTTGGGGTTTCATGGTTCCCCATCTTGAAGTTACCAGCTGGAATGAGCACAAGCTTCATCGAGACGCCATCGCCAAGGTCCAGGGTTAGTTCCTTTTTCGCGGTTTCGCCAACGGAGTTGCCCGCTTGAAGGGAAATTGCTGGCTCAGTCGCCAGCAACGCAACTGTCAGGATGGCAGCAGGCAGCGGATAAGAAGAAATCAATTTCAGGCAGATTCGACCTAGGGCAGTCATGATTATTTCCTTTGCGGTGGCGTGTGGTAGCACAGAAGTGCCTTCGGTTTCTCGCATCGTCTGGTAACCCGAAGCGTAAGCGAGGGACCAAGCTGGGGATGGAGTTGGTAGCGATCGGGGATTGCGATCGGGGATTGCGATCGGGGATTGCGAGCGGGGATTGCGAGCGTTCGGGATCGTTTGTCCCTCGCTTACGCTTCGGGTTACCAGAAAGTTAGGGGCTATCACGTCCCCACAGGGAGGTGATGATTTTACGTCTTCAACTTGGCTAGTAGCCCTCAGGCAACACTATCGTCTTGTGAATGATTCGTCAGCAATGATGCCAAGCAGCAAGTCACGGAGCTTATAATCATTCTTCTTTGAGGCTTCTAAAAGGTGGTCAAGCCTCTCTGAATCGGCGTAATTCATTTCTCTTCCCAGGGCGTATTCAGAAAGCTTGGTGAGTAAATTTGAGGCAATGGCATCCTTGTCTTCCAAAAGCAGCATTTTAAGGCCTTCCATGCCATTGATTTCACGACCATCAAGGTGCACGGCGTCAGACTCAACCTTGGTCGTGTCCACAAACTTGTGGGTAATACGCTCCTTCATTACCACTTTACCGTCTCGCTTCTCCTCATAGGGAACCTTGGTCACGACGTACTTCTGATAGCTTTCGCGATACCGACCCAGAACATCAAAATTTTCCATGGCCAAACCAAACGGATCCATCTTGCTATGACAGGAAGCACATTGGGCATCTTTGCGGTGCTCATTGATGCTGTCTTTAATCGTGAATGTTTCAGTTGGCGAACTAAGGGCTTCTATTTCGAGATTGGGTGGCAGTTCCAGTTTCAGGCCATAGATGTTTTTAGCGACCCAGGCACCACGATAGAAAGGATTCGTGAATTCACCATTGGTGGTCATCATCAAAATACCGGCCTGTGACAGTAGGCCTCCCCGACGTGAATCTTGATCAAGCATGACTTTTCGAAATTCACGTTGTTGACGCGACTTTTTGTCGTTCAAAATCAACTTCGAGTCTGTTGGATCTGCGGTCCTTGGCAATTCGTCTTCTTCAGGAAGTTCTAACTGGTAAATGTCATTCAGCGGCCGATTGATCACAACAAAATCAGAATCAATGAAATTCAAAAGGCTTAAATTCTCGTCCAGGATCACCTGAAAGAACTCGGTGGGTTCCTGCACCATGAACGGTTTCAGACGTGCAAGTTTTTCACCATGATTATCCTTGAAGGTGTGTGCAAGGATCTCAGTCTGTGGATTAACGATGTCCACTCGCTCAAGCTCAAGCCACTGTTCTGTAAAGTCTGTGACAAAACGGCGAGCCCTCGGATCCTGCAGCATCCTCGAGGCCTCCGCTGCCCGGACACTTGCATCCATCAATTTGCCTTCTGAGGCCAGTTTGATCAGACGATCGTCGGGAAGCGAATTCCATAAAAAGTAAGACAACCTGGCTGCAATCGCATGATCATCGAGCTCCAGAGAATCACCTTCGTACTTGTACAAGAACTTGGGAGAGCAGAGCATCATGGTCAACGCTGATTGCATGGCATTGAAAACGTTCTGGTCCGTCTGGTAAGTCTTGTCTGCGATGTCGAAATATCGCCTCAGTTCTTCGCTGTGAACTGGCCTTCGGAACAGTTTTGTGGCGAGCGTTTTTATGATTTGCTGGTACTGCTCCTGTGGATCGTTGTCCTTCAGGCCTTCATAGTAGGTTTGGTAAAACTCGTTCTTGGGGGGCCAGCTATCATAAAACGGACCGGTCACTTCAGCTGACATGAAGTGCAAGGCGGTTTTTGGCAGTTCGAATAATTTCTTGTCCTTGGGAAGCGGCGGGATCCGCGTGAGTTTGCTGAGATCCTTGGGCAAAGGATAAAAATAGCTGTGACTATAAAGAACAAGATTTTGCCCGGGTTTCAAATAGACCCGGGCATTTTCGCTCAGTAAAAATTCCTGGTCGCTGAGTGCTTCTCGACTGATCTTGGGGTCGACATTGGTTGTGATTCTCAAGCGTTCATTCTGTTTGCCCACGTCAACTTTGAAAGTCAAATCGCGCTCTTTGAGATTTTCTCCTTTGACGGGCAGGAAATGCGTAAAGTGGCCTTTGATCTTCACGTCGTAGTGGCCTGCTAAGGTTGCATCGTATTTGAATCCAATGCCACGCGAATAGTCTTTGTAACGATATCCTTCGGCAGTCAAACCGTCATTGGTATCTTCATAGTACGGAAACCCTTTGCTACCCAACCTGCGAATCTTTCCGTTGTGATAGCTATGCAAGGTGGTTGAAGCGTCGGGCATGCTTCCTACGACCTTCGCAGCTATTTCAGAGGCAACCCGGAAATAGCTGTCCATGGCATAAGGTGACATGACAAGCTTGTCGCCCTGGTTGTCAAAGCCGTCGCGAGTGTTGTCGACCGGCAATTGGGTTTTGACTTTTAATTTGGTGAAGAAAGCATCATTGATCGAGTGCTCATATTCCGCGCGGTTCAAACGCGTGATCACCCCAGAGAACTTTGATTTGATTGTCCGATACTTTTTGGCCAACAGCAATTCAAAAGCCGCGATGTCTTTGGCGGAGGGCTGGTGCTCGGCATTTTCGGGCGGCATCTGCTTTTGTTTCAACACCGTCAATAAATCATTGAGCAATTCATGATCGTTCCAGTCTTTGTCAGAGAACGTTTCGAAGTTGTGATTGCCCTCGCTCGTCGTATTACCGTGACAGGTAACACAATGAGCGTTCAAGAACGCTTTGCTTTGGTCCAGCTCTACGTTGTCTGCCGCAGCGGTAACGAAAGGCACGCTTCCTGATGCAACGATCAGCAGGAACGAAAGTAGGGAAGCGGATCTCATCGTATCATTCTTTCTATCTTTCTCATCGGGCAGCAAACGCGACGTTCGAGCGAGGTGCAGTGGGCCTGTCACGTCAATTCCCTCGCTTGCGGGTAGGCTCACCTGAAAGTCGCGTTTAGCGAGGTTTACAGAATGACTTGCAAGCCATTGTTATCGGGTCAGGCGAACTTTGGGCTATAGCTTAGCGCTTTCGCTGCTGGTGGCGAAGCTTTCGATTTCGAGTCCCAGATGCTGCAAGGCAGCGAGGTAGACGTTGTTGCGGTTGTCTGAACCATTGAACTTAATATGGTGTCCATGCTGGAATCCACCGCCAGCGACAACCACGGGGTTGTTCTTGCAACCGTGTGGGCCTTCTTCTTTGCTGATGCTAAGCGAGCTGGTGATCAAACAGACCGTCTGGTCCAGCAGGTTTCCACCTGCGTTGGTCTCGGTTGATTTGAGTTTTTCCAGGAAGCGGGCGGTCTGCATCATGTAGGCTTGGTCAGCCTCGACGTTCTTGATGAAACCTTCTTCCTTGGCAACCGCGTGGGAATCCGTATGGTGACCAAGCCAATTCCATTCCGCGTACACATTGGCCACTCGCGTGACATCATATTTGAATGCCAGAAACAATAAATCCAAATAAGTTGAACGCTTATTGAAATGCGGGCACACCAAAATCTTTTTCGAATACTCGCTGAGACCGTCTGTTTCGAACGGAACATTTTCAGGGAATGGGACTTCCACGTGTTCTTGGTTCAACCAGCGTTCGGCTCGTTGGATTGACTTTTCAGATTCGCGCAAACTGGAAAAATACTCATCCAATTTTCCCTGATCTGCTTTGGAAGCTTTACTGGCCATGCTCTTGGCTTCCTCTCTGCTCGCATCGAGCATCGATTTTTTTAACGCCAGTAATTCTGCACGCTTGTTCTTGTCCACTTTGCCAAAGATGGTTTGGAACAGAACCTGCACGTCCGAAATCGACGAAACGGGTAAACCACCCTTCCATGAGACGCCGTAGGAATGCTTCTGTTCCAGAACCAGATTTCGGATGCGCGTTTCATTTCCAATGTGTGCCGCCGCGAGCTCATCCACTGAATCTTGAATTAACTGGGGATTTGTGTGGTCAGCATATTCAGCAAAAGCGTACATCGTGCTTTCATGACTCCCGTAGTTCCTTAGATTCGTACAGAGAGTAAAATCATCCTTTAAGCTTTCCAGTGGCTTGAATGTGGAAGAGCTCTGATAGCCCTTGCCCGTCGACGTTGGGAAGTTGTCAGAACACATGCCGTTGCCGATGTTCATACAAAACAATCGATTCGCCTTCGCCGCATCATGGCCCCTGGCCTCTTGACCAAAGCTTTCCAAAGCAGGCAACATCAACAAACAACCCGCTGACTTTAAAGCGTCTCGCCGTTTCATCATATTTCCATCCTCTGGTTTTGGGCTATCCAGTTTCGACAACGTCGGTAGTCGTACCC
>JBPCVE010000194.1:0-11551 GCA_051010795.1 Rubripirellula sp.
GATAAAGGAGCCATCCCCTATGGAGATCACGCACCATGGCCGGGGCACGAGGACAATGGCAAGTGCTCGATGGCTGCCGTGCTTTTTGACCTGCTTGAAGATCGTGAAGCAGCGGCGTTTTTCGCGAAGATGAGCACCGCTGGTTATGACGAGCGAGAACGCGGGCACACAGGAAACTTCTTTAATATTCTGTGGGCCATGCCCGCCGTGTCCCGATGTGGGCCACTGGCTACCGCTGCCTACTGGCGTGAGCAGGGATGGTATTACGATTTTGCGCGTCAGTCCGATGGCGGCTTTCGTTATCAGGGTTCCCCCGCGGGGGAAGAAGAACATGGTTCGTACAGGAACTGGGATAATACCGGAACCTATTTGCTAACGTACGCTTTGCCGTTGAGGAGCCTTTATCTTACTGGGAAGAAACGTTGCTCTGTTCCGGCGTTGACAAGTGCTGAAGTTGTTCAAGTGATCGGTGCAGGGCGAGGTTACTTTTCGAGCAAGGAAAATGATCGCTATCGTTACAAGGCCCGCGCGGAGGAAATCTTGCTGAAGGGCTTGTCCAGTTGGTCACCAGCTGCTCGAAAACGCTCTGCTGAGGAACTTGCGAATCGTCGTGGTGACGTTCAGTCTACCTTGTTGCAACTGGTTGCATCCGACGATCGTTATTCTCGCTACGGAGCCGCTGAGGCGTTGGGGCATGTTGGCCGCCAAGGGAATGCTGATGATTGTGTGTTAGCCTTGCTTGAGGCATTTGAGTCCACGGATTTAACGCTGCGGATTGTTGCCGCAGAGGCTCTGGCCCGTATGGGGCAACCAGCACAAGCGGCAGTTCCCGCGATGCTTGAACGCTTGGCAAACCCAGACCTCGAGAACGATCCTCGGGGCATGGAACAGCGGTTTCTTTGCTTCTGTTTGTTTAACCGTCGTGGTGGACTGATCGGCAGGTCCCTTGATGGGGTAGATCGTAAGCTGTTGTTGCGAGCGGTCCGTGTTGGACTACAGAACGAAGATGGTCGAGCAAGGGGAAGTCTTGAGACTGTCTATGCCAATCTCACCTACGATGAAATCAAGCCATTTCTACCGGCCATTCATCAGGCGATCGTTGAACCTGCCCCCAGTGGAATCATGTTTGCAAGTGGAATTCGCCTCAGCGGTGTCGAATTGCTTGCCAAGCATCGAATCCGAGAAGGAATGCCGCTGTGCATTCAGATCATGGAGATCGACAAGTGGGGGAAGAAGAATCGGATTGTCAAATGTTTGAAGACGTTGGAATCGTACGGTCCAGCAGCCAGAGCCGTCCTGCCAGAGCTTCGGCAGCTTGAAAAAGACTTGCGATCTCACAGCGAGGCGCGGATGCTTTCCCCCGTGACTCAACAAGTCACAGCGCTGATAAAAAAGATCGACACGGCAGAGGATACCGCTGAATTACGAAGTATCACGGATGTGTGATTGGGAACGCGTCCAGTAATCGATTGGAAACTTTGAAATGTTGCAACTTGGATACCATGCCCGTCTGGCACTTGTTGCCAGTCTTGGCGTTTTTTGTGTGAGTGTGTTGGCGGAGCAATCTGGTGCGGACGTGAAAACGCCTAACATTGTTTTGATCATGGCGGATGATCTAGGCTGGAAAGACCTGCATTGTTACGGCAACGAGAAACTCGATACGCCCCACATTGATCGGCTGGCAAAGCAAGGCTTGCTGTTTACCGATGCTTACTCTGCTGCACCTGTTTGCACACCGACACGAGCAGCGCTGATGACGGGTGAATCACCAGCTCGTCTGAATATTACCAATCATGCTGCAGGGCACCCTCTGAATTTTCATAAGCCGGGTACGAATTTGATCACGCCGGTTTGGTTGCGTCACCTGCCGCTGGAACGCGTGACTTTGGCAGAGCAACTCAAGGGAGCTGGGTATGCCACGGGATTTGTTGGCAAGTGGCATCTGTCGCACCGTAGCCGCTCTGACTCGGGAACCGATGGGAAGCTGCTCACGGAAGCGCAGTTGCGACCCGAGCACCAAGGTTTTGACGTCAACATGGGCGGGTGTAATTATGGCGGACCACCAAGCTATTTCAGTCCTTATCGAATTCCCAATCTGAAAGGCAAGGCAGACGGCGAGTACCTGCCTGACAGGTCCGCCGATGAATGCATCAACTTCATCGAGTCAGCTCAAGCCGACGGAAATCGTCCGTTCTTTCTTTGTTGGTGGAATTATTCAGTTCATTATCCATTCCAGGCTCCTGCTGAGTTGGTCGCGAAGTATAAAAAACGAAAAGGTCCAGGCATCGAGAATCCGACGTACGCAGCGATGATTGAGGGAATGGATGCATCGATCGGAAAACTGCTCAAGGCAATCAACGAGCAGGGACTGGACAACAATACCATCGTGATCTTTACATCGGATAATGGACCGTTTGCTGCAAACGTGAAGCCACTGAGGGAGGAGAAAGGTCACGTCTACGAGGGTGGAATCCGAGTCCCAATGATTGTTCGTTGGCCCGGGCATGTAAAGCCCGCGACAAGGACAGCGACGCCTGTGATCACCATGGACATTCACGCCACGATTCTCGAAGCGACTCATCTAAAACCCGATCCGTCCAACACTCCCGATGGAATCTCTCTACTGCCGTTGCTCAGAAATGAGTCAGCTCTGATACGTGAGGCAATTTATTTCCACTATCCCAATTACGCATTTCATAAAGCGAATCGATTCGCAAGCGCGATTCGTTCTGGCGATCACAAGTTGCTGTGGTTTTATGATGACGACTCGGTTGAATTGTACGATTTGAAAAATGATATCAGCGAGTCACAGAATATTGCCGACGATATGCCGGCAAGAACGCTTCAACTGCATTCCAAACTCAAGGCATGGCTTAAGAAAACCAAGGCCAGTTATCCACAGAAGACCAGTAGATCAGAATGAGTGAACTGCTGGTGGGTGAGCAATGCGAAGCAGGAGGTGGGAATGGAAATGAACTTTGTCTGATTGTTACCCGATGCACGCTGTAGATGAATGCCTATGGCAATTTCGTCGATGTAGGTTTTGCGGGGGGGAAACTGAGCATCACAGGCATGTCCATTGTCACAAGTATGGGCTGCGCAGGTCTTTAAATAGACTGTTTTTTGTGAATTTCGCTTGTTTCGGTTTGCTCTGAGCGCTTACCGTTTGGGGCAGTCTTGCTTCTTGGTTGTTCGAAAGGTTAGATGGTTTTCGTAACCGCTATCGGTCCCTGCCTTCATTACTGTTGCCTGATTTGGCAAAGATCGGCTAGTTTGCAAATGATGCGTGTGCTTGAACGCGTACGCGAGAATGTTCGCATGCTGAAGTGCGGGTGCCAACAAGTGATTCGATCAAGTTGGCAAGATCTTCTTCACATTGTAGCATTCCTACCAGACTGTCTTTTGCGGCACGATTCTCTGCTGGATGGAAAGCGATGTTCACTCGGTACCACTTCTTCTTTCGGATACCCTTGCACGTAGCTGCGTGTGTAGTCTGTTGGGTAACAGTCGCCCACGCTTGTCCGTTTTGTTCCTCGCTTGCTCCGACGTTGAGTGATGATTTGGAGGAAGCGTCTGTCGCGGTGATTGCGAAATTCGAGTCGATTTCCGAGCAGGCAGATGAGTTTTTTATGTGTCGGTTGCGTATCACGAAAGTGATCAAGGGTGATCCCGCTCTCAAAAATTCGGTGATCGAGGTACTTATCCAGAAGCAACCTGCGGCTGATAGTATTTTCTGGCTTACTGGTTACGGAGAAGATCGTATTCAGTGGGCTGCGGCGAAAAATATTTCGAAAAGTGCGGTTGCGTATCTCCAAGGTTTGCGTGGTTTGCAGGGTAGCGGGGCAGGGCGATTGGAGCACTTTCTAGGTTTTTTGCAGCATTCTGACCCCTTGGTCGCGGCTGATGCTTACAACGAATTTGCTGACGCATCTTTGACTGAGATTGCAGGATTGCGAGACAAATTGGATCGGAGATGGGTGGTAGGCCAAGTCCTGGATCCATCGTTGCCGCGGCATAGACGCCGTCTTTGCTGGACGTTCTTGAGCCAGTGTGGGAAAGCGGCGGATGCAAAGCTGTTTGATGAAGCGATCAGCAAGCGTCAAGCTGATGCGACGTTTTCACTGGGGATGGATGCGGCAATTTCATGCTATCTATCGCTCGGTGGAGAAAACGCCTTGGCTCGTATTGAACGCGACTATCTGTCCAATCGCGAAGCTGAGTATTTAGATTCGTTTGCTGCGATTAACGCGATACGAGTACATGGGACAGATCTTAAGCAGATTCCGCGTCAACGTTTGGCGAGGGCACTGCGAAGCGTGTTGAGCCGTACAGATTTGGCTGATCTTGTGATTCCCGATCTGGCTAGGTGGGAAGACTGGACCGCACTGGAACGCATTGCCGAACTGTTCGAGCAGTCGACCGAAGCGGATCGCTTTATCAGGCAGGCCGCCGTTCTTTACGTCAAGAATTGTCCGCTCCCCCGTGCCGCGAACGTGCTCCAGAGGCTCAAGGCTATCGATCCCAAAGCAGTGGAATTAGCTGAGGCTTCCATGATGTTGTACCCCGGACTGGCGACCGTGCCCGTTCCATCACCAGCAGACGATGCTGCTTCTACCGAAATAGAAAAGGCAAGCGTTCCAGCCGTCGCAGAGCAACCATTGTCGGGCTTCGACGAGACTGATGGAGATTAATCTTGGCTGAATGACGGCTCTGAAGCATCTTGGCACTGACTACACTACTTGCACGCGTTGCATCGGCCACGGAGCAGGATTTCTGCAACTTCGCCTATCTTGCTGCTTTCCCGAAGACTTTCTGCTGTCAACTTTACATTTTTCAGGCATGAAACCGTACCGCAGTCTTCACAAAGAAAATGCGGATGGGACTCGCCGCCAAATTCGCCAAGACGAATTTCCTCGAAGCGGTAGACGTGATCACCCAGTTCCGTGCGGCGAAGCAAGCCGGCGTCGGTCATGTCGTTCAGATTCCGGAAAGCCGTTGCCTTGTCAATTCCAGAATCGTCCAGCTTTTCGGCTACGTCGGCGTGCGTCATCGGCGATTTCGCAACACGCAATAACTTGAGTGTAGCTACCCTTGCTGGCGTTGCTCGCAAGCCCACCGCGCGAATGTCATCTCGTATGGATCGCGTGTTGTCGGATGATGTGTTCATTGAATTTAACGCGTTTGGTGGGGCGTTATTACGTAAAAGTAGGGGTTGCACTCAGATCAGATCCGTCGCGAAGCCATGGACGCAGGTTTTTGCTCTTGTCTGACTGACGACCAGCCTTGGACCGTAGTCGTTACTGTGATCGGCGTGAAGATCATGCTGGTAACCAGCGACAACATAGTCAAGGTGGGCGCCGTGAGGTATGGCCTGCTGTGTTAATATCTCGAGCCGTGAATATGGCCTGAGCGTGGGAGCCATACGTTTGAGTGGCATGTAATTGTCAGGTTGGGTGTCCCTGGTTGCAAACCTGAGCTTCATGAAGGTTTCGTTGTCGGCTACACGATGCAAGTTTCTCTCGTGCTGGTAATTGACATAAAATTCTTATCGGAATTTGGTGCGCTCGCAGTCTGGTTCGTGCTGGTGATCATGATTTTAGTGAGGATGGCTGATCATTTTGATCCGTAATCAAGCTGGGGGAAATCAAGCATCTTCTACCGCGTGCATGGCGCCGGTGGTCACTGGTTGTGATCGCCAGCAGGCTGGCAAGTAGCGTTGTCAACAACTGGTGGATGATGTTGGTGATCGCTCGAAGTGCAGGTGTGGGAATCGTTGCCCACGGATTTACCAAGCGTGGCGGTGGTTGACTTTCTGTTTTGTGGTGACACGCTTGAACTTTCCATTTTACGCAAGTGAAATTCCACTACCCACAATGTCAAGCGGACCAAAGGTGTTGTTGGGCTGCGGTGCTATCGCATGCGTAACACACTGTTAATTCGTTCCTGTTTGGCGATGGGGCTTTTGGGCTGCGACTCGCTCTCTACGCCATGCTTGTGGCCGTTTTTCTGGTCGGTGGTGCCTTGTAATCATGGCTGTGTTTTTGCCATTTCGTGCAGGCCCGGTGCCTCAGGGAGTTGTGTTTGGCCCGCTACTCGCGGTGCGTCAGAGAGAGCGTTGCGATCTCAATGCCCTGATCAGAAGGAAATGCTGCAAAATCGCAGTTTGTATGCTTTTGCACTTCGTGTGCATCTGGTAGGCTCGTTTCGAGCGGGATGGAGTCGCGCCGCAATCCCCGGAATGGTCATGGCTGGCCGCATGATGGGGCTGGGGTTTGCGATGTCGGTGCCGCGACGTTCAAGGGGAAAATAACCTTCGCGGGGACGTTTGTCGCTGTTCCACAATTTGGAGTGAACTGCTCGGCATCATCACAGCCGACATGTTTTTCTAAAGCAATCTGAACATTCCGGTAGCATCTCACGTGTCAGTTTCGTTGGCGAAAGTCAAAACGATGACTTGTCAAATTCCCTCTGATCATCGCCCTGATGTTCCGCCACGCATTGCAGCGGGTTGCGATCCGTTTGATGAGTCACTTTGGGGAGAATATGCTCGCACCTTGATTGTGGGTACGTCTGCTTGCTCAGCAATTTTATGGCTACTCCGGTTTTCGGTCGAGCCGGCCGTGTTTGCGATGGTTGTCGCAAACATTCTGGTTTTGGGTGTGGCAGTCGGTAGCCGCTTTGCCGGGCTTCCTCGGTTCAGTATTTTGTCGCTATCTGTCATTGGGATTGTCGCCGCATTTTCTCGAAATAAGGATCCGTCTTTTTGGTGGAGTCCACTGGTGATGTTTTCACCATTGGTAACGGTGTCTGCACTCCTGGTGCTCCTGTTTCGCGATGGCTTCATTGCGATGAGGAAGCGTGTCTGGTCAATTTCGTTGGGGAAGGTAACCCTCGTTGGTGGTTTGCTGGCTCTTTTGATTTACATGGTCGTGGTACCCGCGGCCGATGCTTTCCTGGAGCCGTTTCGAGACCATCCGAGCAGCTATGTGATCAAAGACCCGTCACCCATGGAGATTCTTAGGGTTCGAAGTGCGAAATTTGCGGTCTTTGCCATTTTCGCCTACGCAGGAGCCTGCATAGGCAGTTTCGTGAATGTTGTTGCTGCGAGTGCCCCGCGTGGTGAGTCCATTGTTTTACGTGCTTCAGCTTGTCCGCAGTGCAGTATGCCGCTAAGGCGTATGGATAATCTGCCCATACTTGGCTACTTGCATCTTCGTGGGCACTGCCGCGATTGTGCCGCAGTGATTCCTGTCCGATACTTTGTGGTTGAACTGGTTGGTTTTGCTATTTTTGCTCTGCTTTTTTTGTGCGAACTTGTCACCGGTGCCGCGAATGTTCCGGGTTTTCTGCACTACCCGCATGCGGGGATTCTGTGGATCATCTTGTACACCAAGTGGCCGGTTATTGGCGTCTACTTGCTTCACGGTGCGCTCTTCAGTTGTGTTCTGATGCTTGCGTTGATGGAGCAAGATCGGTTACGCGTGCCGCGTTGGATGACGCTGGCCTTGCCGCTTGTTTTTGCGGGTATCGTGATTGCTTTTCCGATGATGTTGACGGTTTCGTTTGGCGACCAGACACCCTTTCAGTTGCCCGCATCATTCCCGGATTGGGCTGATCGAGCGGCCACTTCTGCTGCGGGCGGCGTTATGGGGTGGGCCCTCGGTTCGTGGGCGAAGTCAACGCGTCTGCGTCTACGTCAACGGCAATCCTCTTCGTCGCTCAGCTTAGCTTTTGGACTGCTGGGAATCGCAATGGGGTGGCAGGCTGTTTTGGCGATTGCTGCGCTTTGGGTGGTAGCCGTCGGGTTGTTGAAATATGCCGGCGGAAGAGAGGTGCGCCCGCGGTGGCTGACGACGACTACCCTGCTTCTGGTGGTTGCGATGCTGCATCACCCCGCCTGGAAGTGGATCGCGGGCCAGTTCTCGTTCTGAACATCCTGTTGCAATTGTCAGTTCGTTAGACGGTTGATGATGCTTTGATTAAACGCCCTGTAGATGCACTTGCACAGGCTTTGCATGTGGTTTACGCTGGAGCCGGTGTAAGGAAAATGTTGCGATTTCGTGTCTGCGACTGCGATTTGCCGTAGAGGGACAGGTTGTTGCCGATGTTGAGGAGTTGCCGCGGTTTCGCGTGATGCCAGAGCCTTGGTCGCGAGGTTTGGCGGGATGGGGAAAGCACCAGATGTGTGGCTTTTTAAAAGGTTTGTTAAAGGTTTGGGCATGAAAGACGAGCAGGTCATGGTTGGTTCCTTGGGCGCCGAGTCGATCACGGAAGTCACGGAAGTCGCGGAACCGAGTTGGGCCGGTTGGAGTGATTGGGTAGGTATGATTGCGTCCATAGGGTGTGCAGTTCATTGTGCCGCAATGCCGTTTGTGATTGCTTACTTGCCCGCATTGGGGTTGGGGTTCTTGGCTGACGAGGGTTTCCATCAATGGATGGCAGTCGGCTGCTTTGTAATCGCTTTACTGGCGTTCGTTCCTGGGCTTCGTAAGCACAGGCGTTTGACTCCAGTGATTATCGGCAGTGTGGGTTTGGTGATGATCACAACCGCTGCTTTCGGATTTGCTGGCGAGTGTTGTGCTTCATGTCAAAGCGATGCAAGGACGGCCGACTCGGGTGCGGCAGATCTTTCTGGGAGTGCGGTTTCGTTAGCCTCGGCAGAGGTCTGTACGGAGGCTTGCTGTGCCGATGCTGCCAACAAACCTGCTGCGAACCAAAATGTCGCTAGCAAGGATGTTGAGGCGGGGGTGGCGAATGATGGTGCTGTGGCAGGCCCGAGGGTTGCGCTTGCTGGTGTGTCCTTGGCTGCATTGCCGACGCAGTCCTCTGCGTTCAGTCAACTGATCAGTCGCATTGTCCCTTGGCTGACTTCGATCGGTGGTATTGTGCTTGTGGTTGCTCATCTGCTGAATCGGCGTTACGGCTGCCTTTGCGGTTGCTGTGATGCTGACGTATCGAAAGTTTCCAGCTGAGAGAGGTTGAAACGGCCTGGCAAGAGTTGGCGTTGGGTGTGACTGCAAATTCTGCAGCTGAACATGGGCGGGTTGTTCACCGAGGCTTTCCTGTCGCGACTACCGCCTGCTTGCGTGGTCGGCCACTTGCGGTTCGGTGTTGTTTAGCTATCTGTGGCCATTGAGGACATGGGAGTGGCAGTCTCGGTGATTGAGCCAGCGGGGCCAGTGGTGCCGAAGCTAAGGGAAGCGGCAGAAAAATAAGAGGCATTTCTTTCTCGAGTGAAAGATGCTGCTTGGAGTGTTGGTTTCAGGGTGAGGCTAACCAGCTCTTCCGTTTCCTGTGCTGGGCGTCTTTCGTCATGAAGTTTCATGCTACCGATTGCACTGTATGTGGCAGGGGGCTTTGGGTCAGTAGGTTCAGCAGATGCCGTGGCAGTGATTTTCAGTTGAGCAAGCACGCAAGTTTGCGATCCTGAGATCAGCTGGCTTGCCGCTATGGATGCTTGATATTCGAGGCACGAGAAATGGGTTGCTAGCGGAGATGCGTCTGAGGTGTCGTTCAGATTTTCTTCACTCGGATCGGATGTGTGTTTTTAGAAAATGCGACATGAACACACTCTGTGTACTTGCATAAGATATGCACCTGTGGTTTATTTGGGAATCTCCGTTCTCCGTCGAGGGTCTTTCATGCGATCAAACGTTTTTCTGCTGATGGTGTTTGTGGCGGTCTCAACTTCCGGCGCTTCACGCGCTGCTGCTCAAGCAGGAGCCGCTCCGGCGGTGATTGTCTTGGACCGGCCTTCGGCTGATCTGCTGCAACTGCATTTTCCTAACGTGAGGTGTGATGTAGTGGTGAGTGATCACGATGCTCCCTATGAAGAGCTAAATAGGCGGGCATGGTTGATGCGTGATGCAACCGTGGTGTTATACAGAGGCGATCAAGGTTCGATGGCCTCGCGGATTTTCCGAGAGCGGCTGACGAGTCAGGGTGTGCGTGTTTTTGATCTTGCTGAGCATTTTTGTTTCCCAGGACGTTTCCCACGAGCGAGAATTGATCCTGATTCGCGGAGGCTCGTGCGAAATTCGCTTCGGGGCTCCGTCTTGGTGCGAGCGGTCAAAAGTCAGGATTCAGCCGTTCAGAATTACAGCGTATTTCTGAATCAGACGCTGTTGGTTGAATGATCTTTCTTGCTCGCTGCTTTGTATGATCAGGTTGTACCTTTTGATTTGCCTGCCCACGAAAATAGATGAGAAAGGAACTTTCCTTGGAGAACTTGAGCGAACTACCTGATATACAGTCCCGCGTTGATGCACGAAATTTGGGGATTGATCAAGTTGGTGTTTCCAGCGTTCCGTATCCGATCCAATTTGTTTCTTGTTCCAATTCTGGTGAAAGTGTCCAAAGCACGAATGGGATGTTTGATATGTCCGTCTCGCTTCCAGCATCGGATCGAGGTACACATATGTCACGATTTGTCCAGCTTCTGCGTGATTGGAAGCAACCGCTGGACTACCTAGGTGCGGTTGACCTGTGCGGTGCGCTTCGTGAGCGGATGAATGCCGAACTCGCGCGCGTGCAAGTGCGTTTTCCTGTGTTCGTTGAGCGTTTGGCTCCCGTTACAGGCGAGTCTGGAATGCTCCGGCTCGATGTTGAGCTCGACGCAACGGTCGATAGTTGTCGCAAGCTGGTTGTGACAGTAGCCGGTCCAGCAATGAGTCTTTGCCCTTGTTCGAAAGAGATTTCGAATTATGGAGCTCATAATCAACGGTGTCGGCTGTCCGCAAGTGTTCGCTTCCGTAGCGAGAAGTCGAGTATTTCCATTGACGAATTGTTTCAAAAAATGGAGCAGGCAGCTTCCTACTCCGTTCATGCAACGGTGAAGCGAAGTGATGAGAAGCGAGTTACGGAAGCCGCTTACGATAATCCTAAGTTTGTCGAAGATACGGTGCGTGACCTCGCTTTGAATTTGAAAGCAGATCCTAGAATTGTCTGGTTTCGTTGTGAATCGGAGAACTATGAGTCAATTCACCAGCACAATGCGTTTGCTCGAATCGAAATCAGAGCAGATGGAGATGACGGGGATATCGCTTAGGTTTGCGAAAGGGCCTGTTTTGCTGGAAATCCAACGACGTGTTCGTGCGAGGAACAGTGCTCATACCGGCCTGGGCATCTTGTTTCAAACCAGCCCACTGCAATTGACCAATGAAGGGTGGTGAGTTGCAAGACGCACCGGCACGGTGACGCACCAGAAGTGCCGCACAGCGGCACCGTTGCTTGAAAGTGCAGCAATCATCTGAACGGCAAGTTCCGTTAGCTGCAGTCGAGCAAGACATGCGATGCAGGGCTGGGGATGCTGGGCTGGTTGTTCAAAAGGTGTCTGTCCTCGGGCCTCGTCTCATCGCGGTTGAGTTTGACCCAGGCGGTCATGTGTATTCCTGCTGCATTTCAGTAATGCAGTCAGGTCTGGGTCAGAAAGGGGAATCTCTTACTCACTTCTCAGAATTTTTGACATCTTCCGGCCTTTGGCTAACTCATCAACGAGCTTGTCGAGATATCTTGTTTGTTGAATCAGTGGATGCTCAAGCTCCTCGACTCG
>JBPCVE010000195.1:0-3347 GCA_051010795.1 Rubripirellula sp.
GTTCCATCGACTAAAAAGTCAGAGTATCAGGTGGAATTCGGGGGTCTTGAGGATGTCAGGGTCGCCGATGGTGAGATTACGGGAAAGGTTGCTTATCGCGCCCGCGGGATCGATAACAAAGGTCCGGTCAATAGTTACAAAATCGTTGAATTCAAAACGATTCGTGATACGAACAACGAAGCTGAGCACAAACGGCTTGTCGAGTACCTCAATGCTTCCGGCGTGACTTGGGACAACGCCCGTCCAAGCCGTTTGTTCCGAGATCACTGGCCTGAACTTCTGATGATCGGCGTTCTTGTGATTCTCGGAATCATCATGCTGCGGAGAATGGGTGGTGTCGGGTCGCCGATGGCTTTTTCACGGAGTCGTGGCAAGTTGTATGGACAGGAAGATCTGGCGGTTACGTTTGATGATGCTGCGGGGATCAACGAAGCCGTTCAAGAAGTCCGCGAGGTCGTGGACTTTCTGAAGAACAGCGATAAGTATAAATCTCTGGGAGGCCGCATTCCCAAGGGAGTGCTGTTGGTGGGGCCTCCAGGCACAGGGAAAACCTTACTAGCAAAAGCGATTGCTGGTGAGGCCGGAGTCCCCTTCTTCAGCCTGTCAGGAAGCGATTTCGTGGAGATGTATGTTGGGGTGGGGGCAGCTCGCGTGCGAGATATGTTCCAGCAGGCGACCAGTCGTGCACCTTGCATTATTTTTATCGATGAACTCGATGCCTTGGGGAAAAGTCGGAGCGGGTCGACCGTCGGTGGGCATGACGAACGCGAACAGACTCTCAATGCGTTGTTGGTAGAGATGGATGGCTTTGATTCCAACTCGGGCGTCATTGTTGTCGCTGCCACCAACCGCCCTGAGACGCTCGACCCGGCTTTGTTACGCCCGGGACGATTCGATCGACATGTACTTGTGGATCGACCAGATATCAGTGGTCGTGAAGATATTCTTCGTGTGCACGTCAAAAACGTGAAGCTGGATGAAAAAGTAGACCTGAAGGACATTGCATCGATCACCCCCGGCTTTGTCGGAGCAGACCTCGCCAACCTCGTCAATGAAGCTGCCTTGCTGGCGGCCAGAGCCGAAAAACGTGCCGTGGGAATTCACGAATTCAATGAGGCAGTGGAACGGGTGACTGCTGGACTCGAAAAGAAAAATCGAGTGATGAACGAGGATGAAAAAATTCGGGTCGCTTACCACGAGGCGGGGCATGCCCTTGTTGCTGCAGCCCTGCCTAATTCTGACCCGGTTCATAAGGTAAGTATCATCCCACGCGGGCTTGCGGCGCTTGGATACACCATGCAGCGGCCTGAGTCAGAGCGTTATCTGATGACGAAATCTGAATTGGAAAGCAACATGAAGGTGTTGCTGGCGGGAACTTTGACCGAGGAAATGATCTTCCAGGACATCAGCACCGGGGCCCAAAACGACTTGGAGCGATGTACGGAAGTTGCCAGAAGTATCGTCATGGACTACGGCATGAGTCGGCTCGGACGGATTAATTTTAGACGAAGCTCCAAGTCTGCTTTCCTCGCTGGTGGCGGTGGCGATGGATTTCAAATGTCGCATAGTGAGGAAATGGCTAAGTTGATCGACAAAGAAGTCGCCAGAATCATTGAGGATGAACTGACGCAAACACGCGAAATCCTCGAGCAACGACGGGAAGTGCTCGAAGCAGTGACGCAAAGACTTCTTGAAGTCGAATCGATCAATACCGAGGAATTGGCACGATTGATCGAAGAGAATAGCAGTGGACCATGGCTGGTCCCGGGAACCATCAAGCAGAAACCCCTAGCCCAAATTAGAAGTGATGAGAATGATTCTGGACTGGCAGTCGCAGACTAGATCGTTGACAGGTAACCGCCGCTGGTCGGGTGACTGCAAATCAACTGAACATGGGCAGCTTGTCATGAGTCTTTAACATGATCCAATTTTCTTTGTAGGATCGACTCGTCAATTCAGACTTTTACAGTCCCCGATTTCAAATTTCCGAACCCAGAGTTCGAGTGTGCATGCGGCATTGATACCCGCAGTTGGTTGTTGCCCGATGCCTTTACTATCAGTTTTCTGAGACTGATTCAGGATGCAGCAACACAATCAAGTGTTGATCGTGAGTCGTGACGGCGACATTTTTGAACGAGCGCCCCACGTACGGCAGTTTTCCCAAGAAGGGAACGCTTGTCTCGCTTCGAAAACTGCGAGTCGAAGTCACGTGTGGGTCAACCAGTAATGTTTGCCCAGACGCGAGGTCCGCCGTCGCTCTAGCCGTGGTGACCTGCAGGTGAGGGATTTGTACTTTCAGTGGCTTCGTCCCAAGGCCAAATAGGAAGTCTGTTCGCGTTTCGATCACTCGCCGTGAAACAATTTCACAGCCAATTTGAAACTGCTGTGTGATTGAACCAGTCGGTGATTCGATTCTGGCAATGATCCCCAGTCGGGTTCCTTCATCGATGTGTTGTAGGATCGGTCTGGTTTCATCGCCCTGCTTTTCATGATTGACAACGAAGGGCCGCTGAATCATGTCCGTCAACTCGATTTTGTTGTCGTTCAGAATCAGCAGGTTGGGTGCGTCGGCAATGATCGAGTTGTTTGAGGATTCGGTCATTTTGAGGATTCCAGCGACTTCTGCAGTGTTCAGAACTGCCTGTGTCACCAAGGCAGTTGTTTTCGTAACCGCGTCCGATCCAGTGGGAAAGTCGTTCAGTGTTTTGGAATCTGAATCCTGAGGTTTTGCCGGGGGTAGGTTCGTGGAGGTGTGAAGGCCATCTGTTCCAAGCCCAGCATAAATCGCTTCACGCGTGGTTTGATCAACCTCCAGAAACTGGACTCTGATCCTCAGTTGCTGGGACGGTGTCGGTATCGAGGGTGACAGTGACGGTGACGGTGCCAGAGGTGACGGTGCCAGAGGTGACGGTGACGGTGACGGTGCCAGAGGTGACGGTGACGGTGTTGAAAGCGACACTTGTCGAACATTTCCAGGAGGACTCTCCTCATCTGGGTTGGTGATCGTCAATTGGCCCAGCACGGGTAATCCCGATGCAATTGTGAACAAAAAAGCCACGACCATTATTCGCATGATTAACGACTGTATATCGAACGGAGGATTGTCAACTTGGTGTGGGTAAAGCATGGGCAAGCCGAAGTGCGGCTTCTTTGCACCGAAAACCTCCGTACCAAAAATGCCAAATTTCTGTCAATGGAGTTACTCACATGATGCACTGGAAAAGGTGTTTCACGAGATCCATGGCATCAGTCGATGTACAGAAATTCATTGCTGTTGAATAGAGCTCGACACAACTCGGTTAAGGCCGCCAGTGCTGGTTTTTCAGAACCCAGTTGCTTGGCCATGG
>JBPCVE010000196.1:0-16099 GCA_051010795.1 Rubripirellula sp.
ACGCTACCACCTGCTTCCAGAGATCGCGCACCTGAGAAGATACCGAGCAACGCCGCAGTGACGAGCAACGAAACGAGACCCAGCAAAAAGAAAAGGACTCCGGCTCGAAGAACATTCCCTTGAGGCAAACGAAACTTCGGTTTTTCAGACGAAATCGTTTGTGTGTAATCTTGATCGAGTGGATGAACCTCATCATCCGAATCGTCGTTCACCGTACCGTGCCCTTTACTTTTCATATTTCCACCCTACCTCGATGACATCACTTCAAAAACAGAACAGACCGACGACTGAGAAGAAAGTCGAACAGAAGCACAAGCTCATCTGGTTGCTTTACCCCTGCCTCGTCGTCGTGACTGTTTTGAGAAGGATAGAAGTATATCGCCAATCGACCTCCATGACTTGGCATGAACAAATTCCTCCAAGACGGAAGGACGGCGTATCTGGTCACCATGAACTCAGTTGCACAGGTGTAAACCACCTTGGTAGCGATATCACTGCCTACCAAAACGACTCATTTGTGAGTCGCCAAGAACGAGCGATTTTCACTTTCAATTGAGTTCGGCTTGCATGTGCTGTTGAGCATGGATTATTTTTGCACGTGGTAGCGACGAGACAATGCCATGGTCCACTCATTGGCCGAAATTTTACCTAGAAGGTAACCTCTCCCTCTGTTCTGCTTTACCTATTTAATTACATGCAACTACCAAGATCAGCTTCAAGCCCTGATACATGACTCACTGTCCCCATCGCTTGTCGGCAATTTGCCTGCACGCCCCCTTCCAGAACATTTTCTCTTGTTTTCTAAGAAAAATGCCACACCAATCCACTGCCTTCCGTCAGATTTCCCCTGCAGGGCTGGCCAAATGCATCCTGATCGTGGGCATGCTTGCAAGCAGCAACACCACGCTTGCCCAAAACCACAGAAAGAATGCTAAGCAGACACGTAAGCCCCCGCCCCACACCTCACAAAAAACACACCGTCTCGGCCTCCAAGACAAGAGCACGCGAGAAACGCAGACGACACAAACGCAGACTACAAGCAGCAAGGCCGCTGGCGAGCACTCGGTCATGCCGAAGACTGCCATCGCATACGCTCACCTGTGCGAACCCGAACTAGGCGTACCTCCCAAGATCATTTTAGACGAGGCCGTCGAGATTCCAGTTTATCGCAGTGGCGAGCAGGTTTACGGGAACTTTTCAAACTGTGACAACCCAGCTTTGATCGGCAAACAAACGGTATCTGGATCTGTGTTGCAGCGTTACGAAGGACGAACAGCCGAAGGGAGAAAACTTCCTCACGTTGTTTGGATCGCATTTGGACGCAACTCAAGTTCATCGCCTGCAAGCATTGTCGGTTCAGTGCAAATGATCGGCTACAACAAACAAACCGGGGCCACGGCATTCTTCGAAAGCTGCGATCGTCTTGGTCCGTGGGTTACCATGGACAAGGACACATGGCGCATGCGAGGAAGCATGCCATGGATCGATGATCCCAGTGAGTTCAACAGAGCGTTTGTTCCTGCTCCTGGGCAGTGCGTCCAATGCCATCAAAGTGACCCATTCATTACCAATTCGTTCATCACCGCTGCAAAAATCCCGGGGACCGAAACACCGGTGATCCCACTGCTTAACGCCGACTCTCCCTATTACGTGATCGGTGGGTCCCAGTGGGACATGAGAACAATCGACCTCAAAGACAATGCATGCTTTGATTGCCACCGTGTCGGCATGAAGACTATCGAGCTTTTCACACGTTCTGGCTGGGATGCCAATGAGCACATGCCACCGCATGATCCCGGCAGCCTCTCAAAAGCTTATGAGCATCTTTTGGCTGCATGGAAAATAGGTCCGAGCCAAGTCGCAGCGGCTAATTGGATCATTCCACCCGCACGCGGAAAGCCATCACGAATCGTGGGGCCTGATTATCCACACCAAGCGGCCTTCAACCGGAATCAGTTCCCAAACACCGAATCAGGACAACCGCGACACGCTAACACGCTAGAAATTTTGAAACAACGTTATTTTGAATCCAGCCAAGAGTTCCAAAAACGGATATCAAAAGGAACCATGACGCCGAATGAAGCGGATCATGAACTTACCGAATTACTGAAGCAAATACTCTCCGCAGCAGAGACGAAGTGATTGCAAATGCAACGTCCAGAGGCGAGCTGAAAATTGGCGACCAGTGAACACGTGGTGCTCGCTGTGTTCCTCAGAGAACATCCGTGACTCCGACTCACAACGCCGCCAAAATTGAAGCCGGGCGTTTCTGACCGAACACTTTTTCTTGAAAGTCCACCCTCTTCCAGACCGGAAGCAAAAGTCAATCCATTACAGTTGGCCGCCTACTTGGAGCGAGCGTTCGGCAGCAACCGGCTAGAGTAAGCGTTCGGCACCAACCTGCTAGAGAAACGGTCTTCTACGTGATATCGTAAACGGCCTCCCTCAGGATTCTGCGGGCGGGAGTGTCGTGAGGGTGAAGCCATTTTCACCAACCTCGTTTGAATACGATCGAACTCTTCCTCACCAACGTTTATCAACCTCGAAATGTGAGTCCCAGCCCATGACCGACAAGCTACTTTATCGCATCTTCACGGTTTTTCTGTTCAGTCAGCCAGCCATGTCTGTGATTGGGCAACAGGGCCCAGACCATATCACCGTCAGTGGAACGGCAACAACGGAAGTCACACCTGACGTGATGAACTGGAATCTTCAGGTCAAAAACGAGGATCAAAATCTTGAAAAGGCCGCTGAAACGCACGCGACTGCTGTCAGCCATGTGCTTGACTTTTTGAATGCACAAGACTTACCGCAGCATGCGATTCAAACATCGGGCATGAAATTTGGCCAGAACTGGACCTACCAGGATCGCCAACGAGTCCGAGACGGCTTCTTCGCATCGACTGACATCTCATTCAAAGTCAAAGACTTAGCCAAATACACGAAGTTGTGGGTAGGCCTCTCGCGTCTTCCCCATGTTGCTTTGACTGGGGTCTATTACGATCATTCCGAACGGATTGCCTATCGGAATAAAACACGAAAAAATGCGCTCATGGCTGCCAAGGCCAAAGCCGAAGGACTCGCAAAAGCTCTGGGTTCGGAGATCGGCCGCCCCCTCTCCATCGAAGAAGTTTCCGATAGCTACGGCCTGAGAACTGGCAACTTCAATATTAGCAACAGTATGTCAGGAAGCGGAAACGGCTCCGGAGAAACCGCGAACCTCGCTCCCGGACAGATTCCAATTACCATGCGGGTGAAGGTCTCTTTTTTGCTGACCACGGATTGAATCCGTTTTGATGTATGATGAGTGTCTCAAGCAAGCTCCGCCAGTTGTCGCGATGCGACACGACCTGTCGCCAAGAACTCCGCTTCCGTCATCAGGTCAGGCACCAAGCGTTCCCCCCTTCCCTCTCAGCCCACGGCATTTGGAGCAGTCAATGTACCGCATCGCTCTCTGGTCTTTCCTGATCGTCCCTTTTCTCAGTGTCACACAACAAGCTGCTGCCGATCCAGCCTTTGGGACACAACCGAACATCATTCTGATCATCACGGACGACCAGGGATACTACGATCTGTCAGGCCACGGGAATCCTCACCTCGCCACTCCGAACCTCGACCAACTGCGAGATGAAAGCCTGCGTTTCACCAGATTTCAGGTCAGTCCAACCTGTGCACCCACGCGGTCAGCGATCATGTCTGGCCGTGCTCCATTTTACGTGGGTGTGACGCACACGATTCTTGAACGTGAACGCATGAATCTCGGCGTGCCGACGATGCCCGAGATGCTTCGTGACGCGGGATACACAACGGGCATTTTCGGTAAATGGCATTTGGGAGACCAGGATCCTTACCGGCCCGACCAGCGAGGTTTCGATGAAGTATTCATCCACGGCGCTGGCGGAATCGGGCAATCCTACGGAGGCAGCTGTGGGGACGCTCCCGGCAACAAGTACTTTGACCCAGCAATCCTGCACAACAACACTTTTGAAAAGACCCAAGGTTTTTGCACGGACATTTTCTTTAACCAGGCGATGGAATGGATGGGAGACCAGAAAGGAAAAAAGCCTTTCTTTGCCTATATCACCACCAATGCTCCGCACGGTCCGTTCATTGCTCCAGACTCTTACAAAAAGAAATTCATTGAAGCGGGCATGAGCAGCAGCACTGTCGGTTTCTATGGAATGATCGAGAATATCGATGACAACGTAGGCCGGCTAACCAAGCAACTTGCAGATTGGGGCATCGAGGATGACACATTGCTGATTTTCATGACGGACAACGGTCCCTCGGCTTCGAATTACAACGGAGATCACAAGGGTAAAAAAGGAAGCGTTGACGAAGGTGGAACACGGGTACCGAGTTTTTGGAGATGGCCTGGCGTGCTGAAACCGGGAACCGACGTCAACACCATGGCCAACCACTACGATATCCTGCCAACGTTTGCTGAGATCACTGAAGGTACCCCGAAACAGCAGGACCAATTGCAAGGACGAAGCCTTGTTCCACTTCTTAAAAATGCCGACGCACCATGGGAAGACCGCTTTCGCGTATTCCACAAAGGACGCTGGGGAAAGGGAGCTGCTGAAAAATCCCGCGACAACGGATTCGCAGTTCGCAACCAGCGATTCCGGCTGGTGGGTCGCGAGACACTCTACGACATGGAGCAGGACCCCTCTCAGAAAAACAACGTGATTGACGAACACCCGGAACTTGCGAAAAAGATGAATGCTGCTTACGACCAATGGTACGATGGAGCACTACCCAACATGCTCAACGAGGACGCTCCATTGACTGGGCACAATACATTCCACCTCATGTTTTGGAAACAATATGACATGGAAGTACCTCCGGTTCGCGTTCGAAAACCCCGCACACCAAAAAAGAATCGCAAGAAGAAGTAAGTTGGGATGGGCAGCATCGCAACGAGCATACAGAACAGGGATGCAGAACAACGGCCAGCGGTCCCACACTCGATCTGGCAATTCTTCGGCAGTCAACAAGCCATCATCGTTACCATCAAACCGCTCAAAGAGGTCTCGACGTTGCTGGTACTGCAATTTTTGTTGCTCGTGCATTTCCTGCAATTCATCCAGTGACACAAATCCGTCTTCGTTGATATCAGCATCACCAATTCGGTCCCAAAGTCCCTCAGCAACTTCGTGCTCACTGAGCAGACCATCCTGATCCGCATCCAGGGATTCAAAGTGGGGCCTTGCATCGGTCGGCAACAACTCAAGCATATGTTCGCTTGGGCGAGCCGCCTTTACCTCATCGCGGGTGACCCTGCTGGTCGCATCTGAATCTGTTTCAGGAATACGTCGCCAATGAACATCCCGAAGCTCATCCTCTGTGAGTTCACCATCGCCATTGCCATCCAGGTGATCAAACGCACCGCGGCGCAGTAGCGGGGTGTTCATTTTCTCATGAAGCTATTCGAACCACTGATGGGCAGTGCGAACGTGCATACCAGGCGGCAGATCCTCCATCAAAATTGCCGTCGCAAGCTTCGCCAGCCCCTCTTTCCCCTCCTCAACCCGCGTGTCATCACCTTCCCGACCGAGCTGATTGACCACTTGCAACGCATCGTTGAGCGATAACTTGCCATTGTCATCTACGTCCAGCAACCGTTCAGTGCTAGCAGAGGCCACTGCAACAACTTCAACAGCAGAGTAGTCCACGATCAAGAACAATTGATTGATCAAAACAACGGCATCAAGTGCACTGACGTTGCCATCAAGATTGGCGTCTCCAGCTTCGACGAAGTTGTGGCAGATATCGCCAGCTAGCAGATTCCGTTGCTCTAATTGCTGCAAATGTAATCTAGACCGATGCAGAGGACGATTCTGAAGATGCTTGAACTTCACAGCCAGACTTCTTGTCGGAGAAGGAAATCGAAGGCAGTTGAGTCGCCGCATGATAACCGAGCGTTGATCGCACTGATTGCCCAGACTGCCAAAACTGGGCTCTTTCAGCTATCTCAACATGCATTTTTCTTCGCTGCAATCGGTCAGCAGCAATCAAATCACTCCCGTTCAAACGTAATCGGCGTGCATGAAGAACCTTATCACGGCTTTCAGACATATTTTTCGCATGAACCAAGTGAATTAGTCCGAAAGGAACAGAGAAAAGGCGAGTCCAGTCGGATGGTCTGCCAAACACATAATCCCGATCGCCCAGTGCAACTCTGAACGAAAAGAGTGCCCCCCTACCAATCGAAACAATATCCACTCAAAAAACGTACATAACGTCAGTCAAAGCTGATCGAAGGCTGATCGAAGACCGTTTCCACCGTTCCGCCTCGCCAAAACCCAGTTCAAGCGGCAGTGGGTTTGACGTACAAAGCTTCCTGCCCCATCCTGACGCCCCAAACCCCTCGCTTTTTCTATTTTACCTCTAGAAAGTTAGGACTATTATCGTCAACGTAACGACAGATCACGAAACTTATGTGAAGATGGGGACGTCATAACTGAACAGTCTCCATGAACGGTGACCGAGAGTTACCGGAGCAGGACTGGCGAATGAACGCTGCCGAAGACAAACGCAGAGCGAGACCTTTTTCTATTTCTATCCACACCCTCGACAACCAACCCACGCAAGCAAGAACATGACAACTCAAGCCCTGATTTATGATGAACTTCACGCGCTCGACCGTGAGCGTCACAAGAACTGGTCGATCAAAGCTGGAGACGACTGCAGTTTCGCCCGCGAGGTAAATTCGGTTCCGCTTTTGGCTGCCGAATTTGCGAAAGCCGCTGAAAACTACCCGATCATTTTCGCTGGTACCAAAGAGAGCGTTCTACCCTGCATTGTGTTGGGTTTGCAAAAGAACCAGAACCTCTTTGTCACCGAAGAAGGCAAGTGGGACGCCGATTATTTACCTGCCTTCATTCGTCGCTATCCCTTTGTCTTCTCCGAGTCACCGGAGAATAAGCAGTTCATTCTCTGCATCGATGAAGACTTCTCCGGTTGCAACGAAGAGGGTCGTGGTGAGCGTTTGTTTGACAGCGAAGGCAAGCAAACGAATTACCTTGAAGGAGTTGTCAAGTTTTTGAAGGACTATCAACTCAGTCACCAAGCTACGACACACTTCTGCAATCAGTTGATCGAACTTGACTTGCTGGAAGAAGTGCGTGCAACCTACACCGGTCCGAATGCCCAGCCCGGCGTATTGACTGGATTCTACGCGGTCAAGCGAGAGAAGATCAAAGATCTGGCAGATGAGAAGCTGGTACAAATGGTCAAGTCAGACGCTCTCGAATTAATCTATTACCACATCCTTTCGCTCAGCAACTTCAAGTCGCTCGCCAAACGCCTACCGCACGACGCCGGCGCGAACGCAAGTGAAGAAGTCGCAGACGACGCTGAAGCATCCACGGAAGCTGACGGCTGATCCAGCCAACCAACTTCGGCTAACGCTGCATGCTCCAGATCACATGCTGACGGCCGTTGCATTTTGGCTGTTGCAAATTTGGCAGAACTATTTTCGGTCGCGTTCTTTCACAGAACGCGACCGTTTTTTTATTTCCGATGGCTATGCACCCTCTAAATGCTGAGCCTCATCGCAAGACCACCAATAAGCCCTGATCCTTTGCTTGCTGAACTGATAACCAAGCAGGACCAGTTCACTGAACTTGAGAGATCAGTCCCCGCCTTGAACTTGACTCGTTGATGAGTGGCCCCCCCATCTCCGGATTCCTCCGTGACCTTGGCCCATCCGAGCCCCCTCCGAGCAGAATCGATTTCCCGCTAGGCAGATACCACCAGATGAATCCCACTGCCATGTCTTCCACATGTGCAAGAGTCACACCAGGCTCGGTACCAACCCGTTTTACATGCACTGGGTTTTAAATTCACTGGGTTTTGTACTCACGCGTTTTGTACTCACTACGTTCAATCCTTTCTTACCCTCCTGCAATTCCTATTCGGCATTCGCGATAAGCGGGGCAGCAGCAAGATTCAGAGCTAGGCTTTCAGTCCCGCAAGAGAACTTTGGTACAGCAACGAAGCCCACCCCCGTACATGGAACTGGTAGAGAAACCGGGGACCGGCTTAACGTTGTATCCAAGCGAATTCCATGTTTTCACAGCAGCGTCATCAAGTTTCTGAAAGCCATACTGTGGCAGGTACACCACCGATTGATTTTGTCGTCTTTCGACTAACACGTTGCTGTAGGACAGAAATGGATACCTGACAGCCTTGTCGATAGATTCGTCGCCGGAACCAGATTGGTCGGGAATCAATGCCGGCACACGGACAACGGTGTAGCCAGCATGTGACAACTGCTTAGCGATTGAATCGAGATCAGGTGCGATGCGCAAGCTTGCCGCCATTACCTTGTCAGTTTGCCCACTTACTTTTGGACGGAGCAAAAGGTTTCCATCCCGATCCTGCAATTCAGAGACATCATCGCGTCCAAAAAACATTTCTTCGCAACGATGCTCAAAATCCTGAACCAGTCTGGGATTCTCATCAATCGCCGCACCTGCCAATCGGGCTCCCGCCCGACTGTCGGCCACTGCCACCCGGTGATCGCCAAGGGGAGTCACAATCAAATCGATATGCCCAATCGCCTGACTTGATTCTCCCACGACCGTCACCGGTCGCCCGAACAGCTTTGAAAAACGCGTGACAACCGTCTGGGGGGACGCATCCAACAGAACGGCGTTATGCGTAATCGTGTCGTGCCCGATAAACACCGAGTCCTCGCTGCAAACGATATTGCCGCCCTCAAAATGCATTTCAGAATGGACAACTTCCAGATTGAGCATCCTGGCCAGTTGCTTCGGCATGCGTTCGTCATCTTCTCGATTGAATGAACACGGCGTGATTAATTTGGTAGTTGATTTCCCTTGCACAACAACAAATGGATCCTGCGGCCAAATTGAGATGTCGCTGTCCGGCGGCATTTCAACGAAGGTAAGTCGACTATTATTTGCGGACGTCGCGAATGCGGAACGATCGTTCACGAGCAAAAGCACATGAACGTCCTGAGGCAACCCGTTGACAATGTTCGAAACAAGCTCAGCATTTCGCAACGACGATGTTCGAGCACTGGTTGCACTACACGCGACTAAACGAATCTCTGACCCGACATCTGACAAAATCTTTACACGCTCCTGCGGCAGGATCGTAGGCAGAAAATAGGATGCCGACAAAATTGAAAGCGTTGTCGCCGCTGTGAAGAAAAGATTTCTCATGGATGATTCCAACAAAATGAGACATCAGCCGATCGATTGAAAATTTGTGATCTAGTAATGATCCAACACCACCAAACACAACAATATCAAAGCATGGATTCGTTCAGCAAGGAACTCGTCCGCAGCAAACAGGCCTCAGTTTGAAAGAGGCCCATTTTCGTGTCGCAGTCACGATCCTTTCGCGAGTCATGCACTTGGGAACTGGATTTGGGTATCAGCTGTGCGTGACCTGCAACCAGAATTCGGTGAGTCATTGCCCACACCTGCTCAAGGAGACTCAATCGCGGTTTGCCATGCGTCTGACGAGTTCGGCCAAGGCACGGTGTTGTGCCTGAAGAACCCTGCTTCGCTTTTCTACCTCCTGTACCCGTGAAGCAACTTTGCTGATTCGTCCATCCTGAGCCCGGATGTCAGCATCGTTGGCATTGATTCTCGCGTTTAAGTCCGCAAGTGTTCGATCCACAAGTACAAACTCGATGTCATTCTCATCTTGGAGTTCTTCCAAATCAGCAACACGTTGCCTGAGATCTCCTCCAGCAGCGTCACCTCGCTGCTCGGCATTTGCAGCCCCATTGAACATGGCTTGGGTCATCATCACGGCAGCCGCAACCATGCAGACGGTGGCAGCGTTGACGAAAATTTGCTTGGCTTTCATATCTGTCTCGCTTTAAAAAATGTGTTGTGATGGGAGACGTGGCGTTTCCAGTCTCAACGGAGTGATTCCGATAATGCGGTACCACGCAAAGAGTGTGCCATTCACCAAGAACACGTTTTTCGACGTCAAAGTCGTTCCCAAGGTCCCGTCATGAGATGCGTGTATCATTCTGAGATTGCCATGGCGAGGCTCCGCACCAAGGGGTTGCAACCTTGGCAATCGCGTTGCACTTGCCGGGTTTTCGTCCAGAGAACGCTGCTTCACGGCCCACATTTCACGACATGCAGCCCGAATTCGCAGCTATTGTGCTGAATGAACGAGCGAGGAGCGACGCTATTTAAGGGGAATCGTAAAACGAGGCACCGGAGGCTCCGGCTTCTTTGATTCGGTGCCGGAGGAGCTGGCATGCGACCACCGCACGCGAGAGCGTGCGATCTCTCATGGGGCGGCAGTGTTGCTTGCACTTGGCTCCGCAGCTGGGTCGGGCATCAAAACGCCCAGATTTCCTTCCATTCTCACTTATTGCAGCATTGCGCACAAAAACATCGTTGAATTTCTTGACATCGGCATTATCAGACCAATCTTTCCAAAGGTAACAGGAAGCAAAGACCATTCGAGGGCCCCAGCCGCGCATGACAGACACGACACCAACACTGACGTGGCTCCCTCGTTGACATCCCTGCGAGCCTCGCAGCCTCAGACCTCGACGATTCAAACGTCTGCGCGTTTCAGTGGTGAAAACATCTCTGACACTCAGGAACAGGGAACACGCTCACGGTTCAGCTACTTCGCAACCCAAAACCCATTTTCGGATGGACGTAATGACAACTCACTGGTCACCAACAACTCCAACGGATCTGAAATTATGAGTCCCGAAGATCATGCTTCAGAAACTCACAACTCCGAGAGTGAAAATCGGGCTACCAGTGTTCTGCCTAGCACCCACTCAATGGAATCGACTAGCAGCGACAGCGCGAAGGCCATCGATTCATTCTTCGCACAATCGTCCGAGGACGTCAATTTTCGAAACTTGGCTTGACTTACCGTTGCATGGAAAGCTTTCAGGTCAGGGCAGACAGCGAAGCATTGAATACGCCAAGCTAACCAGCCACTTGGATTGATCGGTTTCCTGCGGTTCCGACGTCAGTTCTGCCGCCAGCTACCAAGATAGAGGACGGAAGGGGTGCAATCGATCACTCTTCCACAGTTCCTCAAGTTCGGAAGCTACAATCGCAGTGGTGCTGGCAAATGGAATGCCATGTGATTGTGCAAGGGATCCGCTAAGATCAAGGGCATCGCTCAACGACATCTCGTACTCATGCCTGTCTCGATCCACTTTCTGATGAACAAACCAAGCCTCGTTTGCCTGCACTGGCTGGCTGGCGCGCTCGTGTCAGCCACCACATTAGCCACCGCACAAACTCCGACAGTCTCATTCACGATGGTCACTGCGGGGGATTCTCCCTACCCGATGAACGACCGAAAAAACTTGAGTGTCAATTGTGGGGGTGGCAAAGGTATCCTGATATCGCCTCACTGGGTGCTGACGGCATCGCACTGCATTACCTCACGAAAAGCCAAAGCTGGTGACGTGAAAGTACGCTTCACCAGCTCCAAAAAAAAAGCAACAACCATTGGTGTCAACAAAGTTCTAAGGCACAAGACAAAGGATCTTGCCCTTCTGCGTTTAGTACGTTCAGTCAAAAAAGAAGATCGCCCTGCCGTCCTGTTGCTGCGACAGAAGATCACTCGAGAAGACGGAAAACTATCGATCAAGAAAGTTGCGGGAAACGAAATATGGCGTGACATTCCAGCGACAGGCGGCTCGGACAACTTGCGTGTGCCTAAGAAAGAGGATCGGCGTGGAAAAGCGGGCAGTAGCGGCGGCCCCTGGTTGATTCATTCACAGGAGGTGGGTGATGTACTGGTTGGCATCACTCACGGAGGCGGTTTTGCTCCTCAGGTGGCTTTTGCAGCAACATGGATCCAGGAATCAGTTTCCAAACACAGCAATGACCGATTGATCTGGGCTACGAAAAAGCAAACACTAGGTCACTGAACTGACGTGATTACATGACGGTGTGCCACGTCACTTGCTACCGTACTCTACCGTCCCCATCATTTCACATGGTCTCGGAAACAGCGACGCAGCTGGTCCCCAGACGCAAACTGGCTACTCGTTCATTGCTCCCGTTTTTCACATCTGATTGAACCCATGCATCGTTCTCTTTCTATTCTGGTTCTGTTATCCGCGGCAATGATCACAGTGAACCTGATCGCCGTCGAAGCAATTCCCCGCCCAGCAAAGGAAAAGCCAAACGTCATCTTGATCATGGCTGATGATGTCAGCTGGGAAGCATTTGGATGTTATGGTGGCGAAGACTACAAGACACCCCACATCGACGCATTGGCGAGGCAGGGGATAAGGTTTGAACATTGCTACTCAACGCCGATCTGCACTCCCAGTCGCGTGAAGTTGATGACCGGCCAATACAACTTCAGAAATTACACGCATTTTGGATATTTGAACCCGAACGACAAAACGTTTGGCCATTTGATGCAGTCAGCGGGTTACAAGACTGCAATCGCGGGAAAATGGCAACTCAACGGACTCTACAACAGCTTGGCAGGATGCAAAGACAGCATGCGTCCGCACAAGGCAGGTTTCGACGAATCCTATCTTTGGCAAGTCACGACAGGTAAGCAGGTCAAATCTGGCGGCGGCGAACGTTTTTGGAGTCCACCACTGGAACGCAATGGCAAGATGGAAACGGTTGCCGACAACGCGGGAAAATACGGTCCCGACTTGATGTGTGATTTCCTTTGCGACTTCATGGCCCGAAATCAAAACACGCCATTCTTCGTGTACTACCCGATGGTGCTGGTGCATGATCCCTTTGTAAAAACGCCAGACACCATTGGTGCCGCTCCACGCACACAAGAGGCCAACAAGGCCCCCAAGAGCAAAGCAGCTCAGAAAGCCAATTTTGTAGCGATGGTCGAGTACATGGATAAGATCGTTGGTCGCTTGGTCGCTCAGGTCCGCGAGATCAACAAACTTGAAAACACCATCATCATTTTCACCGGTGACAATGGCACCAACACGCGCATCACGTCAAGCTGGAAGGGCCAATTGATCACAGGCGGAAAAGGCGGCATGACCGACATGGGAACACACGTTCCCTTGGTTGCCGCATGGGCAGGCACCTCGCCCGTCGACAGGGCATCGAACGATCTGATTGAATTTACCGATCTGTACCCAACTCTTGCCCAAGCGGCAGGCGTCGGCCTGGGTCAAGGCGACCCCATCGATGGCCGTAGCTTTTTGCCTCAACTCACTGGCCAACCAGGCACTCCTCGGGACTGGGTATTGACGCACTACCAGCCTTATTGGAACAAGATACCGGGACAGTTTGCACGCACCCAGAACTTGAAACTGTACCGCGACGGTCGTTTTTTCAACGTCCCCGTTGACCTTCTGGAAGAAAATGATCTGAGCAAAACGATTCAAGGAACAAAAGTGCGCCAGTCGAAGAACGATTTACAAAAGGTGCTCGACGCCAGTCCGCCGGCCCCGGTGAAGCCAGGTCAAAGAACCAGCACCCTTCGCCCGACCTATCCCAACTGGCGAAATCTAGTCGACCCTAACGATTGACCGGCATTCGTCCAATTCACTTTGCACGCGATGATGGCAGCAACGGGATCATCGCCCTACCCATGGCATCTCCAATCAAAAAGTAGCTCTCAGCATTGCCGAACCAATGATGCCCATGGCCTACATTGGGTGAAAGCTCTTTAGGACGTGCAAATTCAGTTGTGGAAACGCACACGGCAGACCCTTGGGGCTTGATGTCGGCTGCTGCTTTCGCCTGCGATTCACGAATCGCCAACATATTCTGACCGGCTTCAGCCCCCATATTTCCAGTCTCGCCTATGACAACGGGTAGCTCAGGTACACCAAATGTTTCTCGAAAGTCATCGATGAGCTGCACAAGGTTTCGGGCGTACTCACTTCGTGCCTGTTCATCAAACATGTCATTCCATCCTTGAAACCAGAAAAACCCGGCCAGCTCTAGTTTCGCACCTTTCAGCGTGGGCATTTCATCACCAGCGTGAGCCATGACATTCTGAACCGCTTCCACCATTTCCAGGTAGAACTCGCCCGTTTTTCCACCAGCCGATGGTGGCCGAAAGTCTTTGTAGAGACTTTTCCCGCCCCAACATGTTTTGACCAGTAAAACGGGCTCGGCAAAACAGTCTCCTAACAAATGACCGATCTGCAATTCAGGGCCAATATGGTGTTTGCCTGGATAGACTGCGAACCCAATTCCAAGGTTGCCCACCTTCAATTCGTGGGGCGTTTGATAACGCACCAAGACATCATCTCTGACATTCCACTTTCCTGAGGCATCCCTCAGATGCTTCATCTTCGCTTTTGTTTTGCCATTTTCCATCGACCAAATCAAAGTCCCTTTTCCTCCGTTGTAGTGCTGAGGGTGGTCAAGATCGACAACGCCCTGCCCCTCCATGTTCGATTGGCCAGCGAGCACAAACACTTTGACGACCCTTTCCTCAGCAACCGCAACAGACGAATGCACCAAGAACGGTAGCAAAATTCCGAGTCGCCACATCAAATCACCTTTTAAAAACTATCATGCCGGATCGTCTTGAAACTGGCCAAGACGCGTGGGTACTGTCGCCCACGTGCGTAGCGCCTAATCATGATCAACCAGCCGTGCAATTGCTACCGGAGCGTGCCTACTCACAACGAAATAATCTCATGGCTGTCAGCGAATAGCTGACGCGGACCTCATGGCTTCCGTGCCGGTCATCGGTCGCAGCCTGCGGTCAGCCCAATGACCAAAACCATTCAGATTTCACGTACCTTCCGGGCTGAGTCATGTCGTTTTAACGCGTGTCAGCAGGATACATTTTGGTTAGAATGCAGGGGCCACAGCTACGACACTAGTACTCTGGGCATCTAGCAAAATCAAAACAACTCACCGACTAACGAGCGACGAACACGTGCGACCCTTACGATTCCTTTTTGTTCTGACGACGTGTTTCAGCTTCCTTAGTCATGCTCACGCGGAGCAGCGTCCAAATATCATCTTGATTTTCATCGACGATTTGGGATGGAAAGACATTGGATGCTACGGCAACGATTTCATCGAAACACCGCAGATCGACGCCTTGGCAAAAGAGGGGATACGTTTCACTGACTTCTATGCCGCCGGTGCCGTGTGTTCTCCAACTCGATGCGCGGTTCAATCAGGCCAGAATCAGGCACGGATCGGCATCACAGCGCATATACCAGGTCATTGGCGTCCTTTTGAACGAGTCATCACTCCCCTGACAACCATGGCTCTTCCGCTGCAAACGGTAACCGTTGCCGAATCATTGCAGCAAAGCGGATATTCAACGGGTTATGTGGGAAAATGGCATCTAGGCACAAGTCCCCAGTCCCAACCTGAATTTCAGGGTTACGATTTTTCAGCAGTGATCAATGGTCCGCACCTACCGGGCAGATACCGAGTTCAGAACCAACCCAAATTGCAACCCAAGCCTGGCCAGTACCGAACGGACTTTGAAGCTGACTTGGCGATCAAATTCATTGAAACGGAGAGCAAAAACCCGTTCTTTCTGATGGTGTCACCTTTTGCGGTACATATCCCTCTGGGCGCCATGTCGGAACGAGTGAACAAGTACGAGAAGAAATCCAAAGAGACCGGAACCAAATTGCCTCATCCTGTCTATGCGGCGATGGTTGAACACTGCGATGAGATGGTCGGCCGCATTGTTGAGGCTGTTAAAGAATCGGGGATCGAGGACAACACCATGATTGTGTTTACCTCGGACAATGGTGGCCTTTATCGTCGCTACGATTATCAGGAAGCCGCTGATGATGATGTCACAAGCATGGCCCCTCTGAAGGGAGAAAAAGGATCTCTTTACGAGGGTGGCGTTCGCGTTCCGTTGATCATCAAGTACCCTCCCCTGACGACACCAGGAAGCGTCAGCAACGAGCCGACCATCAGCTATGACTTCTATCCGACTTTCGTCGATCTGGCCGGTGGAAAGCTTCCTGTGAATCAAATCATTGATGGCCAAAGTCTGGTCCCGCTCTTAGACAGTTCAGCGACAGCGCTCGATCGGGATGCCTTGCACTGGCACTATCCCCATTTTCACCACGACCGTCCTGCGAGTAGCATTCGGGAAAGAGACTGGAAGTTGATTGAATACCTTG
>JBPCVE010000197.1:0-6247 GCA_051010795.1 Rubripirellula sp.
CCGTCTTTGATGACGCTTTCGCAGTCATTCGAAAATCAGGTTCAACCGCTTCTTGTCAGGTCCTGTGGAAAGTGCCATGGAGCGAATCCCAAGGACAACGATCTCGACCTGACAAGCTTTCGTTCAGTCCGTTCGTTCTTGGATCGACCTGAAGTACTTCACAATGTCGCCGAGCGGGTACGTGGTGGCGACATGCCACCCAAGGGCGAGCCGCAGCCAGAGCATGCTGAGCGGGAACAGCTGTTGAAGTGGATCACCGCGGCGCTCGATGCCGAGGCGGACGCACGGGCTGGTGACCCCGGACTGGTGACGCTGCGTCGGCTGAGTAACACGGAATACGACAACACGATACGCGATCTTACCGGCGTGGACATGAAGCCAACGCAGGCTCGTGAGTTTCCAGTCGACAGCGTCGGTGGCGAGGGTTTTGCAAACGTTGGTGAAGCGATGCCGGTGACACCCGAGTTGGTTCAACGCTACCATCAGACCGCTCGCGATGTAGCCTCGTACGCCGTGTTGCTGCCACAGGGGTTTCGCTTCTCTCCCTCTCCGGACCGGCCGACCTGGACCGCAGAAACATTGAAATCACTCCGCAGTTTCCACGCTCGGTACGCCGGACCTGGCGGAGAGCCACCACTGGCGTTGCACCTTGAGGCTACTCTCCGCAATCGGGAAAGGCTCCTTCGCGGTGGACCGTCCGCCCTTGCAGCTGTGGCCAACGAAGAAAAACTCAACCTGGCTTATTTGACCGCGCTGTGGAATGGTCTCAATGGCAAAACCAGCTCATCGTTAGCATCATCTGCCGTCACTGCTCGTATTCGGCAGTGGCAAGAAAAAACAGATGCCGTTGCAGCGTTGAAGCAACGACGGCAGGTAGCTTCCCGTCAGATTGAGTCCCGCTGGGCATCATCGAAACAGGTTCTGGCGGGCTCCAATGTCGCGGAAGGTGGTTCCGTACCATTTGAAAGCACTGTTTCGGTGCGAAAGGGTGAACTGCTGCGGTTGACGGTGCGTCCCAATGCAAATCACGGCGCTGACAGCACGCTGGTCGAGTGGACAATTCGTGAGAAATCTGGTGATCAGCGCGCTTGGAGCGTCGCCGATCTGGTCCCCAATTTAATGAAGGGGAACTCATGGCGAGATAAGGATGGTGCCCGCTGGAGCTTTTTGGAAACGACTTCAACTCCGACTTTTCTTACCGATCAGCGCGACAGCATCGCTGGACGGTCTGAACTGAAGTCTTGGAGCCTCGGGTCCGAGCCCTCAGTGTTTGTAAACGTTGGTGACGAAGATCTGTCGGTCTGGACGACGTTGCCTGGGCAGACTTTCTTTGTGCATCCAGGGCCAAATCGGCCAGTTGCTGTGGCTTGGACAAGTCCTATTGCTGGCGAGTTGCTGGTTTCAGGCCGCGTTGCCGATGCCCACCCAGCGGGGCTCGATGGTGTCGCGTTCGAACTGTCGCATCTGGCAGCTTCGGAACTGGGGGAGGCCTTGTCCGAAGTAGGCAGTACGTCCACGGACTTAACGGATCCCGGACCACATCCTGCACCACTCGATCACATTCGAGAAAAGTGGCGGGCAGAGGTTGCGGATCCGGCACCGATATTGACAGCGATCAAGGCCACGCAGGATCAGCTGTTTCGAGGCAACTACATGCAGCATTCTGTCATTGCGGTGGGAAACGGGTTCCCTGCATGGGGGGAATTGCGCCGTGTGGTCGCTCGTGAGCGGGTCGAGGGTGCCGCGCGGGATCCGGTCTTCCAGTTGGTCGCATTGCCGGTTCAGCCTGATACTTTTGTGGTCTGGGACCGGTTGCGGTTGGAGGGAGGCGACGGCCAGACTGTTGTGTTCGCGGAGCACCCGGAACTGAAAGCAGCAGTCGAAGCAGCCTGTGGGCTCAAGTTCGGTCATCACCCGCTGAATCGCCCCGTCCCCCGATCTGCGTTGGTAACGGCAGCGGGCGAAAAGGTCGTCATCGACATGAAAAACCTGCCGGCCCGACTCATGCAGTTGCTCAAATTGCCTCGGTTTCTTCGTGCCGACGTCAGTCTTGGCGAAGGTAGTTCTGTAACTGCCCAAGTGCAGGCGTTCCTTGTCGCCGCGACGGGTGGTGGCGGCAGGTTAGCCGAGCCGGTTGCCAAGCCAACGTTGGGCGATCCGCAAGTCGCCAAGATAGTTCATCCGCAGGTTGCTGCGGAATGGTCCAGATCAGGCTCGGAGTTTCGTGACCTTTTTCCACCGGCGGTCCTGTTCGAGCCGATTATCCCGCGAGATGCACAGGGGAGTATTTTTCTGTACCACCGCGAAGACGAGCCTCTGCGTCGTCTTCTGCTCGACGAGGCTGGTCGAGCTGAACTCGATCGCTTGTGGAATGAGCTGGACTTCGTCAGCGAGCAGGCGTTTGCCACACCGCGTATGTACGAAGAAATATTGCAGTACTACCGCAAACCAAATGATGGCGCGCGGATCATGTTTTTCTATGTTCAGCTGTTTGCAGAGCAGGTGCAGAAACAGGAGGAAGCTCTGCGGGCGGCCAAGGTCACTGCGGAGATGACGCATCTGGAGGCATTGCTTGCCTTCGCCTCGCGTGCCTGGCGCAGGCCGCTATCCGGAGAGGAACTCTCTGCCATTCTTGCGTCCTATCGCAGCGATCGTGCCGACGGCATCAAGCACGCGCCTGCCTTTCGTGCTGCCCTCACCCGAATCCTCTCATCGCCCTGGTTTATCTATCGTGTTGAGCAGCCGGCAATCGGACCGCACTGGCAGCCTGTTTCGGGCGACGAACTGGCGACGCGGTTGAGTTTTCTCTTGTGGGATTCGATCCCGGACGAAGAACTGCGGGCAAAGTCAGCTCACCTGCATGAGCCGGCGGTCATGGAGGCGCAGTTGCGGCGTATGCTGAGAGACGACCGGATGCGCGGTATGGCTCGCGAATTCGGCGCCCGTTGGCTGGGTGTACGGAACTTCGTCACGAACCACGGTCGGAATCTGAAGCGGTTTCCCGAGTTCACGCCAGCGGTGAGCAATGCGTTGGCCGAAGAACCAGTTCGGTTTTTCGAAGATCTGCTGGTGTACGATCGCCCGGTCGCCGACCTGATTGATGCCGATGCGGTCGTGATCAATGAGATTCTTGCCAAGCACTACGGCATCCCGGACGTGACCGGTCCAAAGTGGCGTCGTGTTGACAAGGTTTCTGCCTACAGTCGCGGTGGTTTGCTCGGCTTCGGTGCCGTGCTCGCAAAAACGGCGGCGGCCGCTCGAACCAGTCCTGTCAAACGTGGTGCATGGGTCGTTCAGCTGCTTGGAGAGCGTTTGCCCGGAGTGCCGCCCGGCGTACCACCACTTCCCGAGACTCCGCCGGACGGGTTGAGCGTGCGCGAGATCACAGAGCGTCACCGAAAGGACCCAGCTTGTGCCAGCTGTCATGTTCGCATTGATCCGTATGGCATGACGCTGGAACAATTCGATGCTCTCGGCCGATTGCGGCCCACCGAAGATATGAAACCCGGTGATGCGCGAGCGACCACCCGTGATGGTGTCGAGATCGAAGGCTTCGCCGGCCTGCGGGATTACCTTACTGGTCCCCGTCGCGAGGATGTGCTGCGTTCGCTCGCCCGAAAATTGACAGGTTATGCGCTGGGTCGCGCCGTGCAGATTTCTGATCGGAAGCTGGTCGATGAACTAACGAAGAAGATGCTCGACGGGGGCCGCTGGTCGGACGTCTTGCTCATCATTGTGCGTAGCGAGCAATTCCGCTGCGTTCGCCCGGCGGTCACGACTACTTCAGCCAAACAGGAAACAGCGAGCTGAAAATCTTGGCGACGCTCGCTGGAGCGTGGCTACAGACAGGTGATTGGTTACGAGGTGCCTAGCAAACTTCCACTACAGGAGCATATTCATGCCCATGCGTTCTGATGCGACTGTCTTGAGACGCACCTTGCTGCGCGGACTCGGTGTATCGATGGCACTACCGTGGCTCGAGTCGGTAACGATGACTGCAGCCGAAGCACCTAAAGCCGCAGATCAGCCCCCGACTCGCACTCTTGTCACGTTCACTGGTATGGGTTTCCACTCGGAACACTGGTGGGCCAAGGGAGAGGGCGAGGCAATGGAACTCGGGCCATGTCTGAAGCCGCTTGAGTCTTGGAAGCAGCAGTTGGTTTTTCTCCGCGGGCTGTGGAACGAACAGGCCAATAACGGCGTTATCCATTGCATGCAAACGGGGAACATGTTGAGTGGAGCGCCAATGTCAAAGACCGAGGTGCACACGGGTGTCAGCTTTGACCAGTTGATGGCACGGCAGAGTGGCAGTCGCACTCGGTTGCCGTCGCTGGTGCTTGGCTGTGAAGGGCCGATCCCCGGGCTTCAAGACGGGCATCCGTTGCTCTACAGTTCGCACATTTCGTGGAGCACGGCGGTGTCGCCCACTTGGACGGAAACGCGGCCGGCGCTGGCCTTTGACAGTCTCTTCCGCACGAAACACAACCGCGGCGACCTGCGTGTTGTGGATGCCGTGCTTGAAGATGCCCGTTCGCTGCGAAAGCGACTCTCAGTCTCAGATCGGCAACGTTTCGAGGAGTATCTCGGAAGCGTCCACGAGATAGAGGGGCGGATCAAGCGGGCTGGTCAGGATCGTGAGGCCGGTGGTTGGCAGCCGAGCCTGATAGCGGCCGATCGCCCCAGGCCTGCTGATGGTATTCCCGCTGAGATCCCGGATTATTGGAGGCTGATGAACGACATCGTGCTGCTCGCGTTTCGCACGGATTCCACGCGTATCGCGACCCTCAAATATTGCAACGATGGCTCGATCCTCACGCACGCACACGCCGGTGCCAAGGATCAGCATCACCAGATGGCCCACACCCAGCCGTCGGAACTCGTCGGCGTCAACCAGTTCTTTACTTCCCAGCTTGCCTACCTGTGCGAGCGGATGGCGGAAGTTGAGGAGGGAGATCGAACTCTGCTCGACAGCACCACCATCATGCATTGTTCAAGCATGATTCATGGCAACCATGACGCCAGGCAACTACCGGTCGTTCTGCTGGGTGGAGGGGGCGGCAAGCTCCGCGGAGGTCGCACGCTTGACTACCTTGATGCTTCCAATCGTCGAATGTGCAGCCTGTTTCTCAGCCTGATGGATTGGGGCGGCCTTGAGCTCGACCGGTTCGGTGATTCGGTAGAGCGTTTGACTGGCATTTGATTCTTGTCCAACGGTTACGATCCACAAAACAACATTCTTGTCCCACACGCGGACATCAGACAAGATGCGGGAGGATGGGCAAGCGAATGTTGAGTTGATTCGTATGGGACAAGAAAATTAGGACAAGAAAATTAGGACAAGGAAATCGACTGGGGTGGGGACATTGACTCGGTGATCATTGAGATTGATTGATCCATCGTTGACTGTGAATCGACTCGAAGCATTGCCGGTTTCCGTTTCATCGGTGTCTGCCTTTTCACCCAAGTTGTGTGATCGAAGGTTTGGCATGCCGCAAAAAGTGCTGATGCATCCTCAGGATGCAAGATCTCCTAAAACATCGAAAGTGAACTTTCGAATTCGGGGTTGTATTCACTATGTCGCACGTTTGAAAGGAATTTGAAAATCTGTCGAATCGTCGAATAGGCTTCAATACTGTGAGATGATTGTCCAACTCTCATGAGCAGGGGATCTGCCACGTGCAATTATTGGCGATGACAATACTCAGGTTGCAGAACACGCTTGACAGAGGAGGCGGGAAGTTGGGGCTTGGCCTCGCAGTTGGCCACCAACGCTTCAGAGATGCTTGAATGCGGGGCAGTCTGATACGAGCCTGCTGCGAAGTGGTGCAGTTGTCACGCGAATGATGTCTGGTGAGATGGATTGAAGATCGATAAAACGCAAGAGAAATCAGATGGAGACTTCCCGCTTGATTCTGTTGCAATGCCTCTTCTTATCGTTCGGCGAAAAAATCTGATGACACAATCGCAACGAGAATGTCGCGTAGCTTGAAGTCGTTGTTTGCGGACTGCTGGTAGAGTATGTCCAGGCTTTCGCGATCGCGAAAAGTAAGCTGACGTGCCATGGCATAGGACAGCATGTTCTCTACGAATGTTTGCGAAAACCTGGCCTTGTCTTCCATCAGAATGGTCTTCAGGCCTTGTGGGCCTTCAAAGGCACGACCATCCTTATGGACTGTTCGTGAATCCACGGGAAAACGTTCGGCGTTGTTGCCGTTGTCCTGGCGGTTGGTGGGATAGTTGCTGACAT
>JBPCVE010000198.1:0-9192 GCA_051010795.1 Rubripirellula sp.
GGGGCAGCGGTGGCCTACGATCCAAAAAAACAAGCACCGAGCTGTTCGTTTTGTGACAGTGTTGTGGAGATCGAGACGCTGGAAGACCCGATGGAGCAAACGGGCGGCTATTTGAATTTTACGGTTACGTCCGAGGAAGCAAAAGCACAGTTGCAACAGTGGCTCAGTTCCTTGGGTTGGTTTCGACCCTCCGACCTGAGTACCACAGCACGTGTTCAGGAATTGAAACCGTTGTGGTGGGTCGCCTGGGTATTTGATGCTGACGCACGGGTCAGTTGGGCAGCGGATTCAAATCATGGTGGAAGGCGTTCGGCATGGGCCCCTCATGCAGGTACCACAGAATTCGTTTTTGATGACATTCTTGCCTCAGCGTCCAAAGGATTGTCGGCTGCTGAGGTGGGAGTGCTCGCCAGCGGCTATGACCTCACGACCGCTCGACCGAACCCGGAAGGTGCTGGGAACGCTACGATCGAACAGTTTGATGTGCAGCGATCTCAAGCTCGCAAACAAGTGTCGCAAGCCTTGAATGAAATGGCTCGCAACCGTGTTCAGCAAAGCGAGATTCCTGGGACCAAGTTCCGGAAGTTGCAGGTCTCTTTGGTATTGCAAAATCTAGTCACCCGACGCTTGTCTTTTCCCGCCTATGTAATGGCTTACCGTTACAAAGGGCAGTTGTACCGCCTCGTGATCAGCGGACAGGACAAAACCCTCATGAGTGGAAACGCCCCTTATTCGCAGGCCAAGATCATCGGGGTAGTTTGTGCCGTCGTGGCGGTTTTGGCTTTCATCTTACTGTTGATCTCGATGGCACAGTAAACAGCACAGTCAATGGCACTGAAGCTGTCAGGTTGTTGTGGAAAGATCCGTCTGATGACGGTCGGCTAGCAGCAAGGACAGTAGCAGTGCCAGTTTGGAGGCGGTGGCATGTGGTCTGCGACGTGTGTTCGGCAATGACCCACGCTGCTCTGATTGGGCGCTGGCAGACGGGTTGGTGCTCGCGAATCAAAACTGAGCTATCCGTTTCGATCGCTCAGGTGACTACCAAAACGCAATTGTTCACTTGGCTCAGAACACCGGCACGCCTGATCGCGGGTACCAGTTCTGCTTTCATTCCATCGGTGGGTACGTTGCCTCTGACAACGATTGCCGAGTGCTCGATTGAAACTTCAATCAAGGATGCATGCTGACCTAGCGTCGGATTAGCTTGGAGCACGGTGCGAATTTTTTCGACAATGCGTCGATCGCGGGAATCACATTCTTGAGTCGTCATGATTTCTCTCCGGATCGATGCCATCACAAAGGCAGGCGATTCAGACTGAAGACGGGTAGGCTGATCCGTGATTAAGCCAAGCTCGCGGTCGGTTTCCACTGAGAGCAAGACCAAACCAAACTGTACTGTTACTAGCACACACTAATAGAAGGTTATCGAGAAAAAAGCATTCTTTGCTTCGAAAACAAAAGAAAAGTTGCTGCGGTTTTCCACGTTTGTCGTCAGCGACGACTGCACTGCGTTCTACATGCCCGCGGGACTCCTGTCTGGATTCATCAGGTGGGGCAGCCAGAATTGCGTGTTCACGATCGGTTTCAGAGCAAATGTGTGCCAAGGCTTGGCTTGTTGCAGGTGTTTTTAGTTACTCCTGCTGTTCGATCCTCGCTTGTGTGGATTGACGCCATTGCCGCTCAAATTCCCGGCCGCGTATTCCGATTCCGGCGGCAATCAATTGCGAGGGCTCGATGCCACTTCTTAGCAATAGAGCGAGGGATTGGTTGACGACTGCTTGATCGTGTGTGGTCAAAAATTCTGCTAACGCTCGCAGGTCAGGTTTGCCGGTATTGGGATCGGCGGGGGTTTGAGAAATCAGCTCCTTGGCGTAGTCACGAGCTGATCGGTATTTTCCATCCCCGTCAGCATCAAGCCAGATTGGCCCAGTGCAACTGAAGGTTTTGGATTTGAAAATTTCAGAATCGGGTTGGTAAGGTTTGGCGGTCGGCCAGTGGGGTGAATCGATTCCGTCACCCGTCGCAACAGCGGTCAGCCATGCGTCGCGGGGCATTTTCTCGGCTGGAATGTTCCACTGGACGGTGGTCGCGAATGGCTGTCCTGAGCCAGTTTTGGGATTCAGTTGTACTGAGAACTTTGGCATCCCGTTGATAAACAATTGCAGTTGGCGGGGACGCGACCAATGCGGAGCCAGGACTTTGGCCGTGATTTCCAGGCTGGTAGGCTTGGTTGGATTCGAGTTGGGTTTGATACTAAGCTTGCCGCCCGGCCCTTGTGAGTTTGCCACGTCCTCGCTGGATCTGACTTGCAATTGAACCAGCAATCCATAGCTCACTATCACGCGACCATTCAGAAACGAGTCCAGAGCCGCTTCGGTATTGATCGAACCTGGGGCATGATCGTCTGCCTGAATGTAGGTTCTGCCTTGCCCAACGATGTATCGAGAAACATCATGTGAATCACTGCAGCCCACTGGGGTGACGCGTAACCCGTGATTGATTAATCCGCACCAGTCTGTGAATAACTCCATCGGGTCGGTTTGAACGGCTCCCGAGTTGATCAGTTCCATGGCGTTGAAATTTTGCTGCCAGTCATCAAGGTTGTCACCAGTCAGGCTCAGGTGGTGTCGAGGCGAAAAAGGTCTGAAGTTGGAATGAAGGTCACGGGCGTGATTCAGGATGGCAACGCGTACGTTGGGTGTTGAATAGATATCTGTAAACAGTTTTTCCCAGTCGAGTTCGTTGTGATTCGGAGTGCGACCTGTCGCGAGTGCGGGGAATGCATTGAAATGGCCATGCTTGGTCGTGACCTCGTTGCCAATCACGGGGGTGAAGTAGTGGGGCACGCCCACAGTCTCGGCTATGGGGCCGTAATCAATCTGTTTGTTGTGATCGGTCGCGATGGGCAACTCGATACCTTCGCCAGCTAGAGTAGCCATGCGTTCTTCGATGGTGCAGTCACCGTGCCCCGAGTGGGTCACCGTGTGCACGTGAGTGTCGCAGGCGATCCAGTTGTCCGTCGCCACCTGCTTGGCAAGAGTCAATGTGCGTTTGGCGGTCTCGCCTGCCGAAACTCGGAGAATCGTGGAGGGAGCCGAGTACTCCAGTCCTCGGCCAGCAGTGATCTTGTATTCCCCGGGGGCGACCGCGAGATCGGCTCGGCCATTTGCCGTGTATACCACTCCTTCGCGAATCGCCAAGCCGTTTCCAGATTTCGTGCCGATAGGAAGCAGGGTTCCCTGTCGACTTGTGATCGTGATTCTGCCGGGGATCAGTGTGTGTTCCTGATTTAGGATTTCGATTTGAAGCGTGGCGGCACTTCGTATTGTTGCTGGGGACGCGGAGTGGATAACGATGTGTCCGACACGGATATCATCTGCGGGTGAATTGTTTCGGCACGTAATGCTGAGCAGGTTCGTTCCCTGCTTGAGTGTTCCGCCAGGGATCAGGAAATCTGTTTGCAGTTCATTCTCATCTCGGACTAACTGGCCAAGACGCTTGCTGTTGAGGGTTAGGGTCCACGATTCTTTGACATCCGACTGGGTGAGCGTCAGGGTGCCCGGGGTGTCTTTGGGTTGGGAGTCGAATTCAAGATTCAACTGCTGGGCATCCGCCTGTGGCGGAAAAGATGCCCATTCGCGTGGTTCACTGTTACGCAAGTGAATCAAGTTTGGCTCAACCGTGAAGACCGAAGAATCTTCTGCCCTGGCAATCGTGCCCCAGCAAGCAGTCGACCACGCGATACTCAAGCAGGCTGCGACGATCCGTGTTCTCAAGCATGATGCTCGCAAACACGCTGCTCTCAAACACGCTGCTCTCAAACACGCTGCTCTCAAACGCAAAACTTTGGGACTCAGTATTTCCACGTGCGAACTCAGTACGCGCGGGGGCCCTGTCCAACCTTTAAGCGGCCAACCTTTCAGCATGCCGGTGGTCAAGGGTTCACGCAGCAAGTTTGCTTGGGGGTGTAATTTGTCAGTCATGTTCATCCGCTGTGTGCTTGCTTTTGGTTGCGGCTACGCGTGAATCTACTGCATCAACGCTCATCCGCCGGTGGTGCGTTGTTTGGCGTGCATGTGATTGCCATGGGTAGGGTTAGGGGAAGGTACATCCATGATGGCTTCGGCGAGCGGGTGATTGAAGCTGTTCCCTACCAAAAAACATGATTTCGCTGCATTTTGGTGCGGTGAGCACTGCTCCGACATACCGGACATCATCATCAAGCCATAGACTCTCTGCTGGTGGGATAGGGACAATTAAGCAGTTTCTTCCTTGATTCTTTTTTGCTTCACGGTGATCGAAGAGTTTGCTCATGTCTGATAAGCCCAAGATATTCCTGACTCGCGAGTTGCCTCCGCAAACGATGGAGTTGTTGCAGGATCAGTCCATATTGACCATGAATCATGAGGACCGCTATCTCACGAAGGCGGAAATTATGGACGGCATTTGCGGCGTTGACGGTCTGTTGTGTTTGTTGACTGATTCAATTGATGATGAAATTCTGGCAGCAAACCCAGCGTTGAAGGTCGTGGCTAACTTTGCTGTTGGCTTCAATAATATTGATGTTGAAGCTGCCACAGCACGGAAAATTCCGGTGACCAATACACCGGGGGTGTTGACGGAAACGACAGCTGACATGGCGTTTGCACTTCTGTTGGATGCCGCACGAAGAGTAGCCGAGGGAGATCGTTTTGTTCGTACCAGGGCCTGGCAAGGTTGGGGACCCTTGCAGTTTCTTGGTTCTGATGTCAGTCACGCGACGTTGGGGCTGGTTGGCTTGGGGCGGATCGGCAAGTCAATGATCCCGCGGGCGCGTGGGTTCAGTATGAAAGTGCTGTACTGGAATCGGACACGTTTGTCCCCCAGCGAGGAGGCTTCACTACAGGTGACTTACTGTGAATTGGATGAGTTGTTGCAACAATCCGACTTTGTTTCCATTCATGTCGCGCAGAATGCAGAAACGCGGCATCTGCTGGGGCCTCGAGAGTTTTCCTTAATGAAACCAGAGGCTCTGTTGGTCAATACCGCACGAGGGCCCATCGTGGATGAGAAAGCGATGGTGACGGCATTGCAGTCAGGGCAAATTGCGGGTGCTGCGTTAGATGTTTACGAGCAGGAACCGTTGTTAGAGCCTGAGTTGTATGAAATGGACAACGTCGTGGTCGCTCCACATCTCGGAAGTGGTACGATTGGCACTCGAACAAAAATGGGGAATATGGCGGCGGAGAATTGCCTTGCTGCCTGCCGTGGCCAACGTCCGCCGAATCTGGTGAATCCGCAAGCTTATGATTGACTCCTTTGCCCCGCTTATTTCCCTTGCACCCATCATTGCTGTTGCGATTTTTCTGGTGGCATTGCGTTGGCCTGCATCCAGGGCGATGCCATTGGCGTATTTGACCGCAGTCGTGGTCGCTCTGTTTTTCTGGAAATTGAGTGCGCTGCAGGTGTTCGCCGCTTCCCTGAAGGGATTGGTGATCACGTGTACGTTGCTCTACATCATTTTCGGTGCGATTCTGCTGCTGAACATGTTGTCCGAAAGTGGCGGGTTGGCGGTTATCAGGCAAGGGTTCACAAACATCACACCAGATCGACGTGTTCAGGTCATCATCGTCGCGTGGTTGTTTGGCTCGTTCATTGAAGGCTCTGCGGGCTTTGGTACTCCTGCGGCTGTTTGCGTGCCGCTACTGGTTGCGTTGGGATTCCCCGCCAAATCCGCCGTCATCTCTGGCATGTTGATCCAGTGCACTCCCGTCTCTTTTGGCGCAGTGGGTACGCCAATCCTCTTGGGTGTGAAGACAGGACTCAGCGGGCAACAGGAAGTAATGCAGTACGCATCGGAAATCGGTTTGGAAAGCTGGGAAGAATTGCTGCCGATGATTGGAGTGCGAGTGGCTGCCTTGCACGCTGTCGCAGGCACATTGATTCCGCTTCTGGTAGTGGCAGTCATGACCCGATTTTTTGGCAAGGAACGCCGTTTCGCAGATGGCTTGCAAATTTGGAAGTTTGCGATCTTTGCATCGGTGTCGATGACCATTCCCTACGTTGCCATCGCCGCGACGCTCGGCCCAGAGTTTCCTTCGTTGCTGGGATCGCTGGTTGGGCTGGCGATTGTTGTTCCCGCTGCCAAAAGAGGCTTTTTACTTCCTGGCGGCAGTCCCTGGGATTTTGAGGGCAAGAGTGCGTGGGATGAGTCTTGGAATGGAACGGTGAGCGTTGATCTGACTGAGGCGCCGCCAAAATTGTCATTGTGGAAAGCATGGTTTCCCTATCTTGTGATTGCCGTTTTGCTGGTTGCGACGCGATTGCCTGTCCTGCAACTGGGGCCGCTGATCAAGGCGGTCGCTATACCTTGGGATCCTTCGGTAACACAGGACCTGTTTGGGACTCCGGTCACAATCAACCCAGTCCAACCTTTGTACCTGCCCGGCAGCGTCTTTTTAATTGCCTCTCTGGTGACGGTTGTCCTGCACCGAATGAGTAGAGCGTCTGTGGGACGAGCCGTGCAACGTTCTACCAAGATGTTGGTGTCCGCATCGGTTGCCCTGTTATTTGCAGTTCCGATGGTGCAAGTGTTTTTGAAGAGTGAGCAGGGGGCCGCCGGGTTGGACAGTATGCCGACTGTGCTTGCCGAGGGAGTTGCATCGCTTGCGGGTCAAGCATGGCCCGCCTTTTCTGCAATGATTGGAGGACTAGGAGCATTCGTTGCAGGCAGCAATACTATCAGTAACATGACTTTTTCTTATTTTCAGTTCGGAGTGGCGGAACGAATTGGTGCCAATCCAATCTGGGTGGTTGCTCTGCAGGCTGTTGGGGGAGCTGCTGGAAACGTGATTTGTGTTCACAATGTTGTCTCGGCTTGTGCTGTGGTGGGGTTGGTGGGGCGCGAGGGCGACGTGATACGGATAACAGGCTTTGTGTTTCTGTATTACATTCTTGTGGCGGGGGTATTGGGCATGTGCCTGGCATGGACCTGATTTTTTGGACCTGCCGCGGTGTTGGTGCCCCTGTTTGCTTCTGAAAAATAATTGCAATTACGCTTACGATTAAAAAACTCGAGATACCGAATTTATGACCATTGTTGAACCGCTGAATCCCCGTGAACGTTTGCTAATGGGCCCCGGGCCAAGCACAGTGCCCCAACGAATTCTTCGTGCTATGGGCGCATCGACACTCGGGCATCTCGATCCGCAGTACATCGGATACATGGACGAGACCTGTCAGATGTTGCGTGATGTGTTTCAGACGGATAACGCTTTGACTTTTCCTGTCTCGGGAACTGGAATGGCCGGGATGGAAACAATCATTGTCAATCTGGTTGAGCCAGGTGATGAGGTGATCGTTTGCATCAACGGAGTTTTCGGTGGGCGAATGAAAGACAACATGGAGCGTGCGGGGGCGACGGTTCACACGTTAGAGGTACCTTGGGGGGAAACCTTCAGTCAGCAGGCCATCGCTGAGGTGATTGCGAAGCATCCCGCTGCCAAGGTGCTCGGAATTGTGCACGCCGAGACATCAACGGGGGCGTTGCAAGACCTCTCGGGAATTGGATCGCTTGTCCACGATGCCGGAATGCTATTGGCTGTCGATACGGTGACCTCTCTGGGCGGGCACCATGTAAAAGTCGACGAGTGGGGCATCGATGCGATTTACTCTGGCACTCAGAAGTGTTTGTCTTGTCCTCCGGGGTTGTCACCCGTCTCCTTCTCTTCACGAGCGATCGAGAAAATGGATGCGAGGCAGACGAAGGTGCAAAGCTGGTATCTCGATGTTTCCATGCTGAAAAATTATTACACGGGTGGCGGTGGACGCGCCTATCATCACACAGCCCCCATCAACATGGTTTACGCTTTGCGTGAGGCACTGGCAATCGTTCTGGAAGAAGGGTTGGAAGCACGCATTGCACGGCATCGCGAAATGCACCTGTTACTGCGGGAAGGCCTCGAGAATTTGGGGTTGAAGTACATTCCCAGCGAGTCGCTCTGCACGCTCAATTGCGTGTCGGTTCCGGAAGGCATCGATGAGGCAGCAATTCGCAGTCGCTTGTTGAATGAGTACGATATTGAGATCGGTGGCGGGCTCGGGGTGTTTGCCGGTAAGGCTTGGCGAATCGGCTTGATGGGACACAGCGCGAATCGACGGAACGTGGGTACTCTGTTGGCCGCTTTGAAAGATTGTTTGGGCTAGGTCTGAGTAAGAGTTAACACAGTATCAACCCATGGGGCAGTCGCAGTTCAAGGCACGTGATGGGCGATTTCCACGGGAAGGCGAGCGTGCTGGCGGGCAATCTGCGTTTTTTAGCTGAAGGGGATTCATGTATCTCAATGAGGCTTGAAGCAGATTCGTGGGGCTGATGGGTAAACGCGTTTTCGTAACTTTGGGTCTAACTTTAATCAGGATCGATGGTGACTTCACTCGAGGGATTGGCATCAATATTTCCGCCATCACGATTTGTTCGTGATGCGGCAAATCAGGCGGCTTTTGAATCAGATGGTTTGACGGCGTTTCGGGCGAAGCCCCGCGCGGTCGTGATTCCGGAGACTGCCGAGGAAGTGATTGCCGCGGTTCGTTGGTGTCACGAAAATTCGGTTCCGTTCGTGGCACGGGGCAGTGGCACCAGTCTGTCAGGCGGATCGTTGCCGGTTGCTGATGGGATTGTGATCGCACTGAACCGGATGAATCGCATCCTCGAGATTGATCCTGATGAACGCATCGCGGTTGTTGAACCTGGCGTGGTCAATCAGCATGTCTCTGATGCAACCGCAAAACATGGTCTGTATTACGCTCCTGATCCGTCGAGCCAAAGCGTCTGTACGATTGGTGGCAACGTAGCATTCAACTCTGGTGGAGCCCATTGCCTTAAGTACGGCATGACTTCTAACCATGTGATTGGTTGCAAGGCTGTTTTGGCAACAGGCGAGGTGGTCACGATGGGCGGACGCAGTGTTGAGTCCGTTGGCCCCGACTATACCGGGCTGTTCTGTGGCAGTGAGGGGCTGTTCGGAATCGGGCTTGAAATCACGCTGCGATTGTTACCCAAGCCTGAAAAATTTCACACCGTGCTGGTTGGTTACCAGTCGTTGCAGGCTGCGGGCGACGCTGTTTCGGCGGTGATCGATTCGGGGTTGCTGCCGGGAGCGCTTGAAATCATGGATGCTTTGGCCATTGAAGCGGCCGAAGCAGCAGTGGCTTGCG
>JBPCVE010000199.1:0-5720 GCA_051010795.1 Rubripirellula sp.
GCACTCTACTCCTTCATCATGGTGCTGACGGTCGTCAACTGCGAGAGGAGCTTACAAGCGACTGAACACCATCCCGACATTGTATTCATCATCGTTGACGATCTGAATGATTGGCTGGGCTGTCTGCAAGGCCATCCTGATGCCCAGTCCCCCAACATTGATGCATTGGCTGCAAGCGGGATGCTATTTCCCCAAGCTTACTGCAACGCCCCGCAATGCCGTCCCTCCCGTACAAGCCTTAACCACGGGGTTTATCCTTTTCGAACAGGCACTTACTTCAACGCCAAGTTCAAAGGCGAGAAAAAGATAACGACTCCCTCGCTACAACAGTTTTTCTCGAACCATGGCTACCGTGTAGCAAGCGGCGGAAAAGTACACCACGGTGGCCCAGGTAATCGAGGCGACTCGCTGTTACGTCGTCCTCGCGATCCAAAGCCTCCAGCGGGCGAAAATAAATTTGGAGCTTTAAAGCCGCCAAACGATGGCTACGCGTTGGAAGTAAATGACGAACAAATGAGCGACTACAAAGTAGCTCAGTGGGCGATTGACCAGTGGGAACAAGAATCCGATAAGCCGCTTTTCATGTCCGTGGGGTTCTTTCGCCCTCACCGCCCCTTGCAAGTCCCCGCGACCTATTTCGACCAGTTCCCGCTCGACACAATCCAGAAGCCATTGGAACCAGTCACGGACGACTGGGCTGACATGCCTGACTTTGCGCGACGCTTGGCGAAAAGCCACGCCCACAAAGCACTTCACTCTCGCAAAACTCGAGATGGGAAGGTTCAACCCGACCTGAGTGACCACGACTACATTGTGGCCAGCAAGGAATGGGAGACGACGATTCAGGCCTACCAGGCCTCAATCGCGTTCGTTGACCAACAGATTGGTCGCTTCATCGATGCGCTCGAACAGAACCCGCGAGGTCGCGAGACGGTTGTAATGTTGGTAAGTGATCATGGCTGGCATCTGGGTGAGAAAAAACACTGGTGCAAAGGAGCCATTTGGGAGCAAACCACACGGATCCCCTTCATGGTTCGCACCTCAAGCGTGAAGGCGGGTTCGGTCTGCATGCAACCGGTCAGCCTGATCGATGTTTTCCCCACACTTGCTGATCTCGCGGGACTACCTGTTCCTGAACATCTCGATGGCAAATCCATCAAGCCGCAATTGGCCGACCCAACCGAAAAACGCTCGCCTGTGATCTCTTCTTATGGAGAAGGCAATACAGCGATCCGCTCAACACGTTGGCGTTACATTCGATACGAGGACGGGTCCGAAGAACTATACGACCATGCCAGCGATCCCCACGAATGGAAGAACCTTGCCTCCTCTCCCTCTCCTGAGCACCAGAATATCAAGCGTGAACTCGCTGCTGCGATCCCGAAACAACAACACGCCGGCCTCAAGGTGCAGAGCTGGTTTGATAAGTACCAGCCACAAGATCGATCAACGGTCCCAAAGTCCCAGCGGTAGCGAGAGATAACATCCGGCACCGAAATCTGAACGGACTCATCCAGCTTGCCGGCGTTCTTCCGCTGCATTGAGTTTGTTGTACAGTGTTTTCAAGCTCACGCCCAACTCGGCTGCTGCTGCCGGTTTGTTACCCTCATGTCGCTCGACTGCCTTTGCAATGGCGAGCGATTCCAATTCCCTCAGGGTCATCGGGCTGGCGTCTCGAATTTCTTTTCGCAGTTGTCGCTTGCCAAAATGTCTAGGCAAGTCTTCGCTTCCAATCGGCATCGACTCGCAAAGAATCGCAGCATGCTCGACCACATTGGCAAGCTCTCGGACGTTACCCGGCCATTGGTGCCCCTGGAGTTCTTGCATCGCCAGATCCGTAAACAGTGCATCATCACTGCCGTCACTACGGTGCCTGCGTAACAGGTGTCTTGCCAACACTGGAATATCTTCGGTTCGCTCACGCAAAGCTGGCACGCCAATTTCGAAGGTATTGATGCGGAACATCAGATCTTCGCGGAAGGTCCCCTCTTCGACCATCTGTTCAAGATCGCGATGTGTTGCACACACCACTCGAACATTCACGTTGACCGTTTGATTGTCACCTAGACGTCGGATATCGCCGGTTTCCAGCACGCGCAACAATTTAGCTTGCATGGACAGCGGCAATTCGCCAATTTCATCAAGAAAAATCGTGCCGCCATCGGCGACTTCGAAAAGCCCAGTACGGGCAGTGTCTGCCCCAGTGAAGGCACCGCGGCAATGCCCAAACAATTCACTCTCGATCAGATTTTCTGGAAGTGCACCACAATTCACAGCAACCATTGGTTGTTCTGCCCGCAAGCTACTGTCGTGCAGCGCACGCGCGACCAACTCTTTTCCGCAGCCCGTTTCGCCTCGGATCAGGACAGAACTGTCAGTCGGGGCGACCTTTGAGATAAGCTTCAGGACGCGTTCCATGGCAGGCCCTGTTCCGACCAGTTGTGAGTCTCCTTCTGCCCGCCGCAGACGATGCTCCAGAGCGGCCAGTTGACGCCGGGCGTGACGGCGCTCGTTGACGCGCCCAAGCATCCCAGAAATTTCTGCCAGACGTGCCGGCTTCGTGAGATAATCAAAGACCTGATATCGCAGCGCTTCGATCGCTGTCTCCTGACTGGGCTTGCCCGTCATGACCACGGCTTCGATTTCCGGTCGCAGCTCCCGAGCTTTTGCAATCACTTCCAACCCGTTAAGACCGGGCATATTCAGATCCACAAAGAGACAGTCGTAAGGCTCTCTTTCCAATGCCGCCACGGCAGTCAACCCGTCGGGGCAAACCGTGACTGCGTACCCCATCCTGGGCAATTCAATACGCATCAATTCCTGTAAATTTGTCTCATCGTCAGCGAACAGAATCCGCATCGATGCTTGTTCATCCGGCTGCTTGATACGACTCATTCTTCAACCCAATTACCACGGGACTTCCTGTCTGATTCTTCTCATCCGATGCCACACATGGCAACGTCAATAACATCCTTGACCCGCGGCCGGGTCCCTCGCTATTCGCCTTGAGCGACCCGCCGTGCTTGGACACAATTCGATAACTGATGCTCAAACCCAACCCTGTACCTGTGCCATCGCGACGCCGTGTAAAGAACGGCTCAAACAAATGCTGCTGTGTTTCAATGTCCATGCCGCAGCCAGTATCTTCGACAACAACAGACGCTGCTCCGTTTTGCAGGTCCACGTAAATATCGACGGCACCGTCGGCATCTACACTTTCAAGTGCGTTGGTGACCAAATTCAAGATCACCTGACGGATTTCCTGAGGATTCACCTCAACAACAACCGCATGGCTGGCATGTGTGGTCAGCGTTTTACAGCGAAACTCGCCCAGCTGACCAACCATATCCACCACTTCGTTGACGACATCAACGATATTCGTGGGGGCACGCTGCACTTCACTCAGGCGACTGAAATCGAGCAGCTTTTCTGTGATTCCCTTGCAACGATAAGCCTCGTCCTCGATGCGGCGCAGATTTTTAGGTAACTCATGCTGCAACTCGCTATCAAACACACGTTGCTCCGCCGGCAGCATTGCCAAGTCAGATAGCCGCGTTTGCAACACTTCGGAACTCATGGCGATCGTTGCCAGAGGGTTGTTGATTTCGTGTGCCACACCCGCGGCGAGAAACCCCACACTTGCAAGCTGTTCATTCTGAATGACCTCACGAGTCCTTGCCTTGACCTCACGATCAAGACCTTCGCAGGTTGCATTCAGTTTTCCAAGCGTGTGCTGAAAGCGATTCGTCATGCTATTCATCGCTTGAGCCAGTTCATTCAGCTCATCTTCGGTCCCGAGATCAATTCGATGATCGAACTCACCACCAGCAACCAACCGTGAACCATCAATCAATGTACGAAATGGCTTTGCAATGTACGAAGTAAAGAGACAGAAAAAGGTCACTACCAAAGCCACTGTGGCCACTGCACATCCGCAAGCAACATTTCGCCAAAAGCGAGCCTGCCTTCGAAGCTGGTCGCTGTACGCAGTGAACGCGTCGCGAGTCTCCTCCGCATAGGTTTCACTTTTCCCCAACAGCGAGCGAAGGAATTTCTCGATCTGAGCTTTTTTCTCTGGGTTGTAGCCCGAGCTGTATTTGACCTCGCTGCTGAACGGTTCCAACTGCTTGAATGCATGAAACTGATTCTTGATTTCTGCCAACCGGTCCCCTCGCTCCAGCTCGGGCATTAGCAAATTCGTCGATTGCGATTTAGATAAGCCGCAACACGTATCAAGATGCGTCTCAAAGTCAGCACCGCATGATTCGAAATCCCAGCCCAGCTCAATCAATAACCCTGACGGCAGCTCGCTAAATTTCGAAGGCAACAAGCCATGCTCTTGTGCACTTTTGGCACTCCCAAGCTTGCTCCCAAAACTACCGATCAACTTGTAAGCAGTGATATGCAACTCGCTCGCCCGCTGCACTTCACGGGAATGCTGGGTCAGTTGCAACGCCAAGCTGTTGTAAGACTCGACTGCAAACACCACAGCTGAAACGAGCAAACCAAAAACGACTGACAGCAATGTCAGCGTGATAGCAAGCTTCGTCCTGATCGACGTTCGTTTCAACACGTAATTGCCCTCCCTGACAACCATGCGTTCCTTCCCTGAACCCAACTGCAGATTATCCATCTGACCCTCAAACAGCAAGAGCGAAGCCACCTGCTCGCGATTGATAGCATTTCATGGTAGAGAGGCAATCTCCGGCAAAGGCAGCCTACTCGTGCATGTGGGGGGGGGAAGATCGCGAAGCTGGTGAGATTTCTCAGCCGGGTTGGAATGCGGCAAGGTCGACTAGCTTTTCGATGTGCATTTTCGGGGCTGCTGGTCTCAAAATTCGGAATTACTCAATTCTTCAATTTTCCGTTGGTCAGTTGGGGCCCCGTCTCCATCGAGCGGGCCTAAATTTGTCGGCTCACAGTGTGGCACGGCTGGGGTTCACAGTGTCGCACGGGCTAACTGACCGGCTATGTCACCGCGAGCCGCACATCTTTCCTGACTTCTCGGACCGATGCGACCGGACGCTGGCTCGTGAAAGAATCGAATCTTACCGATTCAAAGAGTCCAGCAGAGAGCGTTCCAACGGGGTTGGATCACCAACTTGAAAAGGTGCGTTCTCCACGTAGTCCTCAGGCAACCAGCAAAGCAAATATGTCGCCAACACAGACTTCACAAGTCGCGGATATCGAACCAGGTCAACTTTTGAACGAGCTGGAACAGCGTCAGGATGACGTTTTGGAACAATTGGACGCCTTGGACACCCATCTGCAGGAGGTCCTTCGCGGACTTGGGGTGACCTTGGAAGACGACCTTGACGAAGACCTGATCTAAGCAGATCGAGATTGGTGGCGAAGTCGGCGCTTGTTGCTCAAAACGGCTCATCGCGGCAGCTCTCTTGGTCGGCTAGTTTGCCGAACCCGTATCCCCAGCTGGCGAGCGGATAGCGTCAAAATGGGTGAGCCACGCTCTACCGGCCTTCGGAAACGGCCTTGAACTGGCGACGAACCGAAATTGATGGGCAATTTCGTACGGAAATACGGCTGAAACGGGGTCCCGCCATTGCCACTGAGGCGGGCTGATCGTTAGACTTCCCCTCCGGTGGCACGGCACAGGGCCTGCCTGGTAGGAAAATCCCTCCAAAGGGAGACATGATCTGGCAATGTATTCGGAGCAAAAATGGTCAAGTTAGTGGTTCGCGATCGGGAAACGATCCAAGAAG
>JBPCVE010000200.1:0-12297 GCA_051010795.1 Rubripirellula sp.
GTTCCATCACATGGCACCAGTGGCAGGCAGCGTAGCCCACCGACAGAAACACCATCTTGCCTTCACGTTTCGCCTTGGCAAACGCCTCCTCACCCCAAGGATACCAATCCACCGGATTGTGAGCATGTTGCAACAAGTAAGGACTCGACTCCTTAGCAAGCTGATTCGTGTGTTGCGTTGACGCAGGTTTGGTATCTGGGCTTTGCGCGAAGGTTGTGTGAAAGACTGCAAGACTTATGCAGATGCAGAGGTGGCATGACCTGAGGTCTGGTGGATTGATCATAGGGAGTGATGCTGGAGTTGGAAATTTCATTGGAGCAAGCTGAACCAATCAAATTAGATGGAAGGCATGCGAACGGATGGGGGGACCATTGTCTGCAATGCTGTTTATGTGAAGTGTTAGAAATGAAGGAATTGACGAGAAAGGCTCCAGCGCAACTGGAGTATTTTGCTTGGGGTAACGAGCCAAAACTGTATTTGAGCTTTAGTTGTACAGCTTTCTTGGAAGTAAGATTTCAGTTTCACGTTCTAAATTCAAGCATGTTGAACGCTGGTAGAAGGAGAGTCTTCTGGTCGGTGTGGTTCTGGTCGGTGTGGTGTGGTTCTCAAAAATTTTTGATGGAACGTGGTTAAGGTTTTCGAGCAACAACGACCACGCTGGTTCCAATTCTTTGCTTTTGCATTCGTTGCAGAAGTTCCAATTCTTTCTTAAGGCCACGGTTCACGAGTCGACCGGCTGGATTGTTGGGAAGTGTGTGTTGCCTGGCCGTTTTTTGGATGTCAACGCCCTTGGATATACCCAGACGGTACGGTGCAGCACGCAATAGGAAGATCGGGAGAACCAGAGGCTTGAAAATATAACTTGCGAATTCAATTTTGAAGCCTTCTGTTGCGAGGCTTCGGCAGGCCGATTTGACCGTGTATCTTCGAAAATGTCCGGCGTAGCTATCCTCGTCTGACCACAGGATTGAAAGGGCTGGAACTGTCATGAAAAATAGTCCATCGGTCTTGAGTTTTGAAAATGCAGTGCCGAGGAAATTTGATTCGTCCTCGATATGTTCGACGACGTCAAAAGCGCCCGCCAAGGGAACGCTTTCATCTCGCAGGCCGCTGGCTTCCAGCGTGGCGTTTACCACCGTTTTTACTCCGCGTTTTTTTGCGTTTATGCAACCGGTAAGTCCCGGTTCCACCAATACCGTTGCAAGCCCGGTGTTCTGGATTGCTTTTGATTGGAAACCGTTTCCACCACCGATGTCCGTAAAGAAATTTTTTTCGTCGACCGAAGCGTACTCTGCTAGAAGAGAAATGATGATGCTGTTTCGATGTTGGAACCAATAAGACTGCTCTTCAATTTGACGGCAGTCGGCATTGGCTGAGTCTGGATACGAAATCTCTTCGTTCGTTTTGGTCATCCAGATGCCATCATGCTGCTGGCATTTTCCATCCGTCATTTTTGCGATGTCTGTCAGCATGATCAGTACCATCCCTGGTTTGGTGATTTCGTTCGTATTCGCGTTACTGAGGTGGATTCATGAATGACGAGCTAATAGCGAGCCAATCGTGAGACTTTGTCCTCGTTTGACATTTACAATGGGAGCCTGGATGTTAGTGGCATTGTTGCTTCACGTTGGCTGCAGGCTCGCTCGCTTGAATCCGCTGTTTAACGAGCCACTACGCATGTGTTGTTTTGAATTCACGGATCTGGATGGTTACGAAGTTGAATGCTCGTGAATGGTGTACTTGTTCCAATTGTTCTCAAGATTTCTCGATACAGCATATCACGGCATGAATTAAGTGGGAAAAGGGCTGTGTTGGAGTCTTTTGGTTTTCCTGTGGCCAATATACCAAGCAGAGTGGCTTGGATTAAATCCGAAACTGGTGGCGTCGCATATCGGCGATTGATTTGGGGCGTTTCCTGAGTTTGTGTTGCCAAATCGTACGCGGAGCCCTCGCATGCGTCTTTGTGGTCATGGCGAGTTCGATAGCTATAGGGGTTTCTTGTATTTTTGTTTGCATTTCCAATTCTTGCTCGAAGGTGCTTTGCAGATACGGATTTGTGTTTTGTTCCCCTCGTGTTCGGGATTGTTGCTCATCGGGATTTACGCGAAACTCATGGTCGAGTTTCCACTGGTAGTGATGGAAGGGGTTCACCCTGAACGCCATAAACATAAAAGCGCATGTGCCAGAAGAACTATCAGGGCTCAGGGTACAGGTCGTCCATAAAGAAGTCGGTAGATTGAAATGACTCATTCGTTCGCACTGATCTCTGTCGTGATCCCTGTTTATCGCTCGGGTGACGTTCTGCCTGAATTAACTTCGAGGCTGATCAAGACATTCAGTTTGTTAGAGAAACCATGCGAGATTATTCTTGTTGAAGACTGTGGTGGAGATGGCAGTTGGGAGGTGATTCGCCGTTTGGCAAAGGGGGATGTGCGGATTCGTGGTTACCGCATGAGCCGTAATTATGGTCAACACAACGCGATATTACACGGCGTCCGAGTGGCTGAAGGAGATGTGGTGGTGACGTTGGACGACGATTTGCAGCACCCACCAGAGGAAGTGCCGAAGTTGTTAGGGGAATTGGCCAACGGGCATGATGTGGTTTACGCACCACCTGCCTCGCAGAAACATGGGGTAATGCGGGATCTCGCATCGGTCATGACAAAACGCGCTTTGGGGCAATTGATGGGTGCTGAAAATGCACGGAATGTATGCGCTTTCCGGGCATTCCGAACCGAATTGCGACAGGGGTTTCAGGATTACCGGAATCCTTCTGTCAATATCGATGTTCTCCTCGCTTGGACGACAGTACGTTTCTCTGCTGTGACCGTGCGGCATGAGGAACGAAAATGTGGCATATCGGGATACACTTTTCGCAAGCTATTGGATCACGCGGTGACGATGTTTACGGGGTTTTCAGTATTTCCGCTTCGGTTCTCGGTGTTTCTTGGTGTTGTTTTTTCGTTTTTTGGTTTTTGCCTCGGTGCCTATGCATTGGTTTGCTGGCTTTGGTACGGCAGCGTGGTACCCGGCTTCACGTTTCTAGCGACGATAACTTCCATCTTTGCCGGAACTCAGTTACTAACCATTGGGGTGCTTGGGGAGTATGTTGGCAGGGTATTTGTGAGAACCATGAATCAAACACAATATCTGGTGCGTGAAGAAGTACGCGGGTCGTCCTGAGACCATGGGCTGAGGTTTATGCGCCAAAGAGTTTTAGCTTCTTTTCTCCGTCCTTGCTCGAGGATCTTGAGGCCCCGTTTGTTAGAACCAGATAAAGTGGCCAAGGAAATCCGCATCCTCAGGGATCATACGGGCTATTTTGTCACGGGTTGCGGGTGATCAGCTTACAGTCGTCGCAAACGAAAAGGTGATGTTGTTTTATCTGAGTAGGTGCCGGCGTTGAAGTGCGCGAGTTGGGCAGCGCGTGCACATCAGTAATGAGGTGAGTGTCTATAAAACCGATCAAACTGAGATTCGTGATTGCCCAATGGGTGATAGTACCCGTGTCCTGTTGGAACCCATATGAAGTGCGTGAAATGTCCGTCTCGTTGTTTCCTGGAATTGGCTGGTGGAAACACCAATTGCAATGGGCGTCTTTGTGGGGTCGTTTTCGGGCGACAGTTGTCACGCAAAATGATAAGTGCTGTGAGGCAACCGTGTGGAGACTCACTGTCTCAGGGGAGTGCCGTCTACAGGCCGTTGGAAAGACGATTCTGATGGAACGATTCTGCAATGTCGGACCACATGCGGTGTGTGTCGACGGCGTCACGCTGTGTCTTAAATGTCCTGTTTAGCAAACTCACGTAGATATCTTTGCAGTTTCTGGGATTCTTGCACGTAATTGTCTTTCGTTAAGGTCAGCCGTGTAGCACCTTCTGTTTCCTCACTCAAGCTTACATATCCAAGAGATCTGTTGAGGCTGTGTGCACTTGTGTTGTCCTTGCGGATCGTTGCGTATGCAGTCTCGAATCCAAGCTCTAGAAATGCGTAGTTGTACAATCTGATGCACGCCCACATGTTAATCCAATGCCGAAGAAAATCTGGATCACCACAGAATATCCCAGCCTCAAACGTTTTCTCATGGGAGTCAAGCGTTGTCAGGTGTACGGAACCGATATCGTTATCGTCTAAAGAGTAAATGAAGTAGTTTACCCTGTCGTTGTTCAGTTCATTAAACCATTTTCGCTGTTGGTCCCTGCCAATGATTTCCTGAAAAACCATTCGCCGACGAACATGATCCAGGTTTCTCCAGTACCTTAGGAGTTGAATGTCGTCGAATGCGAGCGGACGTAGATTGGCAGCGGGCATAACCTATTCACCTGTCGCGTGCTGAACGCAATATTCGTAGAGTTCATTCAGACCCTCTTGTTTGTCGAGAACGTCATAGGGTATTTGAAATCCAAAGAGTCGCTCGATGACTAGACTGAAGTTGATTTTTCCCAAACTGTCGTATTCGGGAATCTCCTTCAGCGGGCAAGTCAAGTGGTGCTCAGTTTCTAGCTCCAGATCCTGCGCAAACGCTTCAGCAAACTCAGTGAAAGTCACGTTAGACATTAATAATCTCGTTTGTGTGAACATCAACAAGAAGGGATGCTAAGCCCCAAGATAAGCCAGCACCGAACCCCACGGCGAGCATCTTTTGGGGGCCTGCAATTGGTAGCTCTGTTGCGGTCGCGAGCCACGCACCAATGCTTCCAGCCCCAATGTTTCCAATTTCAGCACACGCGAAGTTGTCTGCAAGCTTGTTCTGGTAGTTTAGTTGGTTGCAAATCGTAGACACCACCAGTCGGCTTGCCTGATGAAGAGCCAATACATCGAATGAAGATAACGTCTGGCCTGTTTCTTCTAAAAATGTGGTGATGAGAGGTGGCACCATATTCTTCGTAAATCGGAAGACCTCGAATCCATTCATTCGCATCACATTGTCGTGGTTAACGCAAGTAATGATTTTTTCATTGTCACCGTCGTTGAACAGTCTGACTGCAAGTTCAGACGTGTCAGCTTCGAGGGTCGTAACTGAAACTCCATCGCCAAACAAGATTTTTGTGCCGATGTCAGCTTTGGTCGTCATCATGGAGTTTAGGTCTCCCGCGACAACCAGGCTTTTCTTGAAGCCTTGTGCCTCGAGCAGTTGGGCTAAACTAAGAGCTTTGATGTACCCGCAGCAACCGTCCATCAGATCAATGCAGAATGCATCAGATTGGATGTTGAATTTGCTCTGGATTCGCGTACTGATAGATGGGATTCGCTCGTCAAATGACTGGGATACAACGATTACTGCATCAACGTCTGTGAAAAAATGTTCATGCTGTGTTTGAAGTTTGCCAAGACCATCAAAGATAAATTCAGTCAGTAGTTTGGGGCTTGCATTGCGGAAACTCAGGATTCCAGTGTTTGCGATTATTTTTGCAGTCTCTTTTTCGCTGCGTCCCGAATCACGTAATAAGTCCCGGGTGTCAACCTTCTTAATCGGTAATAGCAGGGCATTGTTTGTTAGCCTCATGTTTATGACTTCTTGTATCTGTGGCCCACAGCAACGTTCTTAATTCGAATTCGTCGTGGAACCATGTGTGGTTGCAGGTTCTCCTTTAAAAAACTTGTCAGTGAATTCTTGTCGACGAGATTTTCGGCGGTTTCCTGCACGTGCAGTTCAACGTGCTGACCAGTAATAGGATTTCTTTTTGGAACTGCTTTGACCAGTGTTATGTTGGGGAATTTGAGTGCTACGCGTTCAACTTCGCTGGCCATGAATTTGAGGCCGCCAACATTAACAACGTCGGAAGTGCGGCCAGTCACTTTGTAGTAACCGTTTTTCTCCTCAACGATGTCCTTGGTGTTGTACCAGCCATCCTTGTCAAACGGACTTTTCGCGTTGATGTAACCCAGCATGCGTGTAGCCGATCTTATTTCCAGCACATTTTCCACGACTCGAGTTTCGACACCTTCTCCTCCTACTTTCATAAATAGGCTGTTGCGCGCTTCGCTTTTTACCCTAAGGATACCCAGTTCAGACATTCCAAAAGTCTGTCGGAAGTCGACATCTGGCAAGGATGCACAGAGTGCGTCGAGGGTAGGTTGGTCCATTCTTTCGGTGCCATAGGTGACGACTTTCAAGGAGTTGGGGAAATGCTCTGGAATTAAACCACTCATTAGCATCATTCGCAAAAAAGTCGGGGTTGTTGGCAGTACTTCAATTTCATGGTCCCGGCACGTGCTGAGAATATCTTCGACTTTGCGTGACTTTGGTGCAACGACCGTGCCCTTGTTAAAGAGTGTGTGTAGCAGGGTGTTCAAACCTCCAATGTGGTCAAAGAGCAAGAAGTTTATGGTTTTCAACGTCGGTCTTGGCGTCTCAAACCGTTGCATGAACAGGGTGAGATCATGGAGGATGGCTTTGGGGCGGCCAGTGGTGCCAGTTGAGAACAGTACTAGGCCCGCATGGTTAACTTTCCTTAGAAATTCAATGTGCTGGTTTTTGTGGGAGTGGTCAATCCTTTTTACTGAATTTCCTTCCACAACTACGTCGACCATTGCGGTTTCAAAGAAATAATCATGTTGTTCTCGTGTGTCTGCAGTAAGCGGCACAAGGATCACATGCCTGTCAATCAATCTCAGAAGTGAAAGTATTGACTGAGGATCAAAGTCGCCGATCAGCGCAACAACATCACCACTGTGTATGTTGGATAGATCCGTTGCCTGGCTTTCTGCAATTTGATCGAAGCGAAGTTCACCCTCGCTGTGGATCAGGAACGGGTATTCGATCTGTTCCCATCGCTGCTTGAGTGTCTCAATTAGGTCCATCAAACACCTCCAATGTGTAGGGTTTCGCCGCTCAAGGACGATGCTCTTGGATCAGTGAGGAGTTCGATCAGATCACACACGTCTGATTTCTCAAATTGTTTTGGGATGACCTGCTGGGAAACAATATTCTGGATTTGTGTGTCAGTGATTCCTTGTAATAAGTCGGTGCGTATTGGCCCTGGGGCAATGCAATTTACACGAACATTGAAGTCTGCCATTTCACGTGCGAAGGATCTCGAAAAAGCCTCCACTCCTGCCTTGGAGGCTGCGTACACAGATTCGCCTTTCAGGGCCAAGGCGACAGCGATCGTTGAGAAATTGATGAAAACTCCGCGTTTTTGCCGGAGCATGATCGGTGAGAACAATTGGCAGCAGTAAATTGTGCCAACTAGATTTGTCTGGATGAGCTTTTGAACAGTTGTTTCATCTGTGGTTACCGCCATGTTCATCGCTGCGACGCCAGCAGCGTTGATAAAAGACTCCACCGGAGTCTTCATCTGCTTGATTTGACGCGATGCCGCTTTGACAGATGCATAGTCAGTAACATCGCACTGGACGCATTCGATTTCACCTGATGTTGGAGCCCTCACCAAGCCAATCACTCTTTCTCCCTTTTCGGAGAGTCTCTCTGAAATCGCCTTTCCTAGTCCCCTGCTTGCCCCAGTAACCAAGATCATTGCGTTTGCTCCCATTGACGTAACAGTTCCTCTGCGAGAGCGGCAACAGTGCGGAACATGCCGCGGGACTTTGACATGGCTGCCTCAGATGTCCAGTCAAACTCAAACCCAGTGTCATCCGCGAAATCTTCAAGTGCGAGACAGACCTCAACAAGTTTCATTGAGTCAAGGACTGCTTCTCGGCCCACTAGTTGCATGTCCTCAGTGATCGCTAGCTGGTGCTCCGTCACCTTGGCAATAGTTTTTTTGACAATATCTGTTGCTTTCTCAGTGTTCATTTTCTTTCACTCTGGTACTCGTAAGGTCGACGTGGTGTGCTTGTTGAGTTTCGATTCGCTGGTTTACAAAATGCTTAGGTATGCCGGAAAAATGCAAATGCCTGTTTGCCAATTGCGAGACCGTACTACACCGGAATGTTCGCTAGGACTATCAAACGCTTTTCGATATTTTTTGGGTTCGAGGTGTGGTTGCGGCATTCTTGTTTCTTCTGGGTGAACGGAAAGGTGCTTGCCGCTGCGCGGTGTTCTGCACGTAGGATGAATTCGGATCACCCAATGAAGCGGAATGTCCACTAAGCCCTCAGACTCCCTCACGGCTTCTTTCGAAAACGAGTTGGAGGAGGTACTGGCCATAGGCACTCGCCCCCAGGCGATTCGCAGTTTTACGGACCATGGCTTGGTCCATCCAGTGATTGCGGTATGCGATTTCTTCGATGCAGCCGATCATCATGCCTTGCCGTTCTTCGATCGTTTCAACAAAGTTTGCTGCCTGCAGCAGGGAGTGGTGGGTACCTGTATCAAACCACGCCACACCGCGGCCAAAGACTTCTACTTTCAGTTTGTTCTGGTGCAGATACATCTGGTTGAGTGTGGTGATTTCGAGTTCACCGCGGCTCGAAGGTTTGACCTGCTTTGCGAGCGTGGGAGCTTGGGAGTCATAAAAGTACACTCCGGGAACTGCGTGCATGCTTTTTGGCTTGTCCGGCTTTTCTTCAATGCTCAAAACGTTCCATTCCGCGTCAAATTCAACAACCCCGAAACGTGTTGGATCCTTCACGGGGTACCCGAAAATGCTTGCACCGTCCAGCTGGGCCGATGCTTTCTTCATGAGGCCACCCACGGTGTTGCCATACAGGATGTTGTCGCCCAACACGAGACATGAGGGAGATCCTGCGAGAAAAGACTCGCCGATGATGAAGGCTTCAGCGAGTCCGTTGGGTTCCTTCTGGATTTCGTATTCAAACGACATCCCAAGAGCAGATCCGTCACCAAGGAGTTGTTTGAAACTTGGCAAATCATCTGGGGTCGAAATGATCAACACTTCCCTGATTCCGGCTAGCATCAACATTGACAATGGATAGTAAATCATTGGCTTGTTGTAGACAGGCAGGAGCTGCTTGCTGATGGTTGCTGTGATGGGATACAGTCGCGTGCCCGATCCACCTGCCAGAATGATGCCTTTTCTGGTCATGTGGTGTTTCCTTTGCCAGTGGTGAGATACCGCGAAGAAGGTTCGTCGTCTATCAGGTTGATTTTGGTTTGTCAGTCTATCGAGAGATGCGATGTTGCATCACGCTGGCTTGTGCGGTCTAAGCGGCCATGCGATAGGTTCGCTGGGCCAGGAAGGAGTTGATCCAGTCGGTGATTCGTTCCTGCTGGGAAAAACTGATCTCGTTGAAGAATGGCAGTCGAAGTAGTCTTCCCGACAGGTCTTCCGTGACTGGCAATTGTCCCTCACGGTACCCAAAGGAACGGCCCATCGGCGATGTGTGCAACGGGATGTAATGGAATACCGCATTGATGTCATGCTCTCGCAAATACTGCATCAGTGCATCCCGCGTCTCTTGATCCTTGAGCAGGATGTAGAACATGTGGTAATTCGTCTCGCACTCGTCGGGAATGACAGGCATCTGAAGGAAACCTTCGTCTTCAAGTCCACCCAAGAGATGTTGGTAGTTATCGAATACCTGTTTTCGGAGTGCTCGGATTTCATCCAACGCCTCAAGCTGGGCGTAAAGAAATGCGCAGGAAAGTTCGCTAAGCACGTAAGAAGATCCAATGTCTACCCACGTGTACTTGTCCACGGCTCCACGGAAAAACTGTTGTCGATTCGTGCCTTTGTCTCGGATGATCTCTGCACGTGTCTGCAGCTCTGGGTGGTTGATGGTTAAGGTGCCACCCTCTCCACAGACATAGTTTTTTGTTTCGTGGTAACTGTAGGTGCCCATGTGGCCGATGGACCCCAGTGCTCGGCCTTTGTAATACGCGTGCATTCCCTGTGCTGCATCCTCGACCACGTAGATGCCGTGACGTTCGGCTATATCCGTGATCGTATCCATTTCACATGCTACGCCTGCGTAATGTACCGGTACAATTGCTTTGGTACGGCTCGTGATGGCATTCTCTATCTGTGTTTCGTCCATATTCAATGTATCGGGGCGAATATCAACAAATACAGGTTTCACTCCGGCTCGTACGAACGCATTGGCCGTTGAGACAAAGGTGTAAGATGGCAGGATCACTTCGTCACCAGGCTCGACGTCGCATAGAATCGCCGCCATTTCCAGAGCAGACGTGCACGATGTCACCATCAGGCTGCTGCCAAGATTGAATCTTGCGCACAGTAGTTCATTGCAGGCTTTGGTGAAGCGGCCATCGGCTGAAATGTTTCCGAAGGAAATGCTTTGCGCAATGTAATAGAGTTCTTTACCAGCCACGTATGGCTTGTTGAACGGAATGCTCGTTTCGTCCATGAATCAATGATCCTGTCGAGTGCACTTGCCAACATTCCATCGCTGACAATAGCTATCTTGATAGTTTTGTATTGCTATTCAGTCTGTTTTGTTTTGGTTCGCTGGGATGGTGCCTAGACGTTGGCCTGCATATTTTGCATTCCGGATTGGGGCCCACCACCAATCATTGTCCAAGTACCACTTCACTGTTTTACGCAGGCCACTTTCAAAGCTCTCTTCGGGTTCCCAGTCCAGTTCCTGCTGAATACGGGATGAGTCAATGGCGTAACGGAGATCGTGACCTGGTCTGTCAGACACGAACTCGATCAGGTCTCGGCTCTGCCCTTCCGGGTGGGGCTTCATCGTATCCAGGATGTCACAGGCCGTCGTTACAACCTCAAGGTTGGTGCGTTCCATGTTGCCACCAATGTTGTAGGTTTCTCCAATCTGTCCGCGCGTTACGACCCTCCATAGAGCTTTGACGTGATCGTCAACATACAGCCAGTCACGCACATTCTCGCCTGTTCCGTAGATTGGAAGCGGCTTTCGATCCAGTGCATTGAGAATGATGAGTGGGATGAGCTTTTCGGGAAAATGGTAGGGCCCATAGTTGTTTGAGCAGTTTGTGATGACGACAGGCAGGTCGTATGTGTGATGCCAGGATCTCACCAAGTGGTCACTGCTCGCTTTACTGGCTGAGTAGGGACTGCGAGGGTCGTATGCTGTTTGCTCGGTGAACAAGCCCGTTGCTCCGAGTGAACCGTACACCTCATCGGTTGAAATATGGTGAAAGCGAAAGTTGTCTTTGGCGTCTTTGGACAAGCAACGCCAATATTCTAGCGCGTGCTGTAGCAGTTGGCAGGTACCCACAACATTGGTTTCAATGAAACCCATCGGGCCATCGATCGAACGATCAACGTGACTCTCAGCAGCCAAATGCATGATCGAGGTGGGGCGGAATTCAGTGATCGCTTTGCTGATCACTGCATCGTCTAAAATGTCTATTTTTTGAAAATGGTAATGAGCGTCCGCCTCGACCGATTTGAGTGAGCTTAGATTTCCAGCGTAGGTCAGTTTGTCGATGTTGAGGACTTCAGCGAGCTCATGCGTCACTAGGTAGCGAATCAGAGCAGAGCCGATAAACCCAGCGCCACCAGTCACGATGACTCGATGCTTGCGTGATTCGGTGTTAGGCTCGGTGGTGTTAGGCACGGTATGCTTACTACAAGACGCACGTACAGTTATTGGTGAGAATTCCAGATGCTACGGCTTGCGTCAAGAGATGCTGTTAATGCTTGCATCTCGCATGAGCCGGCATCGGTTTTTTTGAATCCATTTGGCAACATCGTGATGCTGAGCAAGTCTTTGTTGCACTCGCGATTGCTAGCATCTGGACAGGTGTGTACCTGCGTCAGCGTGCAATGACCCAATAGACTGCTAACTTGCCGTACTCGTGCCAGATTGGGGCAAAAAGCTCAGCCCCTTCATCGGGAAGCGAATCTGAAAAAACACTGACTTGGCAGGACGCCGGCATTGCCCGCTCGAAACACATCAGGCTGCGGCGAGTGTGGGGGGATGACGTGACGACGACCAAGTTGGGGATTTCGGGGAATTCATTTGCAAATGCTTGAGCTTCGCTCCACGAACCTAACGCGGGGGAATCGACCCCAGCGACTGTGATAATGCGATCCACTGGAACGCCCAAGTCCTCAAGGTAGCGAATCGAGCGTTGGGTGACTGTTTGTGAACGCCGCAAGACAAAATTGTACCGTGAGGACGTTGGATTTTCCTGAATCGCGATCTTTTTTATCTTGCCCATGTGATAAAGGTCACTGGCTGCGTATAGCCGGTTCCAGTAGGCATGACCGTCGGACATCACGTAAGCAATATCTGCATTGGTGGTCATGTTGGAAACATGCAACGGATAGCTCACCCACGCCCGAAACCAAGTGGTAGAAAGCAAGATTGAAGAACCTATCCACAGGACCAAAACGAAGATGAAAGCTCTGCGCCAGCGAACGCTTTTTAATGCAGTCGTGTTTTCGGCAGGGGCAGTCGTGTTTTCGGTAGGGGAATGGCTGGTCG